>OZ244943.1:979166-1305555 GCA_965222305.1 Reichenbachiella sp.
GAGCATTTGCATTGAAGCTAAAAGCCATTGCAAGTCCCAAAATTGATGAGGCAAATAGTTTGGTTCTTTTCATAATTAAGTTCATTTTGATAGTTTCAAATACGCGATGATATACGGCAATTTATAGGTAGGGTTATTAATCACAAATGCTTTCAGGTAAAATACTTTCTAAAGAGTTCTATCAACGGGACGACGTGCTGCTAATCGCACGTGACCTATTGGGCAAGGTGTTGGTGACCGAAATCGACGGTCAGCAGTGCAAAGGCAAGATCGTAGAAGTGGAAGCCTATAACGGGAGAACGGACAAAGCATGTCATGCTTACGGAGGGAGGCGAACCAAACGCACAGAGATTATGTACGAACCCGGGGGTATTGCCTATGTATACCTGTGCTATGGTGTTCATCACTTGTTTAACGTAGTGACTAATCAGGAAGGTCTGGCAGATGCCGTTTTGATCCGGGCTCTGGAACCCCTAGAGGGCACTGAGCTTATGAAGGCTAGAATCAAGTCAAACAATAAATATCTCAGCAATGGGCCTGGCAGACTGTCGAAAGCCATGGGTATCACTACTTCATTGAACGGAATTGATCTTCACGAAAATGTTCTATGGATTGAAGAAGGGAAAAATGAGGGTTTTGAAATTGTGGAAACCGCTCGTGTAGGAATAGACTATGCGGAAGAAGATGCCTTATTGCCCTGGCGGTACTACATCAAAGGAAATGAGTGGGTGAGTAGGAAATAGGAGGCCTTCTCAAAAGCTACTGTTCATAAGAACTTGTCACATTGAGGTTCTCGAAATGTCCTCTCGCATCTAATTGCAAGGCTTCGAGTGCCTCAGCCTGACAGCTGGATTGGCTTTTGAGAAGGCCTCTTAAAGTATTATTGTAGGAAGAACGTGATTCCTATATTGGCGCCAAAGCCGGAAGTCCCGTCTCCGTCACCGCCTTTGGTGAAATATCCAATACTAGGCTCAATGGCGATGTTGTCTGCGACAAATGCAGCATAACCTATTTCCAAATCCAGGGACGTGCCGGATAACTTGGTTTCGCCATTTCCGGAATCACTCTTTGTCGTTTCGCTCGAAAAGCTGGCCCCGGCAAAGAATGCGTTGTTGACGTAGTATCTGGCAAATACCCCCAATGAACTTACTGATATCTTGGAGTCTCCCGAAGAAATACTTTGGTAATCAAATACCGGCCCAAGTGCTAGACCATCGATAAGAAAATAGCCGCCCATTAGTCCCGCTGAGAAAGTATTGAAGTTGTTGTCAAAACCTTCAATAGATTCTGAAACGAAATTTAGGTTGGTCGTTCCACTTACTAGAATGGAACCTTGTTCGGTTTGCGCTTTGGCAGAAGTGATAGCCAAAATCGCGATTACGGTTGATAATAATTTGGTTTTCATAATTACAAATGTTTTGGTTTAGATGGGCTCAAAATAAGTGGATGGTTTTTGTATGTGATTGATAAATAGGTTCTTATTCGATTAAAGAATGGAATATCCCGATCAAATTAGATTTTGACTCGACAAGAAGACTCGAACGTGAAATGGTCTTGATGAGAACTTCCTGTTATTAATCCTATTTTTTCTTTTTATCAGAATAAAACCGAAGTAACAATGCTGGTAGCAGGGTAAGATCCGCGATCAATGCCACAACAAAAGAAACACTCACGAACAGCCCTATGTAAAAAGAGGCATTGAATTGCGAAAAGCTGAACACCACAAATCCTGCAGTGAGCACAAGTGTGGTAATGAGAATCGGTTCGCCGGAGGTGACCATCGTTCTTCGGATCGCATAGAGATTGGATCGGTGCTGTTTCTTTTCCAACAGAAACTTGCTCAGGAAATGAATGGTGTCGTCCACAGCGATCCCAAAAGAAATGGCGAACATCACCGAGGATCCGAGGTTGATTGGGATGTTGAGAAAGCCCATAATCGCTGCTACCGCCATGATGGGAAAGAGGTTTGGAATCAAGGTAATGAGGATCATTTTGACTGAACGAAACATAAGCCCGGCAACAAGGCCAACGATCACTAAAGCGATCAGTAATCCTGTAATGAGATTGCGGGACAGGTATTCATGGCTTTGCTCTACCAGGTAAGAAGTACCGGTGACGCGGCAATCAACCAATTGCGGATTGACTTCCCTGGTCACAGCTGCTTCAAAGGTCTTTCGTTTGTTAGAAGAATGAATAGAACCTTCGTCATAGACAAAACCTGAAATGAGTCCCAGGTTGCCCGAGGCGACAGGGCTTTTAATGTGTATATCGCGTTTTTCAATTTCATATAAGACGGTTTTCCAATGAGCATCCGATTCGGGCAGGGTAAAATACTTTGGATTGCCACTGTGCAGGCTTTGGTGCAGGGTTTTAACTACAGTCAAAGGGGATACTATATCTCCAACTTGTAAGATCGATGCTGCATATCCCTGGATCTGATCCATTTCAATAAGAACGTCTTTTTCAAAAAGAGACCGGGTGGAATCTTTTGGCCATAGGGTCATGGTGAAAGGACGGGCACCGGCATAGTTTTCGTTGAAATATTCAAAATCGTCCTTGACAGGATCGCCATTGGGAAGGTCATCGACCAGGTAGGATTCGATTTTCAGTTGATTGATCCCGATGACCATGAACACTGCCGTTGCGAGGGAAATTAAAATGATTTTCAGCCCACTTTTAGAAACCCAAAGGAAAAGCCACTCCATCAAGGATACGATTCTTTTTCGGCTCTGTCGCTCCAGGGTTTTGGGATGTAAAAAGATCAATACCTGGGGAAAGACCAGGTAGGTCAGTAGAAATGCTACGGCAATCCCCGCAGCTGAGTAGAGCCCAAGGTCCACCACCGGCCGGACCTTTAGTGTAGTGAGGGTAAGGAAGCCAATAGCCGTGGTGACGGATGTGAGAAAGGTAGCCCAGCCAATCTTTTGTACGGCTAGGTTTATTGCATTCAGAGGCTCCATGCCTTTAGCCAGCTCGTTTCGTGTCTGAGAAAACAGGTGAATCACATCTGACATAGATACCACCAGGATGATGGAAGGAATGAGCGTGGACAACACATCTATTTTCTTGCCTGTGACGACCATGATGCCAAGAGTAGCGGCCAAGGCCATCAACAGAATAATGAGTGATACCACGATGAGTACAGGATTTCTGATAAACACGACCAGCATAATGATAACCAGGATAAGGGACAGGACAAGGAATCGACTGAAGTCCTTTTCCAATGCGCTGATGAAAGCAGCCTGTGCGAGAATCTTACCCGAAAGGTGAGCTTCACTGAATGAGTAGCTGTTGATCAGATTCTTGAGTTTTGCAGCATATTCATCAGAAGCGGATTTACTCTCAAAGGTTTCGTGCCAAAGGATGATCTTGAGCTGAGTGAAATCCTTAGAAAAGAACATGGAGCGGAAGTAGGCATCTTTTGAGATTGCAATGCTGTCTTTCTTGAGCTTGGCTGGATCGTCGATATGGAGATAGGGAAGCTGTAGGTACCCCATGGGTGTTTTTACAGGTTTTTTAAGGGAGATAGGCGATGTTGTGGATTTGGTGCCGTCC
Source organism: Reichenbachiella sp. (assembly GCA_965222305.1). Classification (GTDB taxonomy): domain Bacteria; phylum Bacteroidota; class Bacteroidia; order Cytophagales; family Cyclobacteriaceae; genus Reichenbachiella. The sequence goes on from OZ244943.1 coordinate 982,722, forward strand.
ATAGCGCTAAGCTCTTCTTCAAACCGGTTAACCGTATTGACGAAAGTCGAATCAAACAGGCTTTTCTCAGGCCGTACGCTGATCAGAATGTTGTCATTGTCCTGACCGAATTCCTTTACCACCTGCTGATAATAATTGAAATCGTCATTGTCTTTGGCAAAGAAGCTCTCCAGGTCATAGTCGAACTTCAAAGAGGGAAGCTGGAAGGAAAAATAGGCAACCAAGACGAGAGCCAGGGAAATACTAAGTATGGAGGATTTTTTATTCAGCATAGGATCACGGACGGATCGACGGTCGCAGGGTAAACATAGCGACAAAAAGTATTCTATGTGAAAAACGTTTTGTCGAAATGAGACTAAAGGGCTCTGAATAAAATCAAAAACCTTAATTTTAATCCGCAAATTTTACACCCCTCTAAAAAGCACATTTATGAAGCAATACCATGACCTCATGCAGCACATTTTGGATCACGGCGTCCAGAAAGAAGACCGGACCGGTACAGGCACCACAAGTGTTTTCGGTTATCAAATGAGGTTTGATTTGTCGGAGGGGTTTCCGGTGGTGACGACCAAGAAACTGCACCTTCGGTCGATCATTCACGAGTTGCTTTGGTTTCTCAAAGGAGACAGCAACATCAGTTATCTAAAGGAAAACGGTGTCTCGATCTGGGATGAATGGGCTGACGAGGATGGAAATCTTGGCCCTGTGTACGGGGTGCAGTGGAGGAGCTGGCCGACCAAGGACGGACAAGCTATTGACCAGATTTCACAAGTAATTGACCAAATTAAGAATACTCCCGATTCCAGGCGACTGATCGTTAATGCCTGGAATGTCGGTGAGGTTCCCAATATGGCTCTGCCTCCCTGCCATGCGTTTTTCCAGTTTTACGTGGCGAACGGAAAACTGAGTTGTCAGCTCTATCAGCGCAGTGCCGATGTGTTTTTGGGTGTGCCTTTTAATATTGCGTCATATGCGCTTCTTACGATGATGGTGGCCCAGGTGTGTGATTTGGAGCCGGGTGATTTTGTTCATACCCTGGGGGATGCACACTTGTATTCCAATCATATCGAGCAAGCCAATCTGCAGCTCTCAAGAGATTTCAGGCCGCTTCCGCAAATGAAGATCAATCCTGAGGTAAAGGATATTTTCGGGTTCAAATACGAGGACTTTGAACTGGTGAACTACGATCCGCATCCACACATCAAAGCAGCGGTGGCCGTTTGAGTGTACTCAATATATACCGCGCCTCAGCCGGTTCGGGCAAGACATACACCCTTACGTACAACTACCTTCGCCTGGCCCTGAAGTATCCGGATAAGTTCCGGTCGATTCTGGCGGTGACGTTCACCAACAAGGCCACCGAGGAAATGAAATCGAGGATTATTTTCACACTCAGGGAGTTGTCCTCAGGGGAGCATTCCATGTCCATGGACTTGCAAAACGAACTGTCCATCAACTCGGCACAACTGCAAAAAAGAGCAGCAGACCTTTTGGTCAATATCCTTCATAATTATTCCTTTTTCGCTATATCGACCATTGATACTTTCTTTCAAAAGATTGTGCGATCCTTCACCCGTGAGATGGGCATTCAGTCGGGGTATCGGGTAGAGCTGGACCAGCAAAAGGTACTCAGCGAAGTGGTGGACGAACTGCTCAGCTCATTGTCGGAAGACAAAAACCTCATTCGTTGGCTTACCGAGTATGCCATTCATCAGATCGAGCAGGGCAAGAGCTGGGATAGTCGGAGGGAAATCAAGAGCCTGTCCAATGAACTGCTGAAAGAAGAGGTGCTGCTCAATCACAAGGAGATCTTTGATTCTCTGGAGTCTGAGGAGCATATGAACGGCTTTTTGAAATCCATATTTGAAAAGAGGAGTAGCCTGGAGCAAGAGTATCGATCACTTGGACAGACAGCTGTGGATCAACTGGCCGCTCAAAGCATGGAATGTTTTGATTTGGCTTACGGTAAAAGTGGAGTGGGAGGCTATATCCTGGCGGTTGCCAATGGCGAGTATAAAGAGCCAACGGGGCGGACATTCAATGCGATCGAAGAGGATGCCTGGCTGAGCAAGACATCAAAGCTGCAGGGAGCGATGGAGCTGGCTTTGCAAAGCGGCTTGAGGGAAACGGTAAGGCTTATGGTTGATACCTATTCGACACAAGTAAAGGAATACAATTCAATCAACCTGATCGCGAAAAACCTGTACGCCTTTGGGCTGTTATCTAAAGTCAATCAGGGGATTGAGCAGTATCGTGAGGACAATGAGATCCTGTTGATTGGTGATTTTCCGGTGTTTCTAAAAGAAATAATAAGCGATAGCGACTCGCCCTATATCTATGAAAAGGTGGGCAGCCGGTACGACCATTTCCTCATCGACGAGTTTCAGGACACGAGCGGCCTTCAATGGCTCAACTTCAAGCCCCTCGTGCATGATTCACTCAGTTCCGGCAATGAAAACCTAATCGTAGGGGACATCAAACAGTCGATCTATCGATGGCGGGGCGGTGACTGGAAAATCCTTCTCGAAAGAGTGTCCAGCGAAATCCAGAAGGAATACCTCCAAGACAACCATCTAAGTACCAACCACAGAAGTCAAAAGGTGGTGGTCGATTTCAACAACGCATTCTTTAGCAAAGCACCGGAAATACTGGAGTCCCATTTGGAAAAGAAGGAGCCCGGGATTGGGCCCGGTCTGAAGTTGTCCATGGCTTATAATGAAGTGGCCCAGGCCTCCAAGTACGACAGTGAGGAAGGCTATGTCAGTATCGACTTTTTGGAAAAAGACGAATTGGAGGATGTGGATGAGGCAGTGATCCAAAATACCATCACCCAGATCAAATGGCTGCAGGATCATAATTATTCTGCCGGGGATATTACCATTTTGGTAAGGAAAAACGGACAGGGCAGGCAGATAGCCAATGCGCTAATGGGGCAGGCAGAAGACAAGAAATACGATTTTAGTTTTATCTCGAATGAGTCGCTGTTTGTGAAAAACAACGCAGTGGTGCATTTCATCCTTCAGGTGTTGGATATGATGGCCAGTCCTGAGGATGATTTTAAAATCCGTCAGGCAGAGGAAGTCTTTGTAAAATACCTGGGTCGTTTTGATCACGAGAATGTCAGGGATTTTTTATCATCACTGGCTTCACGCAAAAACGTGACGTTGACCCGTGCGGTACAGATGGTGGAGAATGAGTTTAGCTTCTTCGAAAGAGAGTCAGACCTCCCTTTTCTGATGGCATTTCATGATGCTATTCAGGATTACCTGAGCTTCAATCACGACAATATCCGTGATTTCCTGGTGTGGTGGGAGGACAAAAAGCACAAGCGGTCCATTCAGGGGTCCGGTGTACAAAACGCCATTCAAATCATGACCATCCACCAGTCGAAAGGATTGCAGTTTAAAGCGGTCACTATTCCCTGGGCTGATTGGTCTATGGATGCCGAAGGGTTCATTGCTCCGTTGCTTTGGTGTAGTACGGCTGAGCTTTCGGGGATAGATACGCAGACAAGGGTGCCTATCCGATATAGTGGTAGTATGCGCAATTCGGTTTTTTCAGAGGAGTACTATCGTGAGAAAAACGATGCCTTTTTGGACAACCTCAATCTGCTGTACGTAGCCATGACCCGACCGGAAGAAGTGCTCATGATGACTTGTCCATTGTACCGGGAAAAGTCAGCAGATATTAAAAGTGCTGCTGACCTGGTCTTTGAGTATGTAAAATCGTGTGTAGAGGAAGAGGATATTGTAGGGTATGCGCTTGGGAAGGTGCCTGAATACTCCAGGTATGACCGGTCAACATCTGAGGTGTTGAAGCTTGACAGTCGGGCCCTTCAGGACAAAGAAGATTGGTCGGTGAGAAGTATTGGTATGATTGCGCAGGAGGACAGGCAGCGATCCATAGAGTTTGGTGAAGTGGTGCATTGGATATTCTCACAGATTCGTGCAAAAGATGATTTTCAATCTGCCACGGAACGGGCCTGGTTGAAATTCTCCCTGAGTGATGAAGACAAGGAACGGGTCAAGTTGATCCTACGGGAGACCTGGGAAGTGCCAGGTGTCTCGGACTGGTTTTCCAGTGACTGGAACATCCGAAACGAGCAAAACATCCTTTTGTCCAACGGGCAAATCAAACGACCGGATCGGGTGATCTCCAATGATAAGGAAACGATTGTTATAGATTTTAAAACCGGTAAGCCGACAGAAGGGCACAAAAAACAGGTACAGGGCTATAAGAATCTGCTCGGGCAGATGGGACATCAAAAGGTTAGTGGCTATTTGCTGTACTTTTCTCCGGTCATTAAAGTAGAGGTATGAAAGCATTACTTTGTGTAAAACATGGAAACCCCGAGGATCTGCTCATTCAAGAGGTTGATTCTCCCAAGCCCGGAAAAGGCGAGGTAATCATCTCTGTCAAGGCCTGCGGACTCAATTTTCCGGATACCCTCATCATTCAGGGAAAGTATCAGTTTCAGCCGGAGTTGCCTTTTAGCCCCGGAGGGGAGGTGGCCGGAGTGGTCAAGGAAGTAGGAGAGAATGTCACCCATCTCAAAGCAGGCGACAGGGTAGTGTCGGGTACCAGCTGGGGTGGCCTGGCTGAGGAAGTCCTTGGCAAAGCCAGCAATACCTATGTGATCCCGGATGAAATGCCGTTTGATCAGGCAGCGGCTTCTTTGATGACGTATGGGACGAGCTATCATGCCTTGGTGGATCGTGCTCAGATAAAAAGCGGTGAAACGATGCTGGTTCTCGGAGCGGCAGGTGGCGTAGGCACTGCGGCCATCCAGATAGGGAAACTGCTGGGCGCAAAGGTGATTGCTGCGGCTTCTACAAATGAAAAACTGGAATATTGTAAATCCCTCGGTGCAGACGATACTATCAACTACACCACCGAAGACCTTAAAACCCGTACCAAGGAACTGACCGCTGGTCGAGGCGTAGATGTGGTCTTCGATCCGGTAGGAGGCGACCTGACCGAACAAGCCTTTCGTACCTGTGCCTGGGGAGGACGACATTTGGTCGTAGGTTTTGCTTTGGGTGAAATACCCAAAATCCCTCTGAACCTGCCTTTACTCAAAAGTGCCTCCTTGACAGGTGTATTCTGGGGCGGCTTCTTTCGAAATTATCCTGACGAAAACCGAAAGAACATCGAGCAATTGATGGGCTGGTTTGCCTCAGGACAGCTACAAGCGCAAATCCATAAAACCTATTCGCTCGAAGAAACCGCAGATGCGATGAAGGAGCTGCTCGAGAGAAAGGTGAGGGGGAAGGTGGTGATCAGCATCACGGATTAGTCGGATTTAAAGATTGCACGGATATGATTGATTTAAAATACAAAGACATCACCGAAAAGATTATTGGAGCTTCGTTTGAGGTACATTCGTTTTTGGGTAATGGATTTCAAGAAGTGATTTATCAAAGAGCATTGGCTTGGGAGTTGTCTCAGAAAAACCTTGAGTTTGCTCGTGAAATCGAGCAGGATATCTATTACAAAAACTTGCCTGAACCAATCGGAAGAAGGCGAGCAGATTTTGTAGTGGAAGGGAAGGTTCTAGTGGAGCTGAAAGCTGTTATACAAATGGAAGATGTACACCTCGCCCAGGCATTAAACTACCTCAAGGCTTATAAGCTCAAAGTTGGGTTGCTCATCAATTTCGGTAGCAAATCGCTCACCTTCAAAAGACTTGTCTTATAACATGCACCCTGAAAAATCTGTGAAATCCAATCATCCGAGCAAATCCGTGATGCTGACAAGGGAAATATGATTTTGTTGCGTTACGAATCATAGTCCTCATTCAATCATCCAAATCATAGTATAGACTAAGTGGAAGCGATACTTCACGCAGCTTTCAAAAGCTGGAGGAATCTCTTAGATTTGGCAGAATAGATACAGTGCGAGTATAGTGCATGCACTATAGCCAAACGTTAGACTCAATGCCGTATAATTAATCTGCTTAAGAGTATGTTAAGAATCATTTTTGCCTCTATTATTATAACCTTCGCTTTTGAATGTCAGGCGCAAAATTCAATATCTCCTTTTAATCCAGAACACATTGAACAGCACAAATCCCCTAAATATTACTTAGCATTTACTGACTCTGCGAAATTGGCAGCTCAGTATATTGTAAAAACTCCCATATCAATAGACAACTCAAGAAATAGAGAATTAGCGTACTATTACATGCTCATATGGCAAGTAGGCACTCCAAATTTCCCGCACCATACTGAGTATAAAGATGAATGGTTTAACCAAAAATTAAAGGCCGACAAATATCCTTACTACATGGACCTCTATATGAATTATCATGCAGGTCAACTTCTCAGCTTTTTAGACAATGGAGAAATTAATGAGTCTGATTCAACTAGGTTAAAAGCAATTCTCACTGGCATAACTTCGATGATGAAAGGATATGAGACCAGCAGAACATCTAAAAAGCATAGCCAAATTGAAAAAGTATATAAAATATATCTCAACGGCACTTTAGAACAATGGATTGAAGATCAAGAGATTCTTCAAAAACAATCTCTCCGGAATTGAAAAATGAATCTAATATAGCCTATCCATCCATGGTATGCTCAGCTAGCTTGAGCAGCTCTGCTTTCTACCAACACGGGAAAATCTTCGATTTTCCTACATTGTATGCGCAACTAAAGTATACGCCAAATGCCACAGATGATAGGTTGGCGTTAAAAAATCTACTGAAAAAGGCACAAAAAAAATATCCGTCGCAAGACGGATATCTAATTTCATACACGTTGTTTCACATTTCTCCCCGACAAATTATCAGGAATAGTGTCTTTAGGGATGTTTACACAAGTAGCAAATACAGCATTACGGAACCGGCCTTCATGGCGATTGCGTAAAATAATATTGACTTCTTTAACACTTTCATATCTGGTTTACTTAAATCCTGTTTTGTACAAATATGAGATTTAATTGAACTAAATCAATGAGTGGATTTACCTAATTAATCAATTAGGTAATTTACCTAATTTGTGTTATTCTAATAGCCATGGCTGTTCTATGGAAATAGAGGCGTTTTTTATTGCACTATATCCTTCGCCATTTTTCACTTGAAAAACCGCTAATAATTCAATTTTTTATTGAATAAACGCCTGTAATTCATTGATTTTGAAAAATTTATGAGAATGATATTTCCAGACTAGTGCTCAATGATGATTACTATTGTGATTAATGACATTAATCAGCAATCACCCGGTACTCAATCTCGTCAAATTCTTCCAAACGTTTGAGTAATCCGTCGTTGGGTTCGATCTTGACCTTCCTTGCCAGTAGGTTGACCCGCTGGTTTTCTTGCTCGTCAAAGATGTTGACTTTCAGAAGGCTCTCACCCTGGTATTCTTCAGTCATTTTCGTGAGTTCTTCTATCAGGCCTTCACTGATGTCTTGCAGCCGGATGCTGAGGTTCAACCCCTGGGTTTTTTCATTTCGGATTTCAGAGAGAAGGGATATGGACTTTATCTTAAATTCCAGCTCTTCGCTTTTCCATCGGTTTTGCATCTGGCCCTGTAGGTACAGAAACCACCCCGTCTCAAAGTATTCTTTGAACTGCACATAGTCATCGGAGAAGAGGAAGAACGTATAGGATTCAGAAAAATCCTCTATCGTCAGCGTACCAAATGGTTTTCCGGTTTTGGTCTGGCGATGGCCTACTGCGGTCACCATCCCGCCAATAGTGATTCTGCCTTTGTTTTGCAGCTGGTTGATGTCTTCATTCAACTCTGAGATCTTGGTATTGCAAAACTGATCCAGCTCAAACTTGAACTGGTCTAATGGATGCCCGGAGATGTACAGACCCACCACTTCCTTTTCGATCCGCAGTTTCTCCAGTTCACTGAAGGGCTCCACAGCAGGCACTGTGGGCGTCGGAACGTCCATTCCACTCTCACCTCCAAATAATGAAGCCTGGGCACTGTTGGCCTCTTGCTCTACCTTGTTGGCGTATTTGATCGCATTTTCTATCAGGCTGGCGTCCCCATTGTCTGAGATTAGATACTGTCTACGGTGGTAAGCCGGGAAGCAGTCAAATGCTCCGGATTGTGCCAGCGCCTCCAGGGTTTTCTTGTTTACAGCTCTGAGGTTCACACGGGTCACGAAATCAAAGAAGTCTTTAAAACGTCCGTTTTCTTCTCGCTCTTCGATGACTGCCTCTGCGGCTGCTTCACCCGCTCCTTTGATCGCTCCCATACCAAAGCGAATCTCGCCTTCCTTGTTGACCATAAAGTTGACGCCCGATTCGTTGACATCCGGCCCCAATACCTTGATCCCTCTGGCACGGCATTCTTCCATAAAGAAGCTAACCTTGTCGATGCTGTTGAGGTTGTGGGTGAGTACTGCAGCCATGTACTCGGCTGGGTAGTGGGCCTTTAGATAGGCTGTATGGTACGCCACTACCGAATAACAAGTAGAGTGCGATTTATTGAAGGCATAGGCCGCAAAGGCTTCCCAGTCTTTCCATACCTTCTGCACTTTTGGTTCGTCGTGTCCTCTTTCTTTACAGCCCTCTACAAACTTTGGCTTGAGTTCGTCCAGTAGGGCCTGGATTTTCTTACCCATGGCTTTCCGCAACACGTCCGCTTGACCCTTGGTAAAGCCGGCCAGCTTTTGCGATAGAAGCATTACCTGCTCCTGGTACACTGTAATCCCGTACGTTTCACCCAGGTATTCTTCCATGCCGTCCAGATCATAAACGATATCCTCCGTACCCATTTTACGGGCGATGAAGTTGGGGATGTATTCCATCGGGCCCGGACGGTACAGGGCGTTCATGGCAATCAGGTCTTCAAATCTATCGGGTTTCAGAGATCGGAGGTGTTTCTGCATCCCCGGGGATTCAAACTGGAACGTACCGTTGGTTTCCCCTCGCTGGTAGAGTTCGTAGGTCTTTTTATCGTCCAATGGAATTTCATCCGGGACGATCTTGACTCCATGGCCTTTCTCGACATTCGCACAGGCGGTTTTGATGATGGACAGGGTTTTCAAACCCAGGAAGTCCATTTTCAGCATCCCAGCACTTTCTACGACACTGTTGTCAAACTGGGTGACGAGTAGATCAGAATCCTTGGCTACTCCAACCGGCACGTGCTGCGTAATATCACTTGGGGTGATGATCACTCCACATGCGTGAATCCCAGTGTTTCGTACAGAACCTTCAAGAACCTTAGCTTGGGAGATTACTTCAGCCTTGAGGTCTGTTCCTTTTTCAAGCTCTTGAAGTTCTTTTACTTCTTTGAAGGCCTTTGCTAAACTGATGCCCGGACGCTCGGGGATGAGCTTGGCTATGGAATCGGTCTCAGCAAGGGGTAGCTCCATGACCCGTCCTGCATCACGGATAGATGACTTGGCAGCCATAGTACCGTAAGTAATGATCTGAGCGACCTGATTTTGACCGTATTTGTCGATTACATATTGAATGACCTTGTCCCGTCCCTCGTCATCGAAATCAATATCGATATCAGGAAGAGATACCCTGTCAGGATTTAGGAAACGCTCAAACAGGAGGTCGTAAGCAATCGGATCCACGTTGGTAATACCAATGCAATAGGCCACAGCCGAACCTGCAGCCGATCCCCTTCCGGGTCCTACGGACACGCCCATATTTCGAGCCTCAGTGGTGAAATCCTGTACAATCAGGAAGTATCCAGGATAACCTGTGTTCTCAATCGTCTTTAGCTCAAAGTCTAATCGTTCTTCTATCTCAGGAGTGACCTCTTCATACCGTTTTTTGGCTCCCTCGAAGGTCAGATACCTGAGGTAGTTGTTTTCTCCACGTTTGCCACCATCTTTTTCATCTTCTGGGTCTTTAAACTCATCAGGGATGTCATAGGCAGGAAGCAATACATCTCTTGATAGTTTGTATTCTTCTACTTTGTCCAGAACTTCCTGAATATTCTCTATCGCTTCAGGTACATCCGCAAAGAGCTTTTTCATTTCTTCCTGAGACTTGAAGTAGAATTGGTCGTTGGGAAGGGCATCTCTGTAGGCTCTGCCTCGTCCTACCTCGTCATTGATGGATTTTCCGTCTTTGATGCAGAGTAGGACATCGTGTGCTCGTGACTCACTTTGATCCAAATAGTGGACATGGTTACAGGCCACCACTTTAATGTCATGGTTTTTAGCGAAAGCCAAAAGGATAGGATTGAGGTGGTCTTCTTCTTCGAGGTTATGACGATTGAGCTCGATGTACAGGTCGTCTCCAAATTGCTCCTTCCACCAAAGTAGGGCTTCTTCAGCCTGTTCTTCACCATGGTTCAATGCCAGGTAGGGTACCTCACAATTGAGGCTTCCCGTCAGACATATCAAATCCTCTTTGTATTGTTGAATCAGTTCCTTGTCCACTCGTGGGTAGAAACCATAGAGTCCCTCCATATGCCCAAGGGAGCAGAGCTTAGCCAGGTTGTGGTAGCCATTCTTGTTTTTGGCGATTAGGACGATCTGGCTCATTCGATCCGGGTTGTCCTTGGTGAACCGCTTAGTCAGACGATCTTCTGATATAAAGACATGACATCCAAGAACAGGTTTGATTTCTTCCTTAAGAGCGCCTTGGACAAATTGATAGGCGCCGTACATGTTGCCTAGGTCAGTAAGACCCACAGCCGGCATGTTGTTTTCTTTTGCCTTTGCGATCAGGTTCTTGATCTTGGGTGTGGCTTGTAGGACGGAAAACTGCGAGTGAACATGCAAATGACAGAACGGACTGTCGATATCTACTTTGACGTTCTTGTCAACAGTCGTAGTGGTGTCCTCCTGTTTGGCGAAATTGGCGGCCTCAAGCTTTGGTGGCTCGTACTTTATTTTCTCCTTAGGTGTGTCATCCAATGGCTTGATGACTCCTTCAGTCAGTAAGCCAAAGAAACATTTGGTGGTAGCATCTACGTCATACGCCGCATCGTGGGCATCCTCAAACCCGACGCCAAAGAGTTTGGTGTGTAGCTCTGTCAGGGTGGGCCACTTGAACTTACCATTTTTACCTTGAATGGCTACGTATTCTGTAGACTCATCTTTGGTGTCGATGGAGGCCATGTCACCTAGGTCGTTTGGTCGCTCACATCTTAAATATTCCGCTCCAACTATATTGAGGTCAAACTCTACATTGTGACCGATGACGGCTTGTGCTTTTTTTAGGTCTTCCGAAAAGACATCCAACACTTTATTGAGATCATGTCCCTCGTTGTTGGCTCGTTCGGTTGTTATACCGTGGACTTTAGTGGCGTTAAAAGGAATGGTATATCCCTCAGGCTTTACAATAAAGTTTTGAGCCTCGATCAGGGAACCGTCATTGGCATGAACCTGCCAGGCTAGCTGGACGAGTCTTGGCCAGTTGTCCAGGTCTTCAAGAGGAGCATTGTAGTTTTTGGGTAGACCGGTAGTCTCAGTATCGAATATCAGGTACATAGAAAGCCAAAGAAATTGACCTTAAAAATACTGATTCATGCGGTGATGGATTTGGAGAAAGGAGGGAAGTTATCCACAAATCGTGCGATAAGTTGATGCATTACATTGGACACTTTTTCAAAAGCCACTGGGTCGTCATCGCGAGTGTAGCGAAGCGATCTCGTTTAGGTTAAAGAGGACGCGATTGCTTCAGTCGTGCCTCCTACGCAATGACGAAATACTTTTGAAATGAGCTGTCGAATTACGCCTCCTCCAGCTCTTCCTCATACTGCTCTTCATTGGCCGCATAAGGATACACCTCTACGATATTGGTTTTGACAATCGATGGGATTTCGAAAGGAACCAACATAGAGTTGAGGCTTTCTGAAATTCGCTCGAAGGCCTGCTTTACATCTTCGGCGTTTACGAGGTAGTAGGTGTTGATCTTGACTTCTTTGTCGCTATCGCCATCTACAGTAGAGTAGGAGACCTTGCCTTTGTACCAGTAGTCGGCATCCTCGAAATGTAGTAGATCCCCGATGTTGGTCTTAGAAATACTGGCTACGGTAAACTCACCTGATACGTCACGCTCCATCGCTTCATAGATTCTGGATTCCGCCTCGGTATAGGTCATGGCATCCACCAAAAATGTATCATTGGTTAGCTTCCTGATTCCTTCATCATTCGTTTTTTCATACTTCACTTTACAGGCGTACCAGATTTTCATAGATAGTGATTTTAAAATTTTGGACAAAAAAATGGTCCCGAGAAACCCGGGACCGGTATGTTTAGGTTGTTAATCGCTTCTTAAAGGTTATCAGAGGAAGCTTTCGCTGCAAGATACTCACGATTTAGTCTTGCTATATGCTCTAAGCCAATTTCTTTTGGACAAACTGCAGAACACGCTCCGGTATTCGTGCAATTTCCAAAGCCCTCTTCTTCCATCTGTGCTACCATTTTCTCCACACGAGTTTTTCTTTCTACCTGACCCTGAGGGAGTAACGCCAGCTGAGATACTTTCGCAGCAGTGAAAAGCATCGCAGAAGCATTTTTACATGCCGCAACACAAGCTCCACATCCGATACATTGCGCTGCATCCATCGCCTGATCGGCAATGGTTTTCGGAATCGGGATCTCATTCGCATCAGGTACACCGCCGGTATTTACGTTCACATATCCACCAGCCTGGATGATTCTATCGAAAGAACCTCTGTCCACTACCAAGTCTTTCTGTACAGGGAAGGCAGCTGCTCTCCATGGCTCAATAACGATGATATCTCCGTCTTTGAAGCTTCTCATGTGAAGCTGACAGGTAGTAATTGCGTCCTTAGGTCCATGAGGCTTTCCGTTGATGTACAAGCTACACATCCCACAAATACCTTCTCTACAATCATGGTCAAAGTGTACCGGGTCTTTTCCTTCACGGGAAAGGTTTTCGTTCAACACGTCCAGCATCTCCAAAAAAGACATGTCCGGTGATACATCCGTCACGTCATAGGCCTCGAAGGCTCCCTTATCGCTTGGGTTCTTTTGTCTCCAGATTTTTAATTTAAGATTCATGTCTTTTTATTTATAACTACGCTGAGTCAGTTTAACATTTTCAAACACCAATTCTTCTTTGTGAAGCTTCTCTTCCAGTCCTTCTCCAAGGTACTCCCACGCAGCTACGTAGGCGAAATCATCGTCCATTCTTAGTGCTTCCCCTTCTTCTGTTTGAGATTCTTCACGGAAGTGACCTCCACAAGATTCTTTTCTGTTTTGAGCATCATCGATCATCAATTCTCCTAATTCAAGGAAATCTGCTACGCGTCCGGCTTTCTCAAGGGACATATTCATCTCTTCATTGTCGCCGAGTACCTTCACATTCTTCCAGAACTCTTCTTTCAGCTCCTTGATCTTTGCTTTGGCAGTTTTAAGACCTTCTTCATTACGGGCCATACCGCAGTATTCCCACATGATGTGTCCGAGTTCTTTGTGGAAATCATCTACGGTCTTTTCACCGTTGATGCTTAGAAGCTTTTCGATTCGCTCTTTAACTTCTTTTTCTGCTTTTTGGAATTCCTCATGATCCGTAGAAACCTTGTCATAAGGCATGTCTGCCAGATAGTCACCAATAGTATACGGAAGTACGAAGTAACCATCTGCCAAACCTTGCATCAATGCAGAAGCTCCCAGTCGGTTAGCACCATGATCTGAGAAGTTGGCTTCACCCGCAGCATACAAACCAGGTACAGTGGTCATCAGGTTGTAGTCCACCCAAAGACCTCCCATGGTATAGTGCACGGCAGGGTAGATCATCATCGGCATTTCGTATGGATCGTCACCGGTGATCTGCTTGTACATGTCAAACAGGTTGCCGTATTTTCCTTTGATCACGTCATAGCCATCTCGTTTGATCGCATCTGAGAAGTCAAGGAATACTGCAAGTCCGGTAGCTCCTACGCCTTTGCCTGCATCGCACATTTGCTTAGCGTTTCTGGAAGCCACGTCACGAGGGACAAGGTTACCAAATGCAGGGTATTTTCTTTCCAAGTAATAATCTCGATCCTCTTCGGGAATCTTCGCTGCATCAGCCGCTTTCAATCCTTTAACCGCTTCTTTAGGTACCCAAATCCTTCCATCATTCCTCAATGATTCAGACATCAGTGTCAGTTTTGACTGATGATCACCCGAAACAGGAATACAGGTAGGGTGGATCTGCGTGTAGCAAGGGTTGCCGAAGAAGGCTCCTTTTTTGTGAGCTCTCCAGGCTGCAGTTACGTTCGATCCCATTGCGTTGGTTGATAGGAAGAATACGTTTCCGTATCCACCGGTCGCCAATACCACAGCATGTGCGCTGTGAGATTCGATCTTTCCGGTGATCAAGTTTCTGGTTACAATACCTCGAGCTTTACCATCAACGAGTACCACGTCGAGCATTTCTTCTCTTGATCGTAGGTCAACTTTTCCGGTAGCTACCTGACGGCTTAGAGCAGAATAAGCACCTAGCAAAAGCTGCTGTCCCGTTTGGCCTCTGGCGTAAAACGTCCTGGATACCTGAGCTCCACCAAACGAACGGTTGTCAAGCAATCCACCATATTCACGAGCGAAAGGAACACCCTGCGCCACACACTGGTCAATGATGTTTACACTCACTTCTGCCAGTCTGTGGATGTTGGCTTCACGACCTCTATAGTCACCACCTTTGATGGTGTCATAGAAAAGTCGATGAACGCTATCGCCATCGTTTTGGTAGTTTTTTGCTGCGTTGATACCGCCTTGCGCTGCGATACTGTGCGCTCTTCTTGGGCTGTCCTGAAAGCAAAACGCTTTTACGTTGTAGCCTAACTCACCGAATGAAGCGGCAGCCGAAGCTCCGGCCAAACCCGTTCCTACAACGATGATGTCATATTTTCTTTTATTAGCCGGATTTACCAGCTTGCTTCTGAACTTATGGTTAGTCCATTTTTCTGCTAAAGGTCCTTCCGGGATTTTAGAATCTAGTGCCATGTGGTAATTATTATCCTTTAATAAACATTATGATGGGAATAAGGGCAAATCCAAGGGGGATCAGCACAGAATATCCTAAGCCTAATTTTTCAATCAGGGGGGTATACTTTTTATGGTTCAAACCCAAACTCTGAAATGCACTTGAGAATCCATGAGACAAATGGAACGCAAGGAAAATCATGCAAACTACGTAGAAACCTGCGTACAATATGTTGGAGTACGCTGCTTGAACGATCAGATATACGTTTTTGTAAGTCTCTCCCTCATAGGCTACCGTTGGGATCTCTCCGAACTTGAATTCGTACCAGAATCCCTTCAAATGAGCCACAATAAAGATCAACGTAATGATCCCTAAAAGAGCCATATTTTTAGATGCCCAGCTACTTTTAGAATCCTTAGTAGGAACCTTGTACCGAACGTTTCGAGCCTTTTTATTCTGCCTTGTCAGAATGATTCCATCTATGACGTGAAGAAGAATAAAAAAGAAGTTGCCATAGGAAACAACCTTAATAAACGGGTTGCTCGCCATATTGGCCGCGTACATATTAAAAGCCATTCCATCGTCTCCGGCCAGCAACTGAAGGTTACCAGCAAGGTGAACTACGAGGAACAAAATGAGAAACAGACCGGTAAGTGACATGAGCACTTTTTTACCGATTGTACTTGATAGTGATTGTGAGAACCAACTCATCTGATAAGTGTTGAAATGTTGATGATGAATTATGCCGCAAAGATATATTCGAGGTGCTATACAGACAATCTCTATAAGTATTTAGAGTTATTTTAAATTATGCCTGAAAGGGTGAGTGTATTTTGATGTTAAGTTGTTTTAATTTACTTGTGAATGGATTTTTCAAATTCAAACTACGTAGAAATCAAAATTGAATACGTACACATACTGAATATTAAATGTTAGAAAAAGACAAAAGATTGCTCTTGCCATGACCCGAAAGTACTTCCTCTGCTTTTTCATTTTGTCTGTTATCTGCGGACACTTCTCGTTTGCTACTCATATTCGGGCAGGTGAGATTATTGTAAAACGAAGTTCTAATGCTACCAACTCCTATCGTTTTTTTATCATAGGCTATACAGATACTGAGTCAGATGTAGAGTTTGGTGGTGGTACAGTGGACTTTGGAGATGGAACACGTGAGCCCCTTATTGATATTGTGATTGGTCAGCCGCTTTATTTGCTTATAGAAGACCAGGTCGCCTATAATCTTTGGGAAGTGGAGCATACCTTTCCGGGTGCCGGACGGTATACGGTAAGATACGAAGAGCAGAACAGAAATGCCGGGGTGGTTAATATGAGTAATTCAGTAAATACACCCTTTTATATTGAAAGTGAAGTGCTCATAGATCCGTTCATCGGTCCCAATAACTCTCCGGAGTTTACTGTGCCTCCCATTGACAGAGGAGCCGTGACTGCTGCATTCCTGCACAACCCAGGAGCTTTTGATGTAGATGGGGATAGTCTTTCTTACCGCTTGACCAAACCTAAAAAGTTTTATGACAGGGTAGTGGATGACTACAAGGAACCTAATGATAGAGCTTTCTATACCAACTATGACCAAGGAAATCAAGAGGGTGACGGTCCTCCGATATTTGAGATAGATGAAGCCACCGGCCTGTTGACATGGGATGCTCCAGGCGCTCAGGGCGAATATAATATGGCCTTTGTGGTGGATGAATGGAGGCAGGTTGAAGGTCTTTGGCTGCGTATTGGTTCGGTGACGCGTGATATGCAGGTAATCATCGATGCTACTGACAATCAACCCCCTGAGATCGTAGAAATTGAAGACGCCTGTGTCGTGGCAGGAACTCCTCTGGTTGAAGTGGTGACAGCTATCGACCCGGATGATCATATGGTGGAGTTGTCCGCATTTGGAGGGCCATTTGAAGTGACAGAAAGCCCCGCTACATATACCCCGTTCCCTGCGGTCTTTCAGCCTCAGCCTGCCAATTTGAGGATTGAGTGGAATACAGTCTGCTCTCACGTGCGCTTGCGATCCTATGATGTGCAACTCAAAGCCCGGGACCAGCCGGAGCAGGGAGCAAAGTTGGTGGATTTTAAAACCTGGGGTATTAAAGTAATCGGCCCTGCACCTACAGGATTGCAGACTACCGTACTACCCAATCGACAAATGCAATTGGATTGGGATGCCTACAGAGATTGCGGGGATGCTGAGGTAATGGAAATCTGGCGCAGAGTAGATAGTTATGATATAAGTGCTGATGACTGTGTGCCCGGTATGCCTGCCAATGCTGGATATCAATTGATTGATTCAGTGATGATCACGGGACCCGATGCGACGAATACTTATACAGATGATAACAATGGAGTAGGCCTTGCACCCGGTGCGATGTATTGCTATCGAATTGTCGCACGGTTCGCCGAGCCAGGCGGTGGGTTGAGCCTCGTATCGGCAGAGGCTTGTGATCTGGTGGGTATAGTAGCTCCGGTCACGCTTAATGTAGATGTATTGGAAACGGATACCGAAAACGGGGAAGTGTATGTGCGCTGGGAAGAGCCGCTGGATTTGCCTCTTAGTGAGCCAAGGCCCTTCACGTTTGAGCTCATGAGATACACCGGTACCAATGTGGGCAATGAAGGAGTGCTCTTAACAACTACCCAGGACAAAGAATTTACGGATACAGGGTTGAATACCTTTGATAATTCTTACTCATATATTGTGAGAGCCTACAATGCCAATTATAGCGGTACACAGGATGCGGCTTCATTCATAGATTCATCTGTAGTGGCATCAACAGTCAGGTTGGACGCACGTCCAGGCCTGGAGGATATTGAGTTGATATGGTCGGGCAATGTCCCTTGGAGTATTGTCTCTGAAGAATTTCCAAACCATGATGTCTACCGATCGATCCATGATGGTTTTGGGTGGAGCTTTCAACAGATCGGAAGTGCAGATGTGACCATGAATGGATTACGGTTTCTTGATGATGGTACATTCAATGGGCAACCCTTGGATGAAGACATTGTGTATGCGTATTATGTGGAAACACAAGGAACTTATGGCAATGATACTTTGCCGGAACCCTTAATCAATAAGTCTCAAGTGGTTCTGGCCCAAACAAACGACCTGGAACCCCCATGTACTCCTGTTTCTTTTTCTTTTGATGAAAACTTTGATTGTGAATCATTTTTAGCACAGCGAGGCTGCGATTACTTTGATTATTACACAGAGCTGTCATGGATGCAGGATGGGGACTCAGAGTGCGACAATGACATAGTGAGTTACAATATTTACTTTAGTGAGGAAAGTGGTCAGGCAGATCTGCCCCTTTTAGCGAATGTTACAGGATTGTCCTATAGACATGATGACAAGAATTCATTTAAGGGATTCTACCAAATAGCTTCCGTAGATCGGTCGGGTAATATAAGTGACCGGTCGGAGATCATTGCGATCGACAACTGCCCCAACATACGGATGCCCAATGCCTTTTCCCCCAATGGTGATGGATTCAATGATACGTTCACTCCATTTATGGATACTATAGGAGAAAATACCGGAGAAGGAGGGGGAGATGATGGTAGTCACTATATAGATACTCAGGACTGTATTCGCTTTGCTCTGGAGATGGAGTTCATTGTTTTTGACCGGACAGGAGGAATTTTGTTTGAATATGACTCTCGGGAAACCGGTCTTGAACAAACCGAAGGAAAGTGGATCAACTGGGATGGAACGAACAACTGGGGTAGAGAACTCCCGGGAGGAACCTACTATTATAAGCTGACGGTGGAGTTCGATGTCCTCGAACCCTCAGAAAGCATACAAACATTCAACGGATGGGTGCAGATCATTCGGTAAGGCAATACAATCATGTCGTTTTATTTGACGGGGTCTGCGTATTCTGTAATCGCTCCGTGGATTTCATTTTGGATCATGAAAAGGATGAAACGTTGACCTTTGCTCCGCTCCAATCTGAAACAGGGCAGGAGATATTAAAAGAGTTTAACTACCCTGCTGATTACCTGGACAGTATACTGTTTTTAGAAAATGGAAAGCTTCTGAATAAGTCTGGGGCAGCTCTATCGATAGCGAAATATCTAAACCTTCGTTGGTCCTGGTTGGCAGGGTTTCGGTTCGTGCCGGCCTTCATACGGGATGCGGTCTATTGGGTGATCGCGCGATACCGGTACAAGATTTTTGGTAAGCATGATGCCTGCCGGGTACCGACCCCAGAATTACGGAAGAGGTTTTTAGAATAAACCATTTCACTTAAGTTTGCTTCCTAATTCAAACAACGAGAAAAATTCATGAAAGCATTCGTATTTCCCGGCCAGGGAGCACAATTCAGCGGAATGGGCAAAGACCTTTTTGACAATTCTGCAGAAGCCCAAAAATATTTCAATCAAGCCAATGAGATCTTGGGGTTTGATATTTCAAAAATCATGTTTGAAGGATCGGCTGATGAACTCAAGGAGACCAAAGTAACACAGCCTGCAGTTTTCATCCATTCTGTGGTGGCTGCATTGGTGAGTGATGATTTTAACCCTGACATGGTAGCAGGACACTCTCTTGGCGAATTTTCTGCACTTGTAGCCATTGGTGCTCTTTCTTTTGAGGATGGACTCAAGCTGGTCTCACAACGTGCACAGGCGATGCAAAAGGCCTGTGAACAAAATCCTTCTACAATGGCTGCGATCCTTGGATTGGAAGACGGACAAGTGGAAGAAATTTGTGCAAGCATTGACGGAGTGGTTGCTGCTAACTACAACTGCCCCGGTCAGCTGGTGATCTCGGGAAGCAAGGAGGGAATCGATATTGCTTGTGAAAAAATGAAGGAGGCAGGAGCGAAGCGGGCATTGCCACTTCCCGTAGGTGGTGGATTCCATTCTCCTATGATGGAGCCCGCCAGAGAGGAGCTTGCTGCGGCTATAGAAGCTACTGAGTTCAGCCAACCTTCTTGCCCTGTGTACCAAAACGTAGATGCACTACCTCATACGGACATAGCAGAGATCAAAGCGAACCTTATCGCTCAATTGACTGCCCCCGTACGATGGACACAGTCAGTGGAGAAAATGGTGGCCGATGGAGCAACTGAATTTATCGAGTGTGGCCCGGGCAAGGTACTACAAGGCTTGGTGAAAAAGATTCATCGAGAGGCTGAAGTGAGAGGTGTCTAAACTGAATACCTTTAGGACAAAGGCCATGGCCGTAATGGAAATGGCCTCTTTAGGTTTTTTGGCTTTTTCCTTAGTTTTTATAAGTATAAAGGTTGAGTATATAATAAAGGAATTAGCCTATATTCAAAGCAACGGGTTTATTGAATCAGCTTTTAGTCTTGAAAGACCAATGTGGGACTTGGAAGCGATTAGAGAAGCTGCAAAATGGTCTTTAATGGTGACTCTAATCCTACTAATAATCAGAGTTGGATCACTAGTGAGAACCAAAAAATAATATTCAGCCAAGTTTTTCCTTAAAAAACTCGATCGTTCGATCCCAGGCCAACTTAGCGGCCTCTTTATCAAATCGGCCAGTAGTGTCGTTGTGGAATCCATGGTTGACGCCTGGGTACATATAGGCGGTATATTCCTTCTTGTTGTCCTTGAGGGCTTGTTCATAGTCCGGCCATCCGGCGTTTACTCGCTTATCAAGCTCCGCAAATTGTAAAAGGAGTGGTGCGTTTATGGAAGGGACTTCCTCAGCAGAGGGTTGTCCTCCGTAGAACGGAACAGCTGCTCCCAGGTCGGGAACTTTCACCGCCATCATGTTGGAGATCCAGCCACCGAAACAGAAACCCACCACGCCGATTTTTCCAGTACAGTCAGGATGCGATTTTAGGTAGTTGAATGCAGCGATAAAGTCCTCCAGCATTTCGTTACGATCTCTTTGTCTCTGCATGGTTCGGCCATCGTCATCATTGCCGGGGTATCCCCCGAGCGGAGACAATGCATCAGGTGAAACCGAGATAAACCCGGCAAGGGAGGCCCTGCGACCTACATCGGCGATATGAGGATTCAAACCTCTGTTTTCGTGTACCACAACGATGCCGGGAAGTTTTCCTTTTGATTTTTTGGGTTTGGACAATTGAGCTTTGATGGAACCTCCCCCTTTGGGTGAGTCGTACGAAATGGTTTCCGTCACCAACCTTTTGTCATCGGCCTTGATCTGGATGTTGTCCTGGTAGTTGGGCATGATGAAGCTCAGTAGCGTAGGCACGGTCAGTCCACCCACGGCGTAGGTAGAGAGCTTTTCCATGAAGACTCTTCGCTCAATTTTATTGTGGGCGTACTCGTCGTATAGGTCAAATACCTCCTGGTTGATCGCGTCTTTTTTGATTGGTTCCATTAGATGGTTGTTTAGTGCAAGGATTCAAGGTAGGGATGAATTCTATAGGAAAACTAAATTGATATTACTTACCATCGGACTCCAGCTTCTCCTCAATCCCCCTCAGCTTTTCCTGGCAGAATTTTACCAGCTCTTTACCTCGTTTTACTAACTCCTCCAGCTCATCGATTGCGACATTGTCTGATTCCAGTTTTTGGGCGATCTCTTCCAACTCCTGATGGGCTTGTGTATAGGATAGTTCTTTTTTACTCATGAGTGCTTTCTACTTTACTGATGATCGTTTGCCTGGCAGTGATGGTTTCTAACTCTGTTCCGGGCTTAATTTTGTCGCCTCCTTTCAGATACTTTCCATTGACTTTCGTCAACGTAAAGCCCCTTTCCAGGACGCGCCTTGGCTCGCTGCTGTGCAGCAGGGAAGCCAAAGACTCTAGTTTCATCTTTTGCCACTTTATTATGTCTTTGGGTCGTCTCAATATTACCTCGCTTAATCGCTCCAATGAATATTTCGTATCGGCCAATTGATCAGAAACACACCGATCCACTCGCTGATCCAGTTCAATAATGGTCTGCTCAAACTGCATCATTCCTGAAATCAGAAATTCAGCGACTGCTGTAGGGGTCTTAAGGCTGGTGTGCGCTACGAGATCGAGAATGGTTTGATCTCTTTCATGACCGATACCGGTGATCACTGGGATTTCAGCTTCGGCGAATGCAACACACAATTCATACTCATCAAAGCAATCCAGATCCATCTTAGCCCCGCCACCACGGATCACGACTATCAGATCGAAGGTCGTTGGGTCAATCTGCTCCAAAGCCAATTCTATTGATTCCGCAGCGGTATTGCCTTGCATGGTGGCGTTGAATAACTCGAATTCTGCTTTGTATCCGTAGGGGTTATGGTGAAACTGGTTCATGAAATCTTGATAGCCAGCAGCTGTCTCCGAACTGATGATAGCTATTCGCTGTGCCACCAATGGTAAAGTCAGCTGTTTATTGAGCTGTAGAAAACCTTCTTTTTTGAGTCGTTGGATGGTTTCCTGCCTGGTTTTCTCTCTTTCACCTAAAGTGAAATTGGGGTCAATGTCTTTGATATTTAGGCTGAGTCCATAGATTTCATGGTATTCCAGTGAGGCATTCAGTAGGATCTTCATGCCTGGGGCCAAAGGAGAGCCAGTGGTGTTGATGAAGAAATTGTGAATTCCTGAAAAAGTATATGCCCAGATGGTTGCTCTGATTTTAGATTGGATTCGTTGGTTCTCTTTCTCCACCAGCTCCAGGTAGCAGTGCCCGTTTCGGTGCATGTTCAGTTCTCCGATCTCCGCCACGATCCAGTAGGAAGGGTCGAGGTGATCGGATAGGGTAGCTTTCACCAGGGAATTGAATTCTGATAATGAGTAGTGTTCCAACTTAGTTTTCGCTTGTTCCTAATATCAGTTCCTTTACTTCTTTTTGATAATTACGCCCGATGGGTAGCAGCTTATCTCCGATCTTCACCTGGTTGCCCTCGATCAGCTTGACCTTATCGATCGCGATCATGTAGGACCGATGGATTCTCACAAATCTGTCCATAGGTATCACGTCGGTGATGCTGACCAGGTTATTATGATTGATCAGGCTTTCGTCCAGGGTTTTGATGCGCACATAGTCCTTGAGACTCTCGATGTACAGGATGTCATCGATATAGACCTTGACCATTTTTTTGTCCACCTTGAAAAAGACGAACTCCTTTTCTATTGGCTTTTGGGAGTTTGTATCTTTTGTACTTAATCTATCCTCAATTCTTCTGACGGTTTTCATAAACCGCTCCAGCGAAAACGGCTTGACCAGGTAGTCCAAGGCTTCCAATTCAAAACTATCCACGGCATACTCACGATAGGCGGTCGCAAATACAACGAGAGGTGGGTGTGACAGGCTTTTGATAAACTCCAGGCCTGAAACCTTGGGCATGTTGATGTCCACAAAAACGACATCTACAGAGTGCTGCTGCAAAAAGTCATGGGCCTCGAGTGCATTGTGACAGGTGCCGGCTATTTGAAACCGCTCGAAATTCTCCAGGTACTTGCTGATCACGTTGATCGCGAGGGGTTCGTCATCCACCAGTAGACATTTGATTTTCATCCGATGGGTATTTTTAGTGTAATTTTATAGTGTTCCCCTTCATTGTCGATATTCATGTGATAGGTATCACCAAATACTAATTTAAGTCTTCTGAGGGTATTTTGCAGGCCGATGCCATGTTTGTGGTTTTCGAGTTCGGTTTCTTCCAAATACGTCGATTTCTTGTTTTGAGTAGAGAAGTGAAGGGTATCCTCAGTGACCTCAAGGGTGATCTGAATAGGAATGATCGGATCGTCGATCCGAGTGCCGTGTTTGAAGCTGTTTTCGATAAAAGGCAACAATAGGACAGGAGGGATTTTTACACCTGAGATTTCTCCTGATACAGAAAAATCAATCTCCAATCGATCCCCATAGCGCAGCTTTTCCAGATCCAGGTAGTTTTGTATGTGCTGTATTTCTTTGTACAATGGAACCTTTCGCTGGCTCGCATCATAGATCACATAGCTCATAAGTTCCGAAAGCTTGAGCACGGTCTCCGGGGCCTTCTCAGATTTGCTGAGTGTGAGGCTATAGAGGTTGTTGAGTGTATTGAAAAAGAAGTGAGGTTGAATTTGAGACTTAAGAAAGTCTAGCTCCGTCTCCAGATTAATGCGTTCAAGCTCCTGGGCCTGGGTGCGTGTATTTACCCAACTGATCATGATGGGGATGGCCGAGGCAGTGGCTACTACATACAACTCACCCATGAACGCCGTGACGATATAATTAATGGTCACCTCCAGTCCATCTTCCAATCCTGCTTCGATGTACAGCTTGTTGGTGATCAATACATAGGTGATGCCGATTTTCAACAGGGCAAGGCCTAATAGGGTAATGAGTAGTATGAACACATACGACGGAATCTTTTTTGGAATCAACCTCGGAATCAGGTAGTAGATGTTGAAGTAGGTGCCTATGATATGAATGGGGAATTCGATCAGGTTGCTTTTAAGCGAATACAGGTAATTGTCATAAAGGCTGCCCCATCTGAGCCAGTTAATCAAAAAATAACCCAGCCAAAAGATGACATGGTATAGGGGTTTTATCTTATATGCATTCGTAATCCTATCCAACAGGGAGTCACTATCAATGGATGATATAGAAATAGACCTTGGCAATTTAGTGCTTTGTAGGGCATAGGGAGGGTTGATTGCTAAATAAAACTTAAAGGATCGGTAAGGGCCAATAAAATCGCTTAGTGGCGCGGAATGTCTACCGTATTACCGGATGGGCTCAAAAAACCACAACTCTTTAATTCCATGCAGTTCGGCCATAGACGGGGTGCGTCAAGCGAAATATTTTCTGAGGCCAATGGTCAGATACTACCTTAGTGATGAGTAAAATTTAGATTTCTTTCATAAACAACACATCCAATAAAATCGGAGAAAATGAAGGACAGGCTGAGAAGAGGAGATTTGTGCTGGTGGCCTACTTTATTTTTTCCGATTTTTATATCCATCGAGACCTACAATTCCATTGACCGATGGCAAAAAGAGTAACCAAAGAACAATGGCAGGCCATGGAGTCCTGCAAGTTTGAAAACATCCATACTGAGGTTTTGGACGATGTAAATGATGCCTCCCGGATCGTGGCTGAGGAAATAGCCCAATTAATCCGAAGCAAATCCTCCAAAAACGAAAAATGCGTGCTGGGCCTGGCTACAGGCTCATCACCGATCAAAATCTACCAGGAGTTGGTACGGATGCATCACGAAGAGGGCCTGAGTTTTCAGAATGTGGTGTCTTTCAACCTGGACGAGTACTTCGGACTCACAAAAAACGATGTGCAAAGCTACGTGCACTTCATGCATCACCACTTGTTTGATCATGTAGACATTTCCGAGGATCAGATTCATATTCCGTTGGGTGACGTGCCTTTCAATGAAATTCATGACTGGTGTGCTGCCTATGAAGAAAAGATCAACAGCTATGGGGGCTTGGATTTTCAACTATTAGGCATAGGCCGCACAGGTCATATCGGCTTTAACGAACCGGGATCGAAGCGCAACTCCACTACCCGGATGATCACACTGGACTACCTCACCCGTTCTGACAATGCCTTCGCCTTCAATACTCTGGCGGATGTACCCCGTAAGGCCATCACGATGGGTGTCGGTACGATCATGAAAGCCAAAAGGATCGTGGTGCTGGGTTGGGGTCTGAAAAAAGCCGAAATCATCCACAAGACGGTAGAAGGAGAAGTGTCACCTGAGGTGCCGGCTACCTACTTACAAGAGCATGAGAACGCCACCTTTGTCATGGACAATGCGGCTGCTTCTGAGCTTACTCGATTTAAGACCCCTTGGTTGGTAGGAGACTGTGTGTGGACTGAAGAACTAACGAGGCGGGCGGTAGTTTGGCTGAGTACCAAGACAGATAAGTCCATCTTGAAACTCTCGGACCGGGACTACAATGACAATGGTATGTCGGATCTACTCGGGTCAAATGGTGCCTATGATTTGAACATCAGGATGTTCAATCATTTTCAGCATACCATCACAGGATGGCCAGGAGGCAAACCCAATGCTGATGATTCTAATCGACCCGAAAGAGCTATTCCTGTGAAGAAACGGGTATTGATCTTTAGCCCGCATCCTGACGATGATGTGATCTCCATGGGCGGGACGTTTCTTCGGCTCGTTGATCAGGGACATGAAGTACATGTGGCTTATCAGACTTCCGGTAATATCGCCGTGGCAGATCATGAGGCCCGACGGTTTGCTGAGTTTGCCCGGTCGTTTTATCAATATGCAGCGGGTGATGGCGCAGATTCAAAAGTATTTGAAGGGGTCTTCGAGGCACTGGATCGGGGTGAGAAAGCCGATCGTCAGGATCCTGACCTGAGCAAAGTCAAAGGGTTGATACGAAGGGGCGAAGCGATCAGTGCGTGCCGGTATTTTGGCATTACTGATGATCATGTACACTACCTCGATTTGTCATTTTACGAAACAGGCCAGGTGGAAAAGCTGCCACTTGGCGATGAAGATATCAAGATTGTCAAGGAGCTGATAGATGAAATACAACCCCATCAGATCTACGCTGCAGGTGACCTGGCTGACCCTCATGGTACCCATGAAGTTTGCCTCAAGGCGATATTTGCTGCTATTGATCAGCTAAAGCAGGAATCCTACATGAAGGACTGCTGGGTGTGGCTCTATCGCGGGGCCTGGCATGAGTACCCCATCGATGAGATCGAAATGGCTGTACCCATTAGCCCTGAAGAACTATTGAAAAAAAGAATCGCCATCTGGCGGCACCAGTCGCAAAAAGATGGGGTGGTTTTCCAGGGATCTGATGATCGGGAGTTTTGGCAACGGGCCGAAGATAGAAACCGTGACACGGCACGGAAATATGACGAACTGGGTTTGGCAGAATACGAAGCGATAGAGGCGTTTAGGAGATATAAGTTTTAATGGAATCAAGGATGGGAAAAGAGAGATTGTTGAGTTTGGATGTGTTTCGAGGGGCCACCATTGCGGCCATGATTTTGGTCAATGATCCGGGTAGCTGGTCTAGTGTATATGCACCACTTTTGCACGCCAGCTGGCACGGGCTTACACCTACTGACCTGGTGTTTCCGTTCTTCATATTCATCATGGGAGTAGCCATTTCTTTATCAAAGCCGAAAACGGGTGAAGACCGAAAGGCCGTCCTGATCAAAAGTCTAAAGAGGACGCTGTATCTCTTTCTCATTGGTTTGTTTCTCAATGGGTTCCCTTATTTTGATTTTGGAGACATCCGGATTCCCGGTGTGCTGCAACGGATCGCCCTAGTGTTTATCGCTTGCCTTTGGATGCACCAATATGTGTCGATCAGGATTCAGTACCGAATAGGAGCGATCCTGCTTCTTGTGTATTGGATGCTGATGTGCTTTGTGCCAGTACCTGGTCAAGGCCCAGCTAATCTGGAACCGGGTACTAACCTGGCTGCATGGCTCGACAGCATTTTGCTAGAGGGGCATATGTGGGGCCAGACCAAGACCTGGGATCCTGAGGGTGTGCTAGGCACCGTTCCTGCGATAGTCACCGGAATGATGGGGATGCTAGCGGGACGACACTTGTTTGGTAGTGAACATAAGAGCAAAGCCCTGATTCAACTCTTCGTGGCAGGGAATGCCGCTATACTGGTGGCCCTTGCGTGGGATATGCATTTCCCGATTAACAAAAACCTTTGGACAAGCTCCTATGTGCTGGCTACCGGAGGTATTGCTATCAACGCCTTTGCGATTTTGTACTGGGTGTTGGATGTCCAAAAAATCAAGGGAAAATGGATCTTTCCCTTCAGAGTATTTGGCTTAAATGCCATTACCGTGTATGCCTTTTCGGGAATATTGGCTACTCTTTTTTATCTGATTGAAATCGGTGATAACACAATGCAAGGTCATATTTATGATGCTCTTGTTACCGTCTTCACAGATCTGAAATTCTCATCTTTAATCTACGCGATTTTGTTTACCAGTGTGTGCTACATTCCCGTATGGGTGATGTATAAGAAAGGAATCTTTCTAAAAGTGTAAGTATCAAAATCTAAAATTGTACGCTATGGCAAACCCAAAGTACCCATTGGGTTCGTAGCTAAAATCGTCGGAGATGTTCCTCGGAATGTTGTAGTTATAGCTCAAGTATAGACTCAGGTCATTGATGTAAAAGACGACAGGTAGGGAGAGGTAGTAGTTGAGGAGTTCGAATGATTCATATTCGCGTTCCTCCAGAAACAAAGAATTGAGGAATTCCTCTTGCAGTGGGCCAAGGCTATCTGCTCTCAGGTCGTTTCTTAGGTTTTGAAGAATTCGATATTCCGTTAAGGTGAGGCCTTTCCTCCGGGCAAACTGTCGAAGTTCCCGATCAGTCATATTGACAAATACTTCCTGCCTGGATGGGTTGATGTACTGGCTGGTAATGTTTTGATTTCCGAAAAGGATAGCAACAGAAGGTAAGACCGATATCCTGGTAAAGGGCCCAATCTTCTTCTTTGTATTGAAATTGCCTGTGAGGTTCCAAATCACTCGATGGGCTGTCTCAGATCCGAACGAGAATGAGTAATCCACACCTGTATAAAACCATTTGAAATATTGAGTTGCCGATCCACTGAGAGAATTGGTTAAGGTATTAAGTGAATCATATTCAGTGTAAAATGAGTGATCGTAGGTGAAAGAGTATGTAGTTGATTTGGCTAATTTTCCCAGGTACCCGACTGTCGCTACAGTCAGATTGTATTGCGGGTCAAAATCACTATTCCAAAACCCACTGACATCAGCAAATACTCCTGATTTGTGATAATAGGAGATTCCGGGTGCCATGCCCTGCTGATCAATCCCAAAATCACGCCCGGCTGATGTGACCCTGCTGGAGTAGGCGAGCCGAAGCTGAAACTCATGATTGTAGCTAGGTATGGCCAAGATACTATCCATCAAGGCCAGCAATGAAAGGGAGTCAGATTCATTGGCAAATATCGCATCCAGTTCTGCGTTGAGCGCATCGAGCTCGTCTTGCAAGCTGTCCTGTGCAGAAGCCAAAAAAGGATTCACCAGGAATCCTAAAAAAAGAAAGGTCAAAGCAGAAATTCTCAATCGCTAGTTGTTTCGTTTATTGCGCATTCGCTCGTTGTTTTCCCTCTGTCGCAGTTGTTGATTTTGCTGCTGTCTTTGTCTTTGTTCAAGACGCTTGAGTAGCATTTCGCGGAATTCCCGCTCTGCTTCCTGTAGGGACAGCAACTGCCTGCTACTGATGACAGAGAGCAGCCTCTCAGAGTATTCCTTTTCGATTTTGAGCTGTCGTTCCTTGGTCTGACGACCTAGTCGCAGCATTTCTTCGGTTTCCCTATCAGAAGCAGTCTCCGGATTGTACTTTCTTCGGGCCTCCTGAAATTGCCTGTGGTTTTCGCGGCGCTTTTGGCTGTACTCATTGTACACCGGCCAGAACTTCTCCGCTTCCTCAGGAGTCAGTCCTAACCGCTCGCTGATCAGACCGATCTTGGCCGCTTCGATTTTGTCGCGGCCCTTGCCACCATCAGGTGGGGGCGGGCCCTGGGCAAAGCTCCATTGGCTTATAGCCAATAGCAGGATCAATGAGGTGCTTATATGGGTTATATAGTTTTTCATGGCATTCTAAGTCTATTATAATACATCTATCGAATAATCATATTCCGAATAAATACTTTCTAAATCTTCTTCAGAAAAATCCTCCAGTTCCTCCAGGTAACTTTCGTCTTCTAATAATTCGCTCACGTCAATCACCGATGCGATTTCATAAGAGCTGATATTTTCTTCTTGCAAGTAGTCCACAATATCTTCGGTACTTACCTGGGCCAGATAGTCAACGGGTTTCTCAGTTTTATAGAAAAAGACCAGGCTTAAAGAAATAAGGATCACCGCAGCGGTCGCATAGAGCGCCAGTTGCATTCTTGGAATGAAGCTCACAGTTTTCGGCTCTTCTGCTATTCTGCTCTGGATCTTCATTGGGAGATCCTCAAAATACCCCTCTGGTACCCTGTGGATATTCTCCCTCTTCATGTTTTCAATATGTGAATTTTCCTCTTTCATACAATTGTGGTGTTTGTTAGACTCTCTTCACTTCTAAAGGTTTAATCGCCTTTGATACTTTTTTCAATTTTCTTCACAGCCAGGTGATAGCTGGCTTTTAGTGCGCCGACACTCGTGCCGGTGATCTCAGATATCTCTTCAAATTTCATTTCATCAAAGTACTTCATGTTAAATACGATCCTTTGTTTGTCGGGTAGTTTCAGCAGCTCTTTTTGCAATCGCATCTGAATTTCATCCCCTGAGATCAGCTCATCATTGTCCAGCTTGCCTAGCAGTTCGGACTTTATATCGTGAATCGGTAAAAAATACCGTCGTTTTTTCCTTTTTAGAAAGTTGAGACATTCGTTGGTCGCGATCCGATATATCCACGTGTACAGTTCAGAGTCTGCCCGAAACTTGTCCAGGTTCTTCCACACCTTGACAAAGACCTCCTGGGTCACGTCATCGGCATCGTCATGGTCTATGACCATCTTTCGGATGTGCCAATAGACCTTCTCCTGGTATTGCCTCACCAGCTGATTGAAGCCGAAATTGCGACTTTCCTCAGACTGGATCATTTCTATGAGTTCCTGATCTGTCAATTAAAGTAGATTTTGTTCCTTAGATTCTCTTAGGACTCAATGGTTTAAATCCAACAGGAAATTTAATTGATAAATATTCCCCAGCCGCTGAAAAATTGTGGGGGCTATGGCATAACTTTGCCTCCCGTAACTACAGTTAGAAAGCTCACTGCATGACATCTACTAAATACATTTTCGTTACGGGCGGGGTAACATCTTCCCTTGGAAAAGGAATCATTTCAGCATCTTTAGCCAAATTATTACAAGCCAGAGGATTCTCTGTGACCATTCAAAAGTTTGACCCTTACATCAACGTAGATCCGGGTACACTCAACCCCTACGAGCATGGCGAATGTTACGTGACGGACGATGGTGCAGAGACCGATCTTGACTTGGGGCACTACGAAAGGTTCCTGGGTACGCCTACGTCTCAGGCCAATAATGTGACCACCGGTCGCATCTATTACAATGTCATTAAAAAGGAGCGTGAGGGTGAATTTTTGGGCAAGACCGTACAAGTTGTACCACACATCACGGACGAAATCAAGGACAATATTTATAAGCTGGGTAGGACCGACAAATATGATTTTGTGATTACCGAGCTTGGAGGATGTGTGGGTGATATCGAGTCATTGCCATTCATAGAAGCTGTTCGTCAGGCACGATTTGAGTTGGGACCCACTAATGCTTTGAGCATACATCTTACTTTAATTCCTTATCTCAATGCAGCGGGTGAACTTAAAACCAAGCCAACGCAGCACTCAGTAAAGCAACTGTTGGAATCAGGGATTCAGCCCGATATACTGGTATGCCGAACGGAAAAGAAACTGCCGGGTGATTTGAGAAGAAAAATTGCTTTGTTCTGCAACGTACCGGTCAATTGTGTGATCGAAGCAGCCGATGCAGAGTCCATCTACGACGTACCTCTTTTGATGAGGAAGGAAAAACTGGATGAACGTGTGCTTTCCAAAATGCGGTTTTCCTATAAAAAAGAGCCGGGACTTGATGGTTGGAAGGAATTTTTAGGAAAGCTGAAACACCCGACATTTGAGATCAAAATCGCGGTAGTCGGAAAATACGTTGAGCTACAGGATGCCTATAAGTCGATTAGTGAGGCATTTGTGCATGCGGGAGCAGTCAATGAATGCAAGGTTCATGTACAATGGATCTCCTCAGAAGAAATGACACCAGAAAAGGCACACGAAGTTTTGGGTCGGGTACATGGATTGCTTGTGGCACCGGGATTTGGTGGCCGGGGAATCGAAGGAAAAATTGAGGCTATTAAATACGTACGAGAAAACGACATTCCATTCTTCGGTATCTGCCTGGGTATGCAATGTGCGAGTATCGAGTTTGCACGAAACGTACTTAAGCTAAAGGAGGCCAACTCGCGAGAAATGGACGAAAAGGTCAAGCATCCGGTCATTGACCTGATGGAGGATCAAAAGAATATTACCGAAATGGGTGGTACTATGCGATTAGGTGCGTATGATTGCGATCTGAAAAAAGGAAGCAAGGCCCTGTCGGTATACGGTCAGCCCAAAATCAGCGAGCGTCACAGACACCGCTACGAGTTCAACAACGACTATCTGGAGGATTTTGAGAAAAATGGAATGATCGCTTCAGGCATTAACCCTAAGACGGGACTGGTTGAAATCATTGAATTGAAAAAGCACAGGTATTTCGTTGGTACTCAGTTTCACCCGGAGCTCAAAAGTACCGTACAAGCCCCACATCCTTTATTTGTTCGCTTCGTTAAGGAAGCGATGGAATTTAAGAAAAGTTTAAACCATAATTAATTAAGAGCTAGAATGGATAGAAATCAACTTACGGGTTTGATTGTCATGTTGGTATTAATGACGGTGTATTTTATGTGGTTCTCACCGGACCCCCCTGCACCCGAAGAGACTGCCACAGAAGAGACAACTACCATCGCTAAAGATACGGTCTCACCCAAAGAGGAAACTATTGAAATGGCTACTCAGGAAGAAGCCAAGACTGTAGACTCCCTGATGAATGCAGTGCAGAAAGAAAGATATGGCGTTTTTGCTGCTTTCGCGAATGGGGAGGAGGATGTTCTAACCCTCGAAAATGAAGTGGTAAGAATCGAACTATCCTCAAAAGGTGGACAGGTGCAGGAGGTAGAACTCAAGGACTACAAAACCTATGATCAAAAGCCGCTCATTCTATTTGATCAGAAGTCTGCTCAGCAGGATCTATTGGTAGTGAGCAACTTCCGTCCGGTGAACATTTCTGAACTTTACTATGAAGTAGAAAGTAGTAAAACGAGTGTGGAAGGAGAGGACTCACTGTCGGTTTCTTATACCTTGAAGCTGGACGAAGGGAAGTATATCGAACACCGATATACGCTTGGAGGCACAGGATACGAGCTTCTCTATGAACTCAACTTTGTTGGATTAGAAGGCATTGTAGACAACCAGGACGTGACACTGACCTGGAAGGATGACATCAAACGCCTGGAATCAAACTTCACAGAGTCTAAGCAAAAGACACGTGTCAATTTCAAGCCTATGGGCGATGAGTTTGACTATATGGGAGAATCGGTGAGTGAGCCGGAAACACAGACAGTGGGCCAGCCGGTGCATTGGTTTACGTTCAACCAAAAGTTCTTTAGTTCGGGTTTGATTGCCGACAATGGATTTAAAAGTGCCCAGCTTGGTATGTCTGTCGCTGAAAATGACAGCATTGTGATCAAAACCACCACTGCGAGTGTGGCTTTGAACAGTGATGATCTAAGATCCGGGAAAGGTAAATTCAAATACTATTTTGGCCCTAACAACTACCAGATCACGAAGAAGGTTGTGCCCGGTTTTGAGTCAAACGTGGACTTGGGATGGAGGCTCTTCAGATTTGTGAACAAGTGGTTGGTCATTCCGATTTTCAACTTCCTTGAAAACTACATCGCGAGCTATGGTATCATCATCATTATCCTGGTATTGGTGATTCGATTGATCCTGGCACCTCTGACGTATACCTCACATATGTCCATGGCAAAGATGAAGGTGCTCAAGCCGGAGATGGATGCGATCAAGGAAAAGTACGAAGGAGACATGCAAAAGTCTCAGGCAGAGACGATGGCCCTTTACAGGAAGGCCGGGGTAAACCCACTGAGCGGTTGCATTCCATTGCTTCTACAGATGCCTTTTTTATTGGCAATGTTCAACTTCTTCCCCAATTCCATTGAGCTGCGGCAGGAGTCGTTCCTTTGGGCGCATGACTTGTCTACCTATGACAGTATATTAAACTTGCCATTCGAGATTCCATTCTACGGAGATCACGTGAGTTTATTTACACTGCTCATGACGGCTTCTACCATATTGATCACCTGGTCCAATAGCCAGATGACGACCCAGATGCAAGGGCCAATGAAGTCCATGCAATACATGATGCCGGTGATGTTCATGTTTATCCTGAACAGCTTCTCAGCTGGCTTGACGTTCTACTACTTCATTTCCAACATCGTATCGTTCGGTCAGATCGCTCTGTTTAGAAAGATCGTGAACGAAGACAAGATCAAATCGATCATGGAGGAGAACCGTAAGAAGAATGCAAACAAGAAGAAGTCCGGGTTTAGAGTGAAACTGGAAGAGGCCATGAAAAACGCCCAGGAGCAGCAAAAGCAACGGTCAAAGGGCAAGAAGAAATAAAGAACGAGTTCTTTTATAAAAAATAGAAGGTGCAGGATCAGTCTTGCACCTTTTTTTGTTTCAACATGTATCACGCAAATTCTTAGAGTCAGAGATCAATTAGAATTTCTGGAGTCAAGTAAAAACCCCAAAAGCCCAAATCAAAAATTGAAATCTGGAATAAGCATGCTCCATTGTGAACTAGCATTCTCTTACGGAAACCCTACTTCAACAAATCCGCGGGCTTTTTCCCAAACCTGGATTTGAATTGCTGGTTGAAGTGGCTGACGTTGTTCATGCCGATGTGCTTGGCGGCTTCTGAGGAGGTCTTGATCTTCTTTTCACGAATCAGACGGTTGATGTACTGTAGCCGTATTTCTTTGATGTACTCAAATGGGGTGGAGTCGGTCAGCTTTTTGATCATTCTAAAGAACTTCCGCTCACTTACGGCGATCTCATTGGCCAGGTCAGCTACAGACAGGTTCGCATCATCGATACGGCTCATGATCATGTGATCTACCTTTTCGAGAAGTGATTTTTCAATATCACTGAGCGTCTTGGTATTGTTGATGAACAATGCGTCGGAAGCGTTGTTGTTCCATTTGGACTTTCGCTCGAGCAAATTCTTGATCCGTGCCAGCAGCTCTTTTGCATTGAAAGGCTTATAGAGAAAATCATTTACTCCTTGAGAGAGTACCCGTTCTTTATCTTCCTCTGAGGTTCGGGCTGATAATACAAGCACGGGTATGTTGGACAGCTTTTCGTTCTCTTTCAGTTTTTCAAGAAGTTCGAATCCATCAAACCACGGCATCATCAGGTCCGTGATGATCAAATCTACTTCCTTATTACCGTCAAGGACCTTCAGGGCTCGTTTTCCATTGTTGGCGGTGAGGATGTTGTAGTAGGGCTCCACCAGATCCTGGATGTACTGACGAATCTCCGGGTGATCTTCTACTATGAGCAAGGTATGTTGTTTCTTTTCTGTGCCTGACGACATGTCGGAAGAAACCACCGGCTTGTCACTGGCTTCCGCTTCCTCTATATCCTTGAATATTTCCCTGGTTTCGTGGCTATAATCCAGAGAGTGCAGCTTGGCCACTTTGCTTTCTTCAACGTCATGTTCCAGGTCAAGTAGTATGGTGAACTGGGAGCCTTGTCCCTGCTTGCTCTTGACACTGATATGAGCAGAATGCTTATCAATGATCTCCTTGACCAGTGCCAGGCCAATACCAAAACCTTCCTGCGTTTTGAAAGTCGTGCTAGGCGACTGATAGTACCGCTCAAAGATATAGGGTACGTTCTCCTCAGGGATTCCTTCTCCGGAATCGATCACCGAGATCTCAATCTTATCATTTTCCAGTAGATCCAAGGATACCGTAACAAAATCATCCTTTTGCGTATGCTTCAGTGCATTGGTGATCAGGTTAAACAATACCTTTTCAAATTGCTTGACATCAATGCTGACATATGGGCTAGGACTGAAGATCTTTTTGACATACGAAAGCTTAATACTCTTCATTTCGGCCATGGAGCCAAACATTGACACAAACAAACTGAGCATCTGATCAATATTGATGATACTCTTTTCAATCTTCAAATTGCTGTCTTCCAGCTTGATCAATTCGTTTATTTCATTGGTCAGATGGATAATTCTTTGACCGTTGATCAGGCCCGTTTTGAGTTGACGGTCTGCCTTTTCGTCCAGGTAGATGTTTTCGTTTTGCAGGACCTGCTCAATGCTACCCATGATCAGCGACAGGGGTGTCCTCAGGTCATGGGAGATGTTGGCGAAAAATCTTGACTTAGCTGCATCGAGCTGCCTGAGGCGTTCAGATTGCTGGCGGTTAAGGTTCGACAACCGCTTGTTGATCACCAACCCGCGATAAATAAAGACAGCAACGATGATGACCAATATTACAGCTGCAATGGCAATGGCCAAGAGGGTATTCTGAAAACGAATCGTTTGATTGTTTAGCTGATCCTGCTTTTGCAGCAACTCTACTTCATTGGCTGATTCAGCTCTGAGCTGAGCCATCAGTGCTTCGTTTTCTATTCGTCTTTGGGCCAGAGTATCATCAATGTATTTGCTTCGATCTATTACCGCGAATGCGCTGCGGTATTCTTCCAGGTCTATATATGCATTGAAAATGTTGTCTGAAATCTGCTTCAGAAAATTGTAGCTTTTGATTTGCTGGGCCAGGGCTTCATACTTTAGACTGATCTCAAGGGAAAGAGCAGGATTTCCGGATTCAAGATGAGTACTGGATAGCAGTATGGCTGATTCAAGGGTCATGTTGTGCACACTATCCAGTGAATGAATCTCCAATGATCTGGAATAATACTTCACCGCACTGTCCAACAAATCCATTTCCTCAAAGAGATAGCCCAGGTTTCTGTACGCATAGCCTTCCCACATCATTTGATCCCATTCCTTCGAAAAATTGATTGCACTGTCAAGGTACAACCGTCCTAGAGTAAAGTTGTTTTCGTGAATGTACAAGCGCGCCACGTTGTTGTAGGTGAGTGTGAGATCCCTGTGCTTAGTCTCTTTTAGAATAGGAAGCGTTTTTTCGTGTATTTCCAAGGCGCTTTTATACTGACCGGTGACCTGATATACCAGGGCAATGTTGTGCTGGCAAGTCAGGATACTTTTAATGCGGTCAATTTTTTTGTAATTAGAAAGCGCCTTATGGTAATAGTCCATGGCCAACCCGTATTCCTTGACTTTTAGGTAGGCATTTCCCACCTGGAGATTAAAGTAGCCCAGATGTCGTATCTCCACTTCTGAGAGGTCGGTATCTTTATACTTTTGAATAAAATGACGCCCGGTTTTGATTATCTGAAAAGACTGATCTTCTTTAACCGTTTCTTTAAAATGGTCATAATCTGCTGAGGTGCGACCTGTAGGTTTTTGTTGAACCTCAGTTGACTCAGCTTGCTCTGAAATTTGAGAATAGGAATTAGCGGTGATCTCCAGGGTAGAGATCACAAATGTCAGGCTGAGAGCCAAACTCCATATGTATCGTCCCTTTCTCAATAGGCAATTAATAATTAATAATTCTCAATATGCTGCTTCAATCGGATGACCTAATCGTCATCATCGTCACCTCCTCCGGCGGGTTCGGGTGTTCCTCCTCCTCCAAGGTATAACTTATCTACTTTCATCGTACTAGTAAGTTTTGGTTAAACATAATTTGTCTAAAAATAGGCATTAATAGGGATATTAACCGTGACAATTTTTAACAAAATAAAGTCGTAATTATCCAATTATCTTGTTTGGACTCATTCTCGGCTGAATGGTGGAATGGTTTCAGTTGATCTCTTAGGTAATCAGGATCAGTTCATTGCAAATGTGCATATCAAATTCGATACTTTTACGTTTATCCCATAGTTTTGAGCAGTTGAAAGAAAAAAGCATATGAAGAAGGCATTAATAGCTACACTTTTTATTGTCCAATTAATGACAATGACATCCATGGCCCAAGAAGGCATGATGGGCGGATATGACATTGCGATGCAGGTTGAAGGGATAGAGGACAGTGTAGCGATCCTGGGATACCACCGGGGAGAAAAAAGATATGCTCATGATACTGCAGATATTTCAGATGATGGCAGTATGCGATTTGTAGGGGAGGATACGCTTAAGACTGGGCTCTATTTCCTGTACAGCAAAGGATTCTATTTTGAGTTTGTAGTGGAAGAAACACGCTTTAGCCTGACTACAAAAAGAGAAGATCCCTATGGGAACCTGACCGTCGAGGGTTCGCCGACCAATGAATTGTTTAAGGACTTCCAAATGATCATGGTACAGCACCAACAATCTATCCGACAGCTCACAGAAAGCCTTGACTCCACAGCGAGCAAGGAAGATTCGGTTGCCGTGTTTGACCAGCTCAGGGAACTCAACGAGTCCAACGGAACGAGTAGGGATAGCTTACGGACATTGGCAGGATCCGGGTACATGTATTCATTGTTGACGCTTATGGACCTCAACCCTGAGCTAAGGTTTTATGGAGATTCCCTTACAGCGGATGAGAAAAGAGCAGAGTACAACAAGTTTCGTAGCAACTATTTCAGTGAATTGGATTTAAACTCTGAGGGCCTGCTCCGAACGCCGATATTTCACGCCAAGTTGATGGAGTACTTTGATCGGGTGACATTCCAGCACCCCGATTCGATCATCAATGCTCTGGACGAATTTCTGGTACAATGCAAAGACAATGAAGAGCTCTACAGCTATACACTTGGAGTAATGTTTGAACGATACCAAAACCCTAAGATCATGGGCATGGACAAAATATTTGTACACCTGAGTGATGAATACTACCTGAAGGGTAAAGCTCCATGGGCTGATGAAACCATGTTGCAAAAGCTACGGGATGAAATGGTTTTCTACAGGGAAAATCAGATAGGCATGAAGGCACCGCAAATCCATTTTATTGATACACTTAACCAACCACGCAACTTGTACTCTATCAATGCTGACTACCTGATCTTGTATTTTTATAGCCCTACATGCGGGCATTGCAAGAAGAAAACGCCTGTACTAAAGGAGATATATGATAAGCTCGATGGTAAGGCAGAAGTGGCAGCGGTATGTACGGATTCGGATGTAGAAAAATGGAAGAAGTTCGTGAGAGACCTGGAACTCAGCTGGTATAACTTCGGCGACCCTAAGAACCAAAGCAATTTTAGGGTGCAGTACAATGTGAGGAGTACTCCCCAGTTGTACATTCTGGATAAGGATAAAAAAATTATTGCCAAACGGCTGGACGTAGATCAGGTAGAGGAGTTTATCAATGATCAGATCATGCTGTCAGAACTCGACAAAAGCTAATTGGCCTAAACCCATCCTAATATCCCCAGAAATTAACCGAGTACTGATTCTTTGGAATTTAATTCCCCAATTGAAGGTTTTCGCTTAATTTCGATGCAAATTTTTTAGACATAAAAGTAGAACACAAATGATTGAAGAATTTAAGACACTACGAGATGATGAGATAGAGGTATTGTTGGATGCTCCGGTGTTGGTGTCGGTTTTGATCGCAGGTGCAGATGACAAAATTGATGCGGCTGAGATCAAACAAGCTGTGGAAATCGCAAACAACAAGCAATCACGTGCCCGAGAGCAGCTGATTGATTACTATAAGGAAGTGGGCAAGGACTTTCATGCCAAATTCGTAAAGTATGTGGATTCAATGCCTACTGATGCAAAGGCAAGGAATGAGCAGATTACTCAGGAGTTGAGAAAACTCAACCATATTTTGCCCAAAATTGACCAGCCATTTGCAGTCAAATTGCATGCAAGTCTTAAGGATATGGCCAAGAAGGTGGCAGAAGCTTCCGGAGGATTATTGGGATATATGTCGGTAAGTTATGAGGAAGCCAAACTGATGGAACTCAAAATGATCGACGACCCGCAGAATTACTAAGAACTAAAAACAAGGGCCTTTCAAAACAGAAAGGCTTTTTCATTTCTATTGATTGACGGAAAGAGCATAGTAGCCCCACTACGAATGACGTTCCTGATGTGGGTAGCGTTTTCGATCCAATTTTACCTGGACCATGACCTGGGTTATCTTGGGATTTACCCCAGGTCACCCTGGGGGGCGATCGGGATTATCACAGCACCGCTAATCCATGGGAACCTTTCCCATATCCTTTCCAATACATTTCCACTTCTTTTTTTGGGGACAACCCTTTACGTGTTTTATCCAAAATCGGCCTCATGGGTGTTTGGTAGTGCGTATTTGTTTACCGGGACGCTCGTATGGGTGTTTGGCCGATCCTTTTATCACATTGGTGCAAGTGGTGTCATCTATGCTCT
Organism: Reichenbachiella sp.; assembly: GCA_965222305.1. Lineage (GTDB taxonomy): Bacteria > Bacteroidota > Bacteroidia > Cytophagales > Cyclobacteriaceae > Reichenbachiella. The sequence continues at coordinate 1,022,593 of OZ244943.1, forward strand.
GGCCTTTTTTCTTATTTTCCTGGGGTTTTTTCGCAAGGACATCAAGTCTCTGGCGATCTCTATTGTGATCATGGTCATTTATGGAGGTATGATTTATGGGCTATGGTCAGAGGACGAAAGTGTCTCCTGGGAGTCTCATAGTTTCGGAGCAGGAGTGGGGATTGCCCTTTCTTTTGTCTTTAGGAATCCTAGAATGTCGGGTTAAACCTGAATCATGTATTAGAACTTCGTTATGAGAGCCGAAATGATAATAAATCTGGAAGTTTTGGGCGGAAGGCATAGCAGCGCAATGGTGATCTGTCAAAACGAAATGACAGATTTGCAGTCATTTAGGTTCGGAATAGATTTTCTAATGCATGACTCAGGTTAAAGATTCATCACAAAAGCATAAATCCTTCGGGAATAGTCCGACTGATTGACCTTGTAGTTGTCCATGTTTTGAGACACCTTAAATGAATAGAGTTCTTTGTTGATCAGGTTTGCCTCATCCAGCAGACTTTTCATTTCATCAAAGGTAAACAGCAGGTTCTTGCTTCCGTGAAACAGAAGCACCCCTCTGAGATCCATGCTTGGATCACCGCCGACCACATCAAATGGATTGTACTGACTATTCATGAGTTCGTTGGGTATTTTCATCACCGCTTGTAGTTGCTTAAACCGGGCCTTGAGGCGGATGAAATCCACAAAAGGATCGTCGGCAATCACACCGACAATGCCCTTCATCTGGAATCCGCGTACCAACGAGATACCACCACCGATCCCCCATCCATAGGCGATGATTTCATGATCAAACCGATTGGCACAGTATTGAGCTGCTGCATTGAAATCCGTAAAAAACTCTTGATAGATGTACTGGAGCCTGTCGATATCAAAAGTACTGCTGCTTCCAAACCCCCGATAGTCATAGCATAGCACAGCGAAACCATAGTTGACAAACATGCGAACCCTGTTTAGATAATCAGCCATGTTGCCCACCCCGTCGTGGCTCATGACCATGAGTTGGTCACCATTCTCGGTAGGGAAATACCAGGCATTTAAGGTTGCACCGTCCGAGGTAGGTATTTTGATTTCCTCAAACTCCATTTGAAGTTCCTCAGGAGTGGTCTTGTAGGTTTTGGATGGATTTAAGGCAGAAGAGTTATAAACAACGCCTAAAGTGAGCAGTAATACAATGAAGGTGCTGAAGTGCTTGTCGAATATCATTAGGATAAAGAAAGCACATTTAGGGTCAAAATGAAAATGGGTAGGTAAAAGGAAGAGACTGTCTCGCTTAAGAGGCAGTCTCTTCTTTTGCGTTGATTCTAATTAATGTCCTGCCCGCTTTCGAGTTTTTTGATGTTGGCTTCTACTACAGGAGGATTTACAGTGTCCCCTTCGGGGATGTTTTTCTGAGCCAATTTCAGATACTTGAGCGCTGATTTATAATCTCCCATCGCTGAGTACCCTCTTGCCAGGCCGTAGTTGGTAGGCCAGGCCCCTTTAAACTTCTTTTGATTTTGTTTGAATACTTCCAGGGCCTTCTCTTTCTGTCCCTGTGCTATTAATTGTCGACCGTATCCATGCACCTGCAGTGCGGTGGTGCTTGGATGATTCATGGCTGTCTTCATGGTGGCATCAGATTCGGCCTGCTTACCCAGTTTTGCTTCTATGTTGGCGCGGGTGCTCAATGTGTTAAAATTCTCCACACCGATGAAAGGCCCTGAAATTGCAGTTTCAGCCCAGGTCAGCGCTTCTTCCAAATTGAGATCATTGTTGAGGCAGAAATTCGCTGCCTGGTTCCATGATTGGTAATTAAATCCGGTGGAGCCTTGAAGCTCTTTTCTGAAATTGTCGACATACAGCTCATTCATATTAGGTACCTCGATGGTGAAAGGAACCGCAATCTTTTCCCACTCCAGTTGTGCCGTAGTAGCAGTAGGCTGCCGATCTACGAAGTTGTAGGTCAGCCACTCGGTAGAAGGATTCTCCTTTGGGGTAATGTCAACCCTTAGGGCATCATCTTTTTCTTCATAAAAATAGCTTCCCCAGGCCGAAGCGTTTTTTGACAATATCAAAACCCAGGGATCGGTTTCGTTTACGATCATGTGTAAGCCGTAGGTGCCAGCCTGTACCGCTTTTCCCTGTACCGTTACATCGTGCGAAAAGGTGATAGTGGTGTTTTGATTGGCACCGGCACGCCAGGGAGATGGGTTTCTCAACCCAAACCCAAGGTCTGTAAGCCCATAGGGCACGAGCTGCCCCCAGATCTGCCCGGTACGATCATCACCATTGGGTGCATGTACATCCGGACTGTTGTATTCAATGGTGACGGACACCAATGAACCGATGTATTGAGTGACGATGCTTCGTTGATTTCCTCCAGAGGGAGGCAGGGTTACGCTTTGAGCGAAAAGCCCAATAGAAAGTGTCATTGCCAAAGCGGTCAATGACCGTGCAAGTAGATTTTTTTTCATGTCTATTGATTTTGGTTTTGCTTATTGAACCAAAATCAAAATCATGGGTTCTGTAATTTCCATGACAGGTAATAATAGGAGATGGGAGGGGAGAATCAATTTCCCGGATAAGGCTCTTTGGCTTTTCCATTTCGCATCCAGCGAATGACAGTTCCTTCTGAAGGAGAGAATAAGAAGGCCAGTAGGAACAGAACCCCGGCCATTGCTGACATGGCCCCGGCGATCGATCCGTCGATCCAAACTGCCAGGAAATACCCGGATATGGATACCACAATACCTAATCCAGCAGTGATCCATAGCATGGTTTTGAATTTTTCTGTGAGCATGTAAGCAGTGGCTGGTGGAGCTATCAGCAAGGCCACAACGAGAATGGCTCCCACTGACTCAAAGGACGCTACTGTGGTGAGCGAAACCGTGCCCATCAGCAAATAATGCCAGACGGTTGTAGAAATGCCAATGGCCGTGGCAAAAGCAGGATCAAAGGTGGTGAGGTGCAGTTCTTTGTATCCCAATAGAATAAAAGCCAGGACAATGACCAGGACAACGCCAGAAACATAGAGTGATCTTGGGCCAAGGATCAATCCTGAGTCTGTGATCCAAAGGTCAAGAGTCACATAGGCAATTTCCCCATGCAGCACACAATCCTGATCCAGATCCACTTCACCGGCAAAGACCGAAATAAGAATCACCCCAAGGGCAAATAACCAGGTAAAAGTCACTCCAATGGCAGCGTCGGATTGCAGGTTTCCTCTTCTATGAAAAAACTCAATGAGGAAGGTGGTCACAATACCAATGATCCCTGCACCCAGGAGCATCACTACAGAATCTCTGCTGCCGCTCAGCAGGAATGCGATAACGATTCCCGGCAACACCGCATGGGAGATTGCATCACCCACCATGGCCATTTTTCGCAGCACGAGGAAGCATCCCAACAGCCCGCAGGTGATGGATACGATCGAACCGGTCGCTATGATCATCAGAGCGTCCATTAGCTTTTCATTTGGTCGTAGGGGATGGCAGAATCATGCGGATCGCTTGATGGAAAATCCAGCAATTTCTCCAGGCGACTTTCCAATTCCGGTGTAAGTATGTGTTCGATGTTATCTGCATCTTCATGCACATGATCAGGGGCGATGCGCAGGTATTGTGTGAGGTATACTTCCCAAAGCCTGTGCAGTTTTACAATCCTGCGGCCTTTGTTCTGGCCTTCCCGGGTGAGCGACCAGTGACCACTTTTCCTTTTCAGAAAGCCCTGGCGGGTCAGGCGGGCCAGCCCCTTAGTAAGGCTACCGGCTCTTATAGGTCTTTTGCTCAAAATTTCTTCCTTATCTCGTTTCGCATCAAAATCATGTTCCCTTTCACCGAGTTGGTAAAAGAGCTTGAGAATGTTTTCATTGAGTATCCGGTTTCTGATCCCTCTTTGTCGGATCATTCGGTAGAGAATGCCCTTTCCGGGTGCGAGCATGAAGGATGCGATTGCAATAATGGAAATCACCATTACGATCCATGGACCTGTAGGCATCGAAGGGGCCACATAGGAGATGTACGCCCCGCTGATACCAGAGAGTGCGCCAAATCCCGCTGCGATGATCAGCATCAAATGAAGACGATTCGTCCAGAATCTGGCTGCAGCTGCCGGTGTGATCAACATAGCAGCCATCAGTACCACACCCACGGCTTGTATGCCGGTGACCACCGCCATTACCGTAAGGGTGGTTAGGGCCAGTTCCAATCGCTTCACCGGAAATCCAATGGATTTGGCAAAGCTCTCATCGAAGGAGATGAGCTTAAATTCTTTGTAAAACACCCAGACGCCAACCATTAAGATGATACTGATGATGCTGAATACCAGTAGGTCTTGTCCGACCAATGCAGCGGCTTTTCCAAACAGAAACGAATTCAAACCGGTCTGAGCAGCATTGCCAGAATGCTGGATCATGGTAAGCAGCAAGATTCCCACTCCAAAAAACACCGATAAGACCAATCCAATGGCCGTGTCTTCTTTGATCTTGGATCGCCGGGTGATCTGATCAATGATGATGAGGGAAAGCCATCCGGTGATGAATGCCCCAAGTACTAAGTACAGCGGGTTCTTAGAACCAGACAAAATAAACGCAAGACATATACCCGGCAATACGCCATGTGCTACAGCATCACCCACCAGGGCCTTTTTTCTGAGAAAGGTAAAACACCCTACCAGTGCAGAGCTCACCGCCAACAATACCGATCCACCCACCACATAGCGTATGTTGGGGTCCTGAAAGGTGAAGAAGGAGATGAGATCATCCATGGCTCAGGTTTTATCACGTACTGGAAAGTCTTGCTTGCGCAGCAGGTTGCCTACATCAGACAGGATGGTGAGCTTGCCTCCGTAGGTTTCGTTGAGCATTTCTTGAGTAAAGCACTCCTCCATGGGGCCGGAGGCCACGAGCCGGGTGTTGAGCATGACGACCCAGTTGAAATACTGCGTGACAGTCTGAAGGTCGTGATGTACTACGACAACGGTCTTTCCTTCCTCCGACATCTTTTTCAGGATATGGATGATCGCTTTTTCGGTCGCGGCATCCACTCCGGCGAAGGGTTCGTCCATAAAGTAGAGGTCCGCATCCTGTGCCAGTGCCCTGGCCAAAAACACCCGTTGCTGCTGACCACCGGATAGTTGGCTGATTTGTCGATTGGCAAACTCGGTCATATTCACCTGCTCCAGGGCATAGTCCGCAGCGGCATAGTCTGCTTTTCTGGGCCGCTTAAACAATCCGAGTTCAGCATATCGTCCCATCACGACCACTTCACGAACGGAGGCCGGAAAATCCCAGTCTACAGATTCCCGTTGTGGTACGTAGCTCAGCTTTCGTCTGACCTCTTTCAGCTCCTGACCAAAGAGTTCAACCCATCCACTGCTCAGGGGCACCAGTCCCATCACCGCTTTGATCAAAGTTGATTTGCCGGCCCCGTTCGGGCCGATGATCCCGACGAGGGCTCCTTTGGGTAACGTCATATCCACGCCCCATAGTACGGGTTTTCTACTGTAGGTGACCGTCAGGTCATGGATCTCTACGACCGGATTGTCTACGTTTACGATCATTTCAATGCGTTTACAATTTTTTCCACATTCGAGGTTACCATACCCACGTAGGTGCCTTCAAATTCGCCGAAAGGCCCCATGGCATCGGAGTAGAGGCTTCCGCCAATAGCCACCTCATGGCCCTTTTCGCGACAGCCCTCCACCACAGCATTGATGGCTTTTTGGGATACGGAGGTTTCTATAAAAACCGCTTTGATCTTCCGGTCAACAATCAGGTTGACCAGCTCGGCAATGTCTTTCAGCCCTGGCTCTGATAGGGTGGAGATGCCTTGCAGTCCCTTCACTTCGATGTTGTATGCTTCGCCAAAATATCCAAACGCATCATGGGCGGTAATGAGGACTCTTTGCTCTTCCGGAATTGCTAAAATTGACTCGGCTACTGTCGCATGCAGTGAGTCTAAGGTTTGCAGGTAACCAATACCGTTTTGTTGATAGTAGTCCGCATTTGCAGAATCTAATTCTGAAAGTGTGGCTGCTACGTTATTCACGACCCACTTCCAAAGCGCCACGTCAAACCAAACGTGCGGGTCAAAAGTACCCTTGTACACTTCGCTTTCTCTAAGTAGCGAATCAGGGATGTCTGAGGACACAGCCTTTACATTTTTTATTCGAGCCAGTTTCTCAAATACTTCCCCCATTTTTCCTTCCAGGTGCAGGCCATTGTAAAGTACCAGATCAGCGCCTTGCAGTTTTTTCAAATCTCCCTGTGTGGCCTTGTACAAATGTGGATCTACACCGGGGCCCATAAGTGCCTGAGCTTCCAACTTGTCCTTGCCAATGTTGATAACTGCATCGTAGATCATTCCGGTAGTAGTAACTACATTGAGCTTACCGTTTCGTACTTTCTTTGAGGGCTCACAAGAAAGCAGGAGAGAGGTGACAAGGGCAATGAGAAGTAGTATGGATTTCGATAGTTTCATTCTGATACCAGTAGGTTTTCTGCGACTTGTTTTGAAATAAAAATGGGTTCTGAGTTGGCGGGTTGGACTTGCATGGATCCGTCAAAGGCATTTACATCCAGGATTTTGATTTTTGTGCCCAGTACGATGCTGATTTTGTCAAGATGGGAGAGGAACTCCGAAGTAGAGTTTTCCACCCCAGTTACGATCACCAGTTTTCCTGTTTCTACCTCAGCCAACGGCGATTTTTTCTTGGTGGGCATTTCGCCATGCTTGTCGGGGATAGGGTCACCATGCGGGTCGATGGTAGGATGCCCCAGGAATTCGTCAAGTTTCTCTACTAATACCGGAGACTTGATATGTTCTAATTGTTCGGCGATCTCATGAACTTCATCCCACTTGAAATGTAACTTATCGACCAGGAATACCTCCCAGAGCCTGTGCTTTCGGATGATGTGCAGTGCAGCCTTCTTGCCTTTGTTGGAGACATTTACACCCTTATACTTTTGATACGTGACCATGCCTTTGTCGCTGAGCTTTCGGATCATGTCACTGACCGAGGCGGGCTTGGTCTTCTGCATCTCAGAAATCGCATTGGTGGAAACGTCGAAACGGCCCGATTGGGAAAGATGAAAAATGGTCTTGAGATAGTTCTCTTCAGCCAGACTGAGCATAGGATTTTGCTGTTTAGGCAAATCTAAAAATTATTTTTGGTTTGCATGTAAAATGAATGTGTATCACTAGTTCTAGTGATATGGATCAGTTTTCTGAAAATAATTTTCTCAGACACAGTTCAATTAAACTCGATCACTATTTTTGCATCCTATTTATAATGAGTCTTAATAAATATAATTAATGAAAGTAAGAATACTAACCAAAGGACTTTTAGCTGCGGCTTTGGGTTTGACGATTGTGAGTTGTGATGATAGTGAGGATACACCCGGAGTTGAGACTCCTGCTAGCTATGTGTTTGAGCGTGATGGTGCGTCATCCGTCTCTTTCAGCGGACAGACCACAAGAATATTAATGTCACAAGAGATCCTTGATGTATTTAACGATACCGCAGTGCCTGCTGCGAATGTCCTGGCCATGTACAATCATCAGGAAGGTGCTGAGGATTTTGCTGACCCCAACCTCAATTCCTCTGACAAAAGTGCTCGAAGCAAAACAGCTGCTTCTTCAGATTTCTTTTCCGCAAATGCCACAGATGCAGCTGCGATTAAAGCTGAATTTGATGAATGGATTCAAAATCAACGAGATGAGGTTTTTCCTAACTGGGAAACCTTGGCCAGTGCTGGTGTAGCCGGACAAATTGAAGATGGAAGTTCTGTAAGATACGTGAATGCTCAAGGAGTGGAGTACAATCAGATGTTCAATAAGTCATTGATCGGTGCTATGATGACGGATCAGATTTTGAATAACTATGTGAGTGTCTCTGTGCTGGATGCAGGTACCAATGTAGAAGACAATGATGCAGATGTACTTGTAGAAGGAAAGAATTACACCAATATGGAGCACAAGTGGGATGAGGCCTATGGCTATGTATATGGTACTTCTCAAGATCCTGCCAATCCAAATGCAACAATTGGTGATGACGATAACTTCCTCAATAAATACATTGGCAGAGTAGAAGGGGACGAAGATTTTGCGCGGATCGCTGACGATATTTTTAACGCATTTGCCCTGGGGCGAGCAGCGATTGTTGCTAAGAACTATGACCTAAGAGATCAACAAGCCGAATTGATCAGAGGCTACCTCTCTACTGTGATTGCAGTTAGAGCGGTGTATTATTTACAGGCAGGTAAGGTGGCACTGGAAAATCAAGATTTTGGTGGTGCTTTCCACGATCTTTCTGAGGGTCTTGGGTTTGTGTACAGTTTGCAGTTTACCAGGGTGCCAGGTACCAATAGTCCGTATTTGACCAGAGCTGAGGTTTTAGGCTTTTTGGATGACATTTTAGGTGGAGAAAATGGTCTTTGGACTGTGTCAGGAACTACATTGGACGACGTGTCCGATGCGATTGCCGGAGAGTTCGACTTTACTGTGGAGCAGGCAGCGAACTGATTGAGATAAAATTACATGAGTAGGAAGAGGCAGCTTTGGGTTGGCCTCTTTTTGGCGTTTATATGAAGATGTTAAAAAAGATAGTATTTGTTCTTGCCTTGGCGTTTTTAGCGTCATGTGGATCAGAGTCTGGAGCGGCGGGAGATAACTATGACCGAACTGCGATGCTCGCCAATTGGGCTGACAATATCATTATTCCATCTTATGCAAATTACTTCAGCGCTGTTGATGAGTTGAAGTATTGGAGTGATCGTTTCACACTTTCTCCCTCGGGGGGAGAATTAACCAGTCTAAGAACCGCCTTGCACGAGGCCTACCTTGCATGGCAGCGTGTCGAAATGTTTGAAATCGGTAAGGCAGAGGAGCTTGGGTTTCAAGGCTACTTGAACACTTTTCCTGCAGACGTAGTATTGATTGAATCCCTGATCTCAAGTGGGAATTATAATCTGGAGTTGCCTAGCCGTAGAAGTCAGCAGGGCTTTCCGGCTGTGGATTATTTAGTAAACGGTCTGGCCGAATCTGATGCAGAGATAATAGCCATCTATGGCGATCCAAAATATTTAACATTCTTGTCTGATGTAGTCAATCGAATCCATGAATTGTCCGTGCTGGTTAATACAGATTGGAATCGGGGATATAGAGACACTTTTGTGAATAACAGTGGTTCGTCTGCTACGGCTTCAGTAAACAAGCTGACTAATGATTTCATTTTTCATTTCGAAAAGCATTTGCGAGCAGCAAAAATTGGCGTGCCTGCCGGAGTATTTAATACCACCAATTCGGCAGCAGTTGAAGCCTACTATCAAAATGACATTTCTAAGGAGCTATTGAATGCTTCCCTTGAAGCTTCTCAGGCTTTTTTCAACGGTGACCATTTTGAGGGAGGAGCTTCCGGGCAAGGATTGGCAGACTACCTGGATTATGTAAGAGAAATACAAGGAGGAGACGATATAGCCAAAGAGATCAACGATCAATACGAGGCTATTAATACAACCTCAGCAGGTCTGTCTGATAGCTTTTCCGATCAGATAGAGTCGGACAATACACTGATGCTTCAGACTTATGATGCTTTGCAGGAAAATGTAATCCTCATGAAGACGGATATGATCCAAAAACTAAACATTAGGGTAGACTATGTAGATGCCGACGGTGACTGATGCAGTGGTTTGATTCGACATATTTCCATAAGAAAATAGAGGCCGCCCCACTAGCGGTCTTTCGTGTGATATTTGGTGTCATGATGTTCATCAGTATCCTGCGCTTTTGGATGAATGGCTGGATTGAAAAACTCTACATCGAACCGTCGTTTTTCTTTTCTTACCTGGGATTTGAATGGGTAAAGCCTCTTGGGCAGTGGACATATGTGATTTTCTTAGTTTGCGCGATCTCCTCCCTGATGGTGGCAATGGGGTACAGATATCGCCTATCGATTATCGTTTTCTTTTTGAGCTTTACCTACATCGAATTGATGGACAAGACTACCTACCTGAACCATTATTACTTCATCAGCTTGTTGAGTTTCCTGATGATCTTTTTACCGGCCCATGTTTATTACTCGGTGGATGCCTGGAAGAGCCCATGGATTACCAGGCAGAAGGTTCCTCAATGGACTTTGGATTCGGTTAAATTACTGGTAGGCATTGTATATTTCTTTGCAGGATTGGCAAAACTCAATTCTGACTGGCTACTCCATGCGATGCCTTTGAGAATCTGGCTGCCGTCAAGCTATGACCTGCCGCTCATTGGATCACTCCTGCAAAAGGAATGGTTGCACTACGTTTTTAGCTGGTCAGGCGCCTTTTTCGATTTGTCTATTGCATTTTTTCTCTTGTATAAGAGAACCCGTATTTGGGGCTACCTTGCGGTTGTGTTTTTCCATGTAGTAACCTGGCTGCTGTTTCCGATCGGAATGTTCCCGTTCATCATGATCTTTACCACCCTGATTTTCTTCGATTCAAAACTGCATCATAAGATTTTGGAGATCGGATCAAAGGTGTTTAAGGTAACCAAGTCAAGGTTTGATAATGGGCTTTCACTACAGAATGACCAGGTGAACCACTATCCATACAAAATGGCTTTTTTGGTAGTTTTCTTTGCTATTCAGGTTCTTTTGCCATTCAGAAATGTGCTGTATCCCGGAGAGCTCTTCTGGACAGAAGAGGGCTTTAGGTTTTCCTGGCGCGTGATGCTGATGGAGAAAGTGGGCTACACGACCTACAAAGTGGTAGATAATGAATCGGGTGAAAGCTTCTATGTTGACAACAGTCAATACCTCACCTCATTTCAGGAAAAACAGATGTCGTTTCAGCCGGATTTCATCCTGGAATATGCTCATTTTCTAAAAGAAGAATATCAAAAGACAGGTATCGAAGATGTGTCCGTGTACGCAGATAGCTATGTTGCTCTCAATGGTAGGCGGAATGCCCGATACATCGATCCCAATGTAGATCTGGCAAATACGGATTTATCTCTCAAACACAAAAACTGGATACTACCCTTCAACGATGAGATTAAAGGTTTATAGCACGATATTGTTTTGTCTATGGGCTTTGATCACTTCAGCCCAGTACAGCATTTCCGGGCATGTTTCTACCGAAGCAGGCAATGAGAATATTGAAGAAGCCCAGGTGGTGTTGAAAGAATTGAACCTCATTTGCTCAACAGACAAAAAAGGCAATTTTAAAATGGAGGACGTGCCGGCCGGTGAATACAACTTGGTTGTGTTTTCTTTCCAGTATGAGACGGATCAGAGAACGTTGACTGTAGATGATGACACCAAATTAGATATTAGCCTAAAGGAGTTGGAGCAGGAACTGAGCGAGGTGGTGATCCAGGAGCGGAAAGAGGAAATCTTTGGAATGAAGCGGCTGCAACCGGTGGAGGGTACAGCCATCTATGCAGGTAAAAAATCTGAAGTCATTCTGCTGGATCAAATGGTCGGCAATAAAGCAGGAAATAATGCTCGACAGGTTTTTTCACAGGTCGTTGGACTCAATATTTATGACACCAACGATGCGGGACTCCAGCTTAGTATTGGGGGTAGGGGACTTGACCCCAACCGTTCTTCCAATTTCAACATGCGCCAAAACGGCTATGACATCAGTGCCGATGTATTGGGTTATCCAGAGAGTTATTATACTCCACCAGCAGAGAGCCTTGAAGAAATCGAAGTGGTGAGAGGCGCAGCGTCTTTGCAATATGGGACGCAATTCGGCGGACTGGTGAATTTCAAAATGAAATCGCCGGTAGAAGACAAGAAAGTTGAGTTGATCTCTCGCCAGAGCGTGGGGTCGTGGGGTATGTTTTCCTCATTTAATAGTCTCAGCGGAACCGTGGGAAAGTTTAGTTACTATACCTATTTCCATTACAAAAGAGGAGACGGCTATCGACCGAATTCAGAATTTGATTCCAAAAACTACTTTGGGGACTTCAGATGGCAGCTGGCTCCCGATACCAAACTATCGTTTGAGTACACGCACATGGATTACCTGGCCAAGCAGCCTGGAGGCCTCATCGATCAGCAGTTTGCTGAAGATCCACTATTTTCCAATCGGTCAAGAAACTGGTTTCATGTCAATTGGAACCTGTATTGTGTAACGCTGGAACACAAGTTCTCCACCTGGACTGATTTTAGTCTTAATGTGTTTGGGTTGAATGCCAGTCGAAAAGCACTGGGCTTTAGGGGCATCCAGGGGATAGAGGGAATGAACCGAAACCCCGTAACGGAACCTGACTGGCTCGATGAAGAAGGCAACTATGTTTACACAAGAGATTTGATCATTGGAGATTTCTCCAACTGGGGCGCAGAAGCCAGGCTTTTGTCTCGCTATACAGTGGGAGGCAAGAATATGGTATTCCTGATAGGATCTAAATTCTACAATGCACACAATACAAGTCGTCAAGGGCCGGGTTCCAATGATGTAGATGCTGATTTTTCCTTTGATTTAGAAAACAACCCTAACTACCCCAATGTTTCTGATTTTAGCTTCCCTAATTTGAATGCGTCACTTTTTGGAGAGAATGTGATTTTTGTCAACGATCAGCTATCCGTCACTCCCGGGTTTAGGTTTGAGTATATTAAGACAGAGTCAGAAGGTGTCTACAGAAACCCTATCGATCTGGAAGAAACCAGTGACAATCGTTCCCTACCTCGAAAGTTTTTATTACTCGGCATTGGCATCAGCAATGTCTTCAGTCCGTCAATGGAGCTGTATGGCAATATCTCACAGAACTACCGTTCTGTTACCTTTAGCGATATCCGCACAGTCAATCCCACGTTTATCATCGATCCCGAGATCAGCGATGAAAAAGGCTATACGGCAGATGCAGGGCTAAGGGGGAGATGGGGAGACTTTCTCTCCTATGATGTAGGGGTATTTGCCCTTTCTTATCAAAACAGGATTGGGGTTGTGTTTGATAATCGGGCCAACCGGGTAAGGACCAATATTGGCGATGCGCTTATCTATGGAGTTGAATTCTTTGTGGATTGGAACCTGGCCAAAACTTTGTACATGGATGCCAAGGACTTCCGGTTCAAGTGGTTTGTTAATTCTGCTTTTACACAATCAACCTATCTCAATTCCATCCAGGGCAACAGTAATATCGATGGAAATATGGTGGAGTTTATTCCACATGCAAACATTAAATCTGGACTTAATTTCGGATACAAAAATTTCTTGTCCAGCCTTCAACTCACCTATATGTCAAAGCAATATACGGATGCGGAAAACTCACCTGTGGCTGACCCAACTGATGCAAGGGCAGGGGTGATCGGGGAAATTCCTGCCTATCATATTATGGACTTTTCATTGTCCTATAGATACAAGATGTTTGGACTGGAAACGGGCATCAATAACCTGACCGACAATTCCTATTTTACCAGAAGGGCTACAGGATACCCTGGTCCTGGGATCATTCCATCGGATGGAAGGAGCTTCTATTTAACACTAGAAGTGAGGCTCTAATGCTCCTCTAATTCCTCTGCTACACCCGGAATAGAGATTACCCAGTTGAGCAAGGTCTCCTTTTGAGCATCAGTTAATTTGGCTTCTGCGTGCATCCAAGTATAGGAACTGAGCGGCATTTCGCCTTCTTCCACTTCTTCGTAGAATTCTTCCAGCTTGTGAATGGCCTTTTTCTGCGGGTAGGTAGACCAAATAGAGAAATTCAAATGCTCTCTGCCTTCTTCTACATGGTGATTTACCCACCATGAAACAGGCGCCACATTGGAATACCAGGGATAGGTGGTCTCATTGGAGTGACAATCATAACAAGCTGATTTCATGATTTCAGCTACTTCAATCGGTGGATTCAAGACACTAATGAAATCCTGATTGCTATTTGCAGGTTCAACATCTTCACGGGTACTGACAAATTGCATCGCCAACAACAGCAATGCAACTCCGATTATGATTTTGGTCTTTTGGTTCATCTTGCTCATTTTGATGGTGAAAATACAGCATTGACTTTATGAAGTCAAACGTATCAATGGCATTATCTCTCAGGCTTTATACATTTGCGGCAGCTTATTGAACCCCACGATGGATAAAATTATCAGATTGGCCTACTGGCTGTCAATTCCCCTTTTTCTTGTTGTCCTTTTGTATATCTATGCGATGCTGCCCCTGGAGTTTAGACCCTTTGAGGGCAAGGGCTCTCTGGGTGTCGTCTCCAAGTCCCAGTTTTTCTATGCCTTGTTTGCACTCATGCTTTTACCGAATGCCTTTTTGTACCTATACACGCATATGAGACAGCGAGTAGTAGGGGCCAGGGATGTCTTACTTATGTGGTTGCAGGGGTTGATCCTTTCGCTGAATATATCAATGACTTTCGTGGCTTTTTCGCTCGGAATCTATCATAGCAAAGACCTGAATATCGACTACTACGAATACCTGAACTACCCAGGGCCCCTGATGCTGGTGATTTGGATTTTTTATGGGATTTATCTGAGATTTTTCGGATCGTCAAACTGATTGCTTATCAGTTACTTAAAAATTTTCAGTTAAATCATTGGTCTAAAAATCAGAGAGTTATTGTGGTTTGAAAGCCACTTTTTCCACCTGACTTTTACTATCAAATCCTCTATATTCACGTCAAATTCGGGCAAATCAATTGCTGGAATATTGACTGATGCGGGTTGAATTTCAATTGAGTGAAGTATGCAAGTAGGAGAATATACCGAAGACAGTATCAAGTCCCTCGACTGGAGGGAGCACATCAGGCTCAGGCCGGGCATGTACATCGGAAAACTCGGTGATGGATCAGCACAAGACGATGGTATTTATGTTTTGGTCAAAGAGGTGGTGGACAACTGCATCGATGAGCATGTGATGGGGTTTGGAAAGACCATCAACATCAAGGTAGGTGATCATCGTGTGGAAATCCGGGACTATGGCCGTGGTATCCCCTTGGGCAAGGTTGTGGACTGCGTATCCAAAATCAACACCGGAGGTAAGTACGACTCAGGCGCTTTCCAAAAATCTGTCGGACTGAATGGGGTGGGAACCAAGGCTGTAAACGCCTTATCGACCTATTTCAAGGTTCAATCTTTCCGCGAAGGGGAAACCAAAGTAGCAGAATTTGAAACCGGCAATCTCACCAATGATGCCAAAGTGGCTAAGAGTGATGACCGAAATGGAACCCTCATAGTTTTCGAACCGGACAACACGGTTTTTAAAAACTACCACTTCATCCCTGAGTACCTGGACAATCAGATGTGGAACTATGCCTTTCTGAATGCCGGGCTTACGATCAATTTCAACGGAAAGAAATACCATAGCGAAAATGGCTTGCTGGATCTTCTTGAGCGAAAGACAGATGCAGAGAGCATACGATACCCGATTATCCATCTCAATGGCCATGATATAGAGATTGCGTTGACTCACTCTAATCAATATGGTGAGGAGTACTATTCTTTCGTCAACGGTCAGTACACCACTCAGGGCGGGACGCATTTGGCAGCGCTGAGAGAGGCTGTGGTGAAGACGGTTCGGGATTTTTACGGTAAAAACTATGAAGCCACGGATGTGAGGGCCAGTATCGTGGGAGCGATTGCGGTAAGGGTGCAGGAGCCGGTGTTTGAGTCCCAAACCAAGACCAAGCTGGGGTCGTTGAACGTTGCGCCTGATGGACCTACGATGAGGACATTCGTCAATGATTTTGTCAAAAAGGAACTGGATGATTACCTGCACAAGAACCCCAAAGTAGCCGAAGCGCTGCAAAAGCGGATCATGCAATCTGAGCGTGAGCGAAAGGAAATCGCAGGGATCAAGAAACTCGCTAACGAACGAGCGAAGAAGGCAAACCTGCACAACAAAAAATTGCGTGACTGTAGGGTACATCTGGACGACAAACGAGGCGACGAAGATGTGAAAAACAATACGATGTTGTTTATCACAGAAGGGGATTCTGCGAGTGGATCCATCACCAAATCAAGGGATGTGCAAACCCAGGCCGTGTTTAGCTTGAGAGGTAAGCCTTTCAATTGTTTTGGCCATACCAAGAAGGTGGTCTATGAAAACGAGGAGTTTAATCTTCTTCAGCATGCGCTTAACATTGAGGATGGACTGGAAAGTTTGCGCTATCGCAAGATCGTAATTGCTACGGATGCGGATGTAGATGGTATGCATATCAGGTTGCTGTTACTTACCTATTTCCTGCAGTTCTTTCCTGAGCTGGTAAAGAGTGGGCACGTTTTTATTTTGGAGACACCGCTTTTCAGAGTGAGAAATAAGAAAGAGACGATCTATTGCTACAGTGAAGAGGAAAAGCAGGCGGCTATCAACAAGCTGGGCGCTAAACCGGAGATTACCCGATTTAAAGGACTGGGTGAAATATCTCCACAGGAATTCGGTGAATTCATCGGTGAGGACATTAGGCTGGAGCCGGTGATTCTTCAGGAGAAAACCAAGATCGAAGACATGTTGGGCTTCTACATGGGTAAGAACACACCGGATCGTCAAAATTTTATTATCGAGAAGTTGCGGGTGGAGAAGGATTTGGTTGAGGCTGAGGCGGTTTGACATTGTAATAAAATTACAATCGACTTTATTTTTTAATAAAACTGCAAAATAGCATTTGTGTATAGGACAGATTCATACTCAGATTTAGTGCAAGGAATAAAACAGTAGGAAATGAGCGACGAGATAAATAGCAATGGACTAAATGCAAGTGGGGACGAACCCATACACGATGTAGTTCCCGTCTCGGGGATGTACGAAAACTGGTTTCTGGACTATGCTTCCTATGTAATCCTGGAGCGAGCCGTACCCGCAATCAACGACGGTTTGAAACCCGTACAGCGTCGTATCCTTCACGCCATGAAGGAAATGGACGATGGGCGGTACAACAAGGTGGCCAACATCATCGGGAGCACGATGCAGTACCACCCGCATGGGGATATGTCCATTGGGGACGCCATGGTCAACATGGGACAAAAAGACCTGCTCATTGATACTCAGGGCAACTGGGGTGATGTAAGAACAGGGGATAGGGCTGCAGCTTCGAGGTATATAGAGGCACGACCTTCTAAACTGGCGCTGGACATTCTTTACAATCCTCAGACTACTGACTGGCAACTGTCCTACGATGGCCGTAAAAAGGAACCAGTCACCCTTCCGGTAAAATTCCCTCTTTTGCTTGCGCAGGGTGTAGAAGGAATCGCCGTAGGGCTATCTACCAAAATATTACCGCACAACTTCTGTGAGCTCATTGACGCCTCAATCAAATACCTGAAAGGAAAGAGCTTTAAGCTGTACCCGGATTTCATGACGGGAGGCATCATCGATGTTGAAGAATACAACAAAGGCCTTAGAGGGGGGAAAGTAAAAGTACGTGCTCGTATTGAAGAGTACGACAAAAAGCAACTGGTGATCAAGGACATCCCTTTTGGTACCACTACTACAGGCTTGATAGAGTCGATCATCAAAGCCAATGACAAAGGCAAGATCAAGATCAAGAAGGTGGTCGACAATACGGCTCAGGACGTTGAAATTCTGATTGAGCTTGCGACCGGGGTGTCGCCTGACATCACGATAGACGCCTTGTACGCTTTTACTGACTGTCAGGTCTCCATATCACCCAATGCCTGCGTGATTGTCGATGAGAAGCCGGTGTTTATGAATGTCCATGACATCTTGAAGGCCAATACCGACCAGACCGTAGACCTTCTCAGACAAGAGCTTGAAATCAAGCGCTCCGAGTTGTTGGAAAAAATTCTGTTCTCATCTCTTGAGAAGATTTTCATTGAAAATCGAATCTATCGCGACATAGAAGAATGCGAAACCTGGGAGGCTGTACTGGAAACGATCGATAAAGGTTTGGAGCCTTTCAAACCACAGTTTTATCGCGAGATCACTACCGATGACATCATTCGCCTTACAGAGATCAAGATCAAGCGGATTTCGAAATTCGACTCCTTCAAGGCAGACGAACTTATGAAGAAGCTCCAGGAAGATCTGGCGCAGACTGAGCATCATTTGGCTAACATCATCGATTTCACCATTGATTATTATAAAAACCTACTGGAGAAATACGGCAAGGGACGTGAGCGAAAGACCGAAATTTCGTCTATTGAAAACATAGCCGTTACCACCGTGGCAGCCAACAATGCTAAACTGTATGTCAACTACAAGGACGGCTTCATTGGCTATGGAATGAAGAAGGATGAGTTCGTCTGTGACTGCTCTGATTTGGATGACATCATCGTGTTCCGTAGGGATGGAAAATGTGTTGTGACCAAAATCCAGGACAAGGTATTCGTTGGTAAGGACATTCTATATGCCGGTGTATTCAAGAAGAATGACGAGCGCATGGTCTACAACATGGCCTATGTGGATGGAAAATCCGGAAAGTCCTATGTCAAGAGATTCAACGTCACCGCAGTGACTCGCGATAAGGAATACGTGTTGACGAAGACTGATGCCAAATCCAAGGTTCATTATTTTACCGCCAACCCCAATGGCGAGGCTGAGCTAGTGACTGTGTATCTAACAGCCGGAGCAAAGGCAAGAAAGAAGGTGTTTGACTTTGATTTTGCCGAGCTTGAGATCAAGGGCCGTGGTGCAGGAGGTAATATCCTGACCAAATACCCGGTCAGGAAAGTTGATAAGAAAGCAGATGGAAAGTCGACACTAGCAGGGGTAGACATATGGTATGATGAGTCGGTAGGTAGGCTCAATCGTGAGGAGCGTGGGATTCACCTGGGTAATTTCAACGCTGAAGATCAGGTTGTGTGTTTTTATAAGGATGGAAGCTACGAGCTCACCAGTTTTGAGTTATCGAACCATTACAACTTCAATCAGATCATTAAAATAGAGAAGTTTGATCCTGAGAAAACAATTACAGTTTTACATCAAGATGGAGAATCTAAAATACTGTATATCAAACGTTTCTCTATAGAAACTACAACTCAAGGAAAGACCTTTTTGTTCATCAACGAAACCAAGGGATCCAAGATGATTTACATCACTACAGAAGATGTGCCCACGGTAGAAATAGGCTATAAGAAGAAAGGGGAAAGGACAAAAAGTCTGAAGACCATGAATCTCGCGGACATCATCGACAAAAAGGGATGGAAATCAATAGGGAATAAGTTTCCACTACAAAATGTAATGACTGTAAAGGATATCAATCCGGAAGATAGCAATCAACCAGAGGCTACTCCGGAAATTGATTATGGAGCGATAGACCAGTTGAAGTCTGAAATTCAAAAAGAGGTAGAAGAAGAAGAAACCAAAGAAGGGTATAGTGCAGGGGACTCTGTAGATTTTTCAGACGAGAAAAATGATGACGAAAAAGATCAATTAGGGCTTTTTGAGTAATCGGGAATACGATCAGGCACTGCACGACTATTTGCTAGAATACGTCACGGAAAACAAACAACAGAAGTTTGATGAGGTGTTGGCTCAGAGGACGCGTGGGCTCACTGTGGTGCTGGAAGACATCTTTAAGCCACACAATGCAAGTGCGGTGATGCGCACTGCTGAGTGTATGGGCCTACAGGATGTGCATGTGGTGGAGCAGGACAACGCCTTCAATCTGAATCCCTACGTGCTTCGAGGATCGGGCAAGTGGCTAACCATACATCACTATCGAAAGGAAAAAGGTGTGAACAATACGATTGCCTGTCTTGATCAACTGAAAGAGGCCGGATATAGTGTGGTGGCCACCACTCCCTATGGTAATGCCGTGGACTACAAGGAACTGAAGGTCCAAGGAAGGACTGCAGTGGTTTTCGGGGCAGAGGAGACGGGCATAAGCCAGGAGGTGATCGATCGTGCTGATGCCTTGATTAAAATCCCGATGATGGGATTTACGGAAAGTTTTAACATCTCTGTAAGCGCTGCGATCGTATTAGAGCATTATAATGCAGCGCTTCGCGAACTTGGCGACTGGGAGCTCTCCGAAATGGAAAAATTTGACCTAAAACTTGAATGGATGAAAAAAGCAGTGAGTAATGTGGACGCACACATAAGAAAATTTGACACACAATATCAAAACAACCCGGCCTTATGAAAAAACTGCTTTGGATGCTGGGAGCTGCATTGGCGCTATTTGTCCTTTTTACCAATTTCTGGATCATATTCGATACATCAGACCGGCTTCTGACCAATACGAGGCAAATATTGGGTGCAGAGGTGGGATTGGTCTTGGGCACGAGTAAGAGCTTGTCCAATGGAGAGTCCAACCCATTTTTCGATAAACGAATAGAAGCAGCCGTGACCTTGTACCGATCAGGAAAGGTCGAGAAGTTGCTGCTCAGCGGATCTAAGGATTCGATTTATTACAATGAGGCCATTGATATGAAAGAAGCCCTGGTCAAAAAAGGGGTAAAGGCAAGTGCTGTGATACTGGATGCCAATGGAGACCGTACACTGAGTTCGCTGGCACGTCTGAGGGATATTCATGGATTTGACCAATGTGTGATCGTTACACAAAAGTATCATGCCTATCGGGCTCTGTTTCTGGCTGACCATTTGGACATAGAGGCTACCTGTTTTATCGCCGAATCCCCGGATTTTGGTGAGCATATCAAGGCAATCCTGAGGGAAGTATTGGCCCGTACCAAGGCGGTACTGGATGTTTATGTATTTGAGTCCGCATAAAAGTCTTTCATTTCTTAGTGCCATAGCATATATTCGCTATCAGCAGTACAGTTATATTGACAACTAGCTAAATCAAACAACTTAGACTTTCAATATGAAAAACTTTGGTTCTTATCACGAAGACATCAACGTCTATGAGTTTAACGAAGAGCCATTGTTTCTCCAGAGTGAATATTACAACGTGTACTTTCAAAAGGCACTGGAAAACCTGGGGGAAGCATTTGATTTAAAAAACCTTCTTTCTACCACTGCACAAGAAATAGCCTACGGCCAGTTCAGTCGACTATTTAAGAACAGGTCCAAACTCACTGTAGACGATCGAAAGAGAGTCGTAGAAGAGTATTTTGCTTATTGTGGCTTTGGAAAACTGGATTTAAAACCTATACAGGCCAAGGGTGGTCATGTCGATGTAGCTGCTGAACACTATGCCTCTGCGTGGGTGCGTCACTTTGGACCGAGGGCCGAAAGTGAATCAGGCGTTTGCTACTATACCCTTGGATTCCTATGTGGAATCATCGAAGCTATTTTTGATGCCAAGCCCGGCGTGTTTGATGGCAAGCAATTGATGTGCACATCCAAAGGTGATGACATTTGCCGGTTTGAAATATACAGAGGTTTTAAAAGAAAGCTCAACCCGTCTCCCGGCATGGGAAAACCAACGACCATCGGTCAGGGCACTGCTGAGTCCCCTAATGAAACCACGAAAGTGGTTTTGGATTTAAATCCTAATGGGCTTGAGGATGATGAGGGGTTGATTAAAATGTTTGATACGACGTTTACCCGTCACAGTGTCAATTATTTTGCATTGATTGAGATCAAACTGTTGATGCAGGCCCGCAAGAAACTGGGTAGTACCGGTATGAAACAAGTAAAAAACCTGATCGCCAAGACCAGCGAGCGAAATGCATATTTCACTTACAGCCGAATTCTCAATTCTGACTTTTGGCAAGCGCACCTTAAAGAAGGTGGAGACGCAAGCGGAGCCAGCCTAATGACAAACTTACTCAACATCACCACGGGCATGGGATTGGGTAAATGGAGTCTCATCGACTATTCGGGCGACGAGGTAAAAGTCAGCGTATCCAATTCTCCCCGAACCAATGCTTATCTAAAACTTGTAGGCAATACAAAAGCCCCAATTGGCTTCTACAATGGAGGCCTGCTCGTAGGCCTGGCCAATTTAGTGGCTCAAGGAGCCAGTGACAGTATGGACAAGGAACAAATCGAAAAACTGGCAGAAGACAACTCCTATCAATTTGCCGAAGAAACTTCACGAATGACCGGTGCTGAAGAAGACACACTCATCGCCAGGCAGGGCTGACAATAAGTTGGGGAAAGTCACGCGTTTTGTTTCGCAACGCGCGCCATTGGAGGAGTATGTTTTTGAAAAATATAACTAATGAAAGTTAGTAGAAAAGGTAAAGTCATTGCGTCATTATTTTTTGCAATTGTGATATTAACAATGGCTTGGTACTCATATCAGTTAATTACCTCAAAATTGATGAGATTAACTGAGCTTGATCTCTTCATAATTAAATGCATGGATGGAAATGATGAAAATGTACCGATTGGAACTAAAGCAATAAGGTGTTCTTGCATACATGACTATTTTTATAAAAAATTTGGTGACGATCTATATAATATGGACATTGAAATTTCGGTGCAGGACTCCATTGGTATAAACCGGTGTTTAGAGAATTATAAAGAGAAAAATTAGATGAGAAGAGTCCACCCCACTCGCAAGTCCAAGCATGTAAAAAAATGTGTTGGTTCGAGCTTGTAGCTCGGATCATATGTCATGTATCTGTCCGGATGTCTGAACTATGATACTTGGGATGAGTGTGATGAAGTAGTAAAACTATCCCAGTGATCACATTCATCCCATGCATCCCAGTTCAGACACACAACGAAACGATCTCGTGTTCTTTTACCTTTACGAGATCACTTCGTCGTTTCACCCCTCGTGATGACGGTTTCTTGTTGCGTTTTGAACGTGATTAACTTCGAACAAAAACATGATCAGTCAAGAAAACTATCCCAGTGATCTCAAGCGTCACATTGATCCCAGTTAGACCCAGAGGAATTCACTCTAGTCCTTTAGATGGCCTGAAAGAAACCAAAGACCACCACCAATGGACAAATCTTTGATTACCATGGGCATTGACATTTCGTTGCCACTCATCAACCCAGGCAAGTGAACCAGTACTGCGAATAAAACGACCATAAGACCAAACAATTGAGCTGCCAGTTTTGCTTTCTTGCCAATGAGGATCCCTATCACACCGGCCAAAATACAAACGCCCGTTAGATAAACCCAAAATACTCCTCCAGGTAGAAAAGAAGGAACCATTCCAGTCATAGCATTTGCATTGGCTAAGTGCCCTAATCCAAAAATTGCGAGAGGAACTACTAATAAGTACTTCCCGATAGTGGGTAACATTTTCATAAGATTGATTTTTTGGTGAATTATTAAGTGTATGAACACTTAATTTATTCAAATAATTCCCGTCTGGTAATCTCGGTGTTTGGAGTACCCGGATTACTCGATGTTATTGAACCTCTCGAGCAGGCTTCACCAACACTACTTCCTCCCTGAGCAATCGGACCATTCCGGGAGCAAATCCCTTGGGCTTGGTGACGTACTTTTTAGAAGTATAGATTACGGGGCAGAGGGTGTCGTTTTTCCTCTTGGAATAGTATGAAGCAAGCTGCGCCACTTTCTCGATTAGCGGTTTGGGATATTGGTCATTGCCTTTGCTCTTGATCACTACATGCGAGCCGGGGACATCCTTGGCATGGAGCCATAGGTCATTCTTGTGAGCATATTTTTGGGTGAGCAGATCATTGTTTTTAGCGCTCCTGCCTATCCATACCTGGTATCCGTCGATCTCCAATTCCATGAAGGGACGCTCTGTAGTGTCCTGTTTCTTTTTCTGAGGGGCCTGTTCTTTTAAGATCGATCGAATGGTTCTAATGTCCTCGGCTTGCTCAATTTCAGACCTTGTTTGTGTTAGATCTAGTAGTAGCTGTTCTTTAGTCTTTATGTTACGCTCCAGCGTTTGAATTTCTATCGATTGGTTCTTTGCCTTTCGGTAGTAGTTTTCGGCGTTCTTCTGTAGCGTCAGGTTTTCATTTACCTTGATTTTGATATCCTTGTTTGTGTAGAAATCCAAAAGCTCCACATACTTGGATTTTGCCGGAATGGGGACATGCAGATTGGCCATCAGGATGTCAGCTAGTTCCCGATAGCTTCTGGAGTTTTCGAGTTCCCGAAGCTTCTGAGCATTACTGCCAATGTAGTTGCGGGATTTCCTGATCTGATCATTGAGCTGGTTTAATGCTCCACTTTTTTCTTTGTTTAGGAAATACCATTTGTGATACAAAGTGCCAAATTCATGGGCTGCAGCAATAGGGTTGATGTATTGCCGGTACTCTACGTCATCAGGCTCCAGTAGAGTCAATTTAACTTTGTCTTGTGTGACAATATAAAAAACGGGTTCCTTTAGTTTGACTAAAGTCTCATTCAGAATTTCTGTTTTTTCGGAATCAGAAGCGCTACTGAAGTCTTTTCTTTCCAGGTATTGATGGACATCCATGTTGAAAGTAGGATAGAGGCTTTTGAGATCAAACTGAGTTTTGACCCGGTTTTCTTGGGACTGATCTATGATCCGGTGCAGGCTGTCCGGACTAATCGCCTCATCGGATCTCAGACTGCTCTTAAACAAAACATTGTCAGCGTCCTTATGATGCAAAATGATGTTGGACATTCCACCATGCATTTTGAATATCAGGGAATGTCCTTGCTCAAAGTGGATCACGAATGATCGGTCATTGGTGCTCTGAGAGATGTTGAGCACGGACTGGCCTATAATCTGCTGGAAGAGATCCACAGAGTTTTTCCTTGCCCTGGCAAATTCCTCTGGGAAGGTCAAAAGGGTAGTCGCACCATCCAGCAAGGCACGTATGCAGAATGTCTCTTTTTCTCCCTCAAGTTCCAGAATCAGTTCATTTCTGTTTTGGGTAAAGCAAGACTTGGGAGACATTCCATTGAGTCTCTGGTTTAATGCAGCCGACAACTGCCTCAGGAAATAATAGTTTAAATGCATTTATACCGTAAGGGTCAAGCCATCATAGGCTAAAAATACATTGTCCGGGATTTTCTTTTCCACCTCCTTGTGCAACCCGAGGTAATGACTGATATGCGTGAGATAGGCCTTTTTGGGTGCAAGTTCCTCTATGAGCTCCAGGGCCTCTGCAAGGGTAAGGTGAGACACGTGTGACTTCTCCTGTAGCGCATTGAGTACGAGCACATCTAAGCCCTTTAGCTTTTCTTTTTCTTTGGGGTCAATGGTCTTTACGTCAGTTAGATAGGCAAAGTCTCCGAAACGAAACCCGAAGACCGGTAGCTTGTAGTGCATCACTTCCACCGGTTGGATTTCTACCGAGCCAATGTTGAATTTTCGGTTTTCAATTTCATGAACCACCACGGAAGGAACTCCGGGATATTTTTCGCTGGCAAAAATGTACGCGAATTCTTCCTTTATCCTGTCCAGCACTCTGCCAGATGCGTATAGGGGCATGTCCATCTGTTGTTTGAAATTGAAGCTCCTGATGTCGTCCATGCCCGCTACGTGATCCTTATGCTCATGGGTAAATAGCACCGCATCGAGTTTTTTTACTTTATTGGCTAGCATCTGCTGACGAAAATCTGGCCCTGTATCAATCACTATTGAGGTGTCATTCGATTCGATCAAAACGGACGATCTCAATCGATGATTTCTATAATCTACACTGGTGCATACTTCACAGCCGCAGCAGATGACTGGTATGCCTTGCGAGGTGCCCGTACCAAGGAAGGTAACTTTCAAAGTTTGATCTCTGATTGGGTGAGTTCTTTCCAAAACGACTTGTTCTTGTCGCTAAATCTTGAAGTATCCAGATCGATTTCCTTCAAAATGTCCAGCAGGCAGTTGATCTTGCCATCGAGGGAGTAGAATTTATTGACGATAGCCACTTTGGAATCTTTCAGGATGCAATAGCCTGACTGAAAATTGCCCTTTTCGTAGCGCAGAATGTAGTTGGACTCTGAAAAAAGATCCTCAAGTTTATTGAGGAAGTGATTGGTGTACTTAATCATCTTCTTCGGTGTATTTTTTGACCTTGTCAACTAATACATCAAAGTTAAGCGGTTTGGGAATGTATTCATTGATCCCGACTTCTTTAAAGTCGTCAATTGAGTAATTTTTTGCATTTCCGGTGATGGCCAAAATAGGAATGGTTGACTTGATAGGGTCTGCCATGCTACGGATAGATTTTGCACATTCCATCCCGTCCATCTTTGGCATGTTGATATCCATCAAGATCAAATCGAAGTGTTCAGCATCCAACAAATCCAATACCTCCTGCCCATTCTTTACAGAAGCAATGGAAAAATTCTGTATTTGTAAGATTTTTTTGGTTAAATTTTGAATGACTGAACTGTCCTCCGCAATTATTATTTTCTTCATTTCTGCTTAGTTTACCACCACTTATCCATTAGATGATTTTGCTAAATTTTCATTTTTATCACAGGTACATTTCAAAAAATCAATTTATAAACATTCGCTCAGTTTTGAATAATGTTTTTGTAGTTTTCCTGAAATTCTTTGTATGATTCAAGGATTGAGTCCAGTTGAGACTTCAGATCTTTTGTATTTGAATCCTTCAGCTGACGCTCCAGGTGCTTCACTTTTTTCTCCATGATCTCTATGCCCAGCGTGCCAGCGCTGCCTTTGAGTGTATGCAATTCCTTGCGGATTCCCTCAATCTCATCTTGCTTGTAAAACTTCATACAGTTCTTAAGGAGTTGCCCGGCCTCAACTTCGAAATCTGACAATACCTCATTGAGAAGCTCCTGTCCCCCAAATTTCGACAACTCATTGAGCGTATTTTGATTGATGACCAGCTCCCTGTCTTCTTCCGGTGCAAACGATTTGATCTCTTTGGGTTCAAAAGAAATATAGTCTTTGACCTTGTTGATGATTGTGTCCGCTTTTATGGGCTTGGGCACATAATCATCGAGTCCGGCAGCGATGAATTTTTTATCGTCATCTTCCATAGAATAGGCCGTCATGGCTACAATAGGAGGTAGGGTGACGGTCTTGAGCTTTTTCATCCGTTGTGTGGTTTCCACTCCGTCCATCTCGGGCATCTGTATGTCCATGAAGATCAGATCGTAGGGGTTCTTCTTCACGAGCTTGAGAGCTTCCTTGCCGCTTTCTGCCAGATCCACCTCACAGCCTGATTTTTCCAGGATTTGGTACGCTACATTTCTATTGACCTTGTTGTCATCCACCACCATGATCCTGGGAGCGTCTTTTTCAAATTCCTTCTTGATTTTGGTTAGGCCATTATTAGGAGTGGCTTTGGTTTCTTTATTCTTGATTTTGCCGGCATTGAATGTAAAAGAAAAGGTGCTGCCCAGACCGGGCGTAGATACCACGCCGATGGTACCGCCCATCGTTTGGACGATTTCTTTGGAAATTGCCAACCCCAAACCTGTTCCTCCGAATGACTTGGTGCTGGAATTGTCCAACTGGTTGAAGTTGATGAACAGGCTGCTCATATGCTTTTTAGGAATGCCGATTCCTTCATCTTTCACCTGTACCTTAAAGACCAGATTGTCTCCTTCTTCATTCATCAATCGAATGCTTATATGAATTGTGCCCTTTTCTTTGGAAAACTTTATCGCATTGCTCGTCAAGTTGGACAATACCTGTAGAAGCCGGGTCTCATCCACCAGCACCAACTCCGGTATGTTTTTGCCGACATGGTAAAACAGCTCCGTATTGTTGATATGCGCCTGCTGGGAAAACAAGTCATAGAGTTTTTCGAATGTTCCCATGAGCTCAATCGGGTGGGGTTTGAGCTCCATTTTCCCAGCTTCGATTTTGGACAGATCAAGGATGTCGTTGAGGATCACCATGAGGGTTTCAGAGGATTTCTGAATCGTTTTTACATAGTCAAACTGCTCAGGATCCAGTTTGGTACTACCCAATAGATCGATCATCCCGATGATGCCGTTCATTGGCGTTCGGATTTCATGGCTCATGTTGGCTAAGAACCGTTCTTTGACCGCCAGGGATTTTTCCGCCTGCTCTTTTGCACGTTGCATCTCCCTGTTGGCATTCTTCAATTCGGATACGTCACGAGCTACGCCTTCCAATCCGATGTTCTCTTCATTTCTGACCAGCAACCGCATGTTGACCAGGAAATCCTTGTCTTCATGCCCTTTTACCTGCAGTTTGGCTTCCAGGTTTTGCAGCGTCGTTTTTTCTATTAGTTCCTCCATGACCTTTTTCAGGTCCAGATCGGAGGAAAAGAATTTGATGATGTTGTTGCCCAGGATATCCTTCTCCTTAATCCCCAACGACTGAATAGAAGGACTGATCATGTTGATGTCTCCATCCATGTCGCAGCGGAAATAAATATCCTGTATCGACTCAAATATCTCCCGGAACTTGTATTCACTTTCTGCAAGGGCCAGCTCTGAGTTCTTCTTTTCCGTGATGTCATGCGCGATGACCGATACTTCGTTGATCGTACCGTCTTGTCGTCTGATTGGGTTGATGAATACCTCTGTCCACAAACTTTGACTTTTTCCACTGAGGTTTTGTTGTTCAAAGTTGACAGACTCTCCTTTGAACGCAGCATAGTAACTCTGATTCCATGCCTCGATAAAGGCCTTGTTGTCCGGCTCAATGGCACTCTCCATTTCCTGGCCTGTTTTGGCTGCCAGTCCATAGTTGCTTTTGAGTGCTGCGGCATAGTTTTGGTTGAACGAAGTAAGGCGATGCTTTTGGTCCACAGACCATATTTGATGCGAACTGCTATCAAAAATGGCTTTGATCCGCGCATCCTGATCCGTGATTTTCTCTTCGTTGACCTTTCTTTCAATAGCAAATGAGATTTGGCTGGCGACAAAAAACAGCAGCTCCAAATCCTTGGCGCCATAGTCTGATCTGTCTTCGTAGGAATGGACGGAGAGCAACCCAATGTTTTTCTCGTTGAGGGTGATGGGTACACCAAGCCATACAAGGGGCAGGCTCATTTTGTAGCTTTTCTTTTTTTCCTCCAGGATGGTCTCAATATCATTCTCATAAAGGATAAGCGCCTTGTGCTGTGCCAGGAGGTGGTTGGACAGAAGGTTGGTGATGAATTTCTGAGCCTTTTGAGCAGTTTGTTCCTTTACCGATGATTTGGCAAAAGATTGAACTCCTTTTTGCCCCATGGCCAAACCATTCACATCGATATTGATGTTTTTGATGGATAGTATTTGCGACAGTTCATTGTAGAGGTATTCGAACAATTTATCGAGGCTTGTCCCCTCGATATTGAATCCTGCAATCCTGTTGTATAGTGTCTGTGCCTTTTCTGTTCTGATCCTTTCGGTAATGTCATAAAAGATACCGCGAAACTGTGCCCGGCCATTGAGATCGAATGAACAGTTTACCCGTCCTGAGACGAAGATCTTTTTGCCTTTGTCAGACAAAAACACCGTTTCGAACCTCTCGACTTTTTCACCTTTGATGATTTTATCGAGTTTTTCTACCGCACTCTGCCACTCATCCGGGCTCACAATGTTTTTAAACTTGAGCTTGTCCATGCGACCCTCATAGCCCAGCTTTTCTACCCATGCCTGGTTGACAAACTGAAAGGTGCCATCCTGATCAAAAATATGGATAAGGTCATACGAGTTGTCAAAAAGCTCTTTGAGCTGGTCGTTGGTACGCTCCAGTTCCTTTTTTACACGCTGGCGCTCTGTTACGTTTTCACCGATTAGGTTTATACCCGATACTTCGTCCAGGGCATCTTTCAGAAAGATGGCATTGAATCGCACACCGATTTCTTCCTTTGACTTGGAATAGAATTTTCCTGAAATCTCACCTGAAAAGTGACCCTGAGCCGCGAGTTGTGCGTACTTCTTCTGATTAAGTCCCAAACCCGCATCCGGAATGAAAACGTCAAATAGGTTATTGCCCACTATATCCCTAAGTCCGATTTCGAGGGTGTCCAGGAGCTTCTTATTACAAAAACGGATGTTACCCTCCGTGTCGGTGGACAGAGCCACCACCTCAGAGGCGTCCAGAGATTCCTGAATGGTGATCTCGGATGCAGTGATAGCAGCATCTCTTGTCGTCTCGATTTCCAGGTTTTTGCGCTCGGTGTGATCTATGGCCGCAGCTACATACCCAATGAACTGATTGTTTTTAGAATACCTGGGCGTACCCGTTTCCAGCATCCAACGGTACTCTCCGTTTTGGTCTTTGATCCTGAATGAGTATTCATACTTTTTTTTGTGCTGTACTGCAAACTCCAGCCCGCTTAGGTAATGTTCGCGATCCTCGGTGTGTATGTTTTTGGTCCAGTCATCCGGTAGTTATGAAGTCTCGATACCCAACAAATCCTGCCAGCCTTTATTGAGGTAGGTATGGGCTTTTTTGGCGTCAAACATTCGGATAAACGCAGGAGCATTGTCCGCTACGGCGTTTACTTCGGCGGTAGAGCCTACCTGCTGCTCGATCAATTCGATATGGGCAAGAAACCGCTCCTCAGCCACTTTTTTTATCGTGGTGAAGGTGGTGAATGAAATGCCGTTTTTGTCGAGATAGTCAAACTTAAAAGGCTGGCCGGGGCCCATGTCTGCTAGCTTGACCTGCTTTGTCCAGGTGATTTTACTTTGCTCGCCATCCAGCTGGAATATCGGCATAAGCTCATCAAGGGTCTTGTCAGCAAAGTCGCTGGTGAAAACAAACCGGTCTTCGGCCTTGGGGCTGAATTCAAGGACATTCTTTTCTTCAAAAATGAAAAAATAACTCGCCGAGGACTCCATCAATAGTTCGTACCTATTCTGAAGTTCGCGGAGCTCATTCTTGAGTTTGTCCAGCTCGTCTTGTAGTTGTGATCTTCCCTGACTTAGGATTGCCATTGCTTACAACGGTATTTTCTCAAAAAGCCTATAAAGCTAACAAGATATAGTGAATGAATAAGAAAGAATAGGACTTAATAAAGATGTCCTTTGGCAGAAAAAAAACTTAGCCTAGTTTATCCAGTTGCTTCAGGATTTTTCTGCCCCTCGATATTATGCCTGCAGTGCCATTTTCCATGGCATCCTTGATGCCAAGAGTAAGCTCATTTTTCAAATCCGGATAAATCCGGGTCAGGTTGTACAATACCGTCATGGAAAAGGCTTTTATGGCAATGGCTTCCTTGGGATCGGTGAGGTAATGAAAGCAGTGTTCGGCCAGGTCACCCTGGTACTCTTCAGGAATTGGGTGACTTTGCAAAAAACGTATGGTATTTCGTTTGATCGCTACAGGGGGATTGTTGCCGAGCTGTTCGATCAATCTGCCAATATGCGGCTTGACTAGAGAAGGATGCGTATCACCTACATGCATCATGAAAAAAGCGGCATTCTGGGTGACCCTTGCATCGTTTCCCAAATAGGCGTCGAGCAGGATGTCGATATGCCTTGGGTTTTGGCCGATCCAATCCACAATGGCCTTGGTTTGGATCATACTGCGAGGGGCGGTAAGTTCCTTCTTGAGATCCATGTTCTACTTAGTCTTCGATCTCTAAGGCTTCCAGAATATCGGCCAACTCATCATAGTCTTTGAAGCCGGGCTTTTCTTCCACAGAACCTTTCAAAGCGATGCCGGAATACTGATTTTCACCCAGTATTTCGTCCAGGTTGTCGGCGGTGACTTCATAACCTCTGAAAACCGGTAGGTCGGTAGTTAAATCGATGGGTTTCTCTAGCAATAAGTAATCGGGAGAGGGTTGCACCTTCATGGCCTGATTCAGCCTCAGGATCACTTTGCATCCTGAATCTTGCAGCGCCTGCACAACCTCAGGGTTGTCCGTTTGTATATTGTCCACCCTAGATTCCTCTCTTACCTTGAGTATATCCTCTACTGGCATCGATCCACACTCCAATACGATATTGTCCACTGCCACCCATCCGATTATTTCTCGCGCGGTTTGTAGGGAAATGTGACCCGGGTCTTGTGGATCTATGTTGAAACCTAGCATTTGCACACCCATGCCGGCGCAGTAGCGGGCATCACTTAGATTGGAAATATTGCCGACTTTTACAAGGGTCTTGAGGTTCATATAAATATTGCTAATTAAGGGATCAAAATATTTTATTTTCGCCAAAGATAAAGGCAAGCAAATTGCCGTACTATTGCATCAAAAATTAATTCAAAATACAAATGGGAGTAATCGACGTTACAGACGAAAATTTCAAGCAGGAGCTTGAGTCAAGTGAAAAAGTAGTAGTAAAATATTATGCAGACTGGTGTGGGTCGTGCCGGTTATTCAATCCAAAATTTAAAAGACTTGCAGGGGATGACCGATTCGAAGGAGTTAAGTTTTTGAATATCAACGCTGAGAGCAATCCTGAGGCAAGGAAGTTGGCTGGGATTTCTAACCTCCCATCTTTTTCTATTTTTGAGGGTGGTCAGCTGAAAGAAACCATTTTTACCAGTAAGGAGGAAATAGTGGTAGACCTGATCAGTAAGCTCAACTAATATGCAAATTCCCGTAATCAAAAGTTTGGTCGAAACCCGAACCGTCGAAGCACTCACAAGGGCAGAAGAGGCACTCATGGAAGAGCAGCCTCTACCTTTTGAGGTGGAGGGCAAGGACGATGGTGAGGTTTTGACTCATATCCTGGCAGCGATTTGGATACTGGAGCGAATGGAAAGTCATGTACTGCCATTCGCTAAAGCCCTTCGTGAGTACACACAAAAAGTAAGAACCTCTATTAGCAGCTAGATCTCCCGACCTTGGCTCTATTCTACCAAAGCTGAAATGTCACCGAACGTGACCTGATAGGGTAGAAGCTTGGAGTGTTTTTGGTTGTATACCACTTCAGCTGTTTCAGTGTCGATGATGACCAGGTAGTCCGCACTACCATTGAGACTTGCATAGGCAAAACCATAATAACCATCCTGCATCTGAGAATACCCAGGTAGCAATCCGCCTTTTATGTTGAGGTCTGTGAGGATGGTTTCGTTTCCATCAGCATCCATTTTTCCGAAAAGAAATGAATTGGTCTCGCTCCACCCAATAGAATATAAGATATCCCCCTTGGGTCTCATTTGGTAGGCCATGAGCTTCTTGGGGGCCAGTGTTTTGGTGATGGTGCCATTGGCCAGTGAAACAAAAGTGAGCGCATGCCCTGAGCCACCATTGTCATGTGAAAACAGGTATTGTCCATCGTGTACTGCCGCATAGCCGGCGATAATGCCCGGATTGAACCCGAGGCTCGAAATAATGGTTTCGTTGCCCTCCAAGTCCATTTTACCGAAAATCCATTGGTTTTCCAGGTTGTCATATCCTAACCCGTAAAGCATGTTTTCTTCAGGCGCCATCTGGTAAGGCCATAGCATTTTTGGCTTTAACGCCTTGTCCAATTGGCCGCTGTTAATATTGATGATGCCCAGCGCATGGTTGCCATGATTGTAGTCATAGGAAAATAGGTAATGCTCTTCCGTCATTTGGCAATAGCCAGCAATAATTCCTGTTTGAAATCCGAGATCCGAAATGATCTCTGTCTCTCCGTTGCTATTTATGGATCCGAAAATAATGGAGCTGGGGCCCCAGCCGATGCCATAAGCTGTCTTGGTGGCTAATGGTTCGTTTGATTTATCCAGGATTATCATCAAGGGCTGGTTGGCATGAGATTTCAGGCTATCCATGGAAAATACCCCGCTGTAGGTTTCATAACCTTCTTTTGTAATCTCGAGCTTGATTTTTTCGAAATCAATGCTGTTCAAAGCAATGCCGTTGGTCTGAGCATCCAAACCCTGGTGGTGTATCTTTTCATCCTCTACGAAAAGGGCAAGATCTGCATCGGTCAATTCGAAGTTTTCACTTTCCTCATCATAGACGAAAACGCTCAGCAGGAATTCAAAAACATCTACCACTGTAAAGCTAAAAGTTGCATATCCAAAATCTTCGGCAGGCCGATCTTCGGTTCGTATGACTTCAGGTACCACTTTTGTGGTTTCATCCGCACCAATTCTGAACGATATAGGCAGGGGTTCCTCTACCACTGAGGCGAGCTCGGAGCCTGACACAGGAGACGCATATACAACTTCATTGTCCTGATTCAGGACAAAAAACTCCATCAAATCATATCTCCCTGGGTTGAGTGAGATCGGGGCAGAGAGGTATGCCTCATCAAAACGATAGAGGTCGATTACCTCCCGGGTGTACACCTCATTGGATTCTTCGTCCACGATAGTCACCATGACAGAACTTACGTCCGTGTCGAGGGTCCTACTGCCCGAAGGACTTTGAGAAAGAAACGAAAGCTGTAACTGGCCCGGCTCCTGGATTACGGGAGGTTTTTCCTGATCACACGAAAATAGAAAAACTAATACTAGAAGTGAGAGGATGCGATAGGTTGACATGTTTTTGGTTTTAAGTTAAAATCGGCATTTATAAAGATAATAAATCTTTCACTGTCAGTGAATTAGATATAGCTTCTAAAGCTATCCTGATATAAAAGACCCAAATTTTTGCAAAAGGGTTGGACTCAGGTTATTGACTAAATGAACTATTCTGGAGAAGCTACCGGTGAGGTAGGCTTTGGAAGATCAGAGTTTTTCGACACACCGATATGAATGACCGCATCTCCCTGGTGCACGATGGGGTTGTTGTTGAGGCCGATGACGTACCCTGTGGCCGGAGACTTCAAGGGTACCTTAAAATCCCCGAAAGGGTCTGTGATGTAACCGGTGAGCTGGTTCTTCAGTACCTTTTGCCCGCTGACCACCTCACTTTGGAAAAGCCCCGATGCCCGTGCCCGTACCCATGAGGTGTTTTGAATGTGATGATTTTTAACTGTGGAAGCCGGGTTATGACTGGTCATCTTCAGGTGATGCATCAGTCGTAGTGTTCCGTCTATTCCCTGCTTGATAGCAAACTCATCAAACCTTGATGATTCCCCACCCTCATAAACCAGTATATGCTTTCCGATTTTAGATGCGGTTTGTCTTAATGATTTAGGACGAAAGTTGGAATGCAAAGTAAAAGGGGCATTAAAGACCTTGGCGAGCATTTTATTGGTAGCATCCGTCATCATGCCCCGTACCTGTGGGTAGTTCGTCCGGTCAGCACCACCGGTATGGAAGTCGATGCCATAGTCGATTTTAGGCAAAACTTCATGTACCAGGTAATACGCGATTCTGGCAGCCAATGATCCATTTTTATTTCCGGGAAATGAGCGATTCACGTCTTTTCCATCCGGTACATACCTAGAGAAATGTATGAACCCATAGACGTTGATAATCGGAATGCATATGACCGTACCTCGCTCAGGAATGTGATAGTCTTGTTCGATAATCCTCCGAACAATCTCGATGCCATTAATTTCGTCACCATGCAGACCCCCGGAAAGTAGAAGAACAGGGCCGTCCTTTTGGGCTCTGCTCACAGTAATTGAAATATCGATAGACGAATGGGAGGGGAGCTTCGCGATGTTAACATCGATTTTCTTGGTCTCTCCCGGGAGTATCTCCTGGTTGTTGATGATCATGTCAGGCTTTTACCTTGTCTTTGGGGCGCCTTTTCTTAGATACTGATCGTTCGATATACTCGATGATTTTGTCAGCGATATCTACTCCAGTGGCTTTTTCAATTCCCTCCAGGCCTGGAGACGAATTAACTTCCAGTACTAATGGGCCCTTCTTAGACTGAAGCATGTCTACTCCGGCTATGGCCAGTCCCATACTCTTCGCCGCTTTTAGCGCGGTCTCTTTCTCGGCTTTTTTCAGCTTGATTACTTCGGCGTTTCCTCCGCGATGGAGATTGGATCGAAATTCCCCTTCCTTTCCTTGTCGTTTCATAGCGCCAACCACTTTTCCATCTACGATAAAAGCCCTGATATCCGCTCCTCCAGCTTCTTCAATAAATTCCTGGAGAATCACCCGAGTTTTAAGGCTTTCAAAGGCCTCTACTACAGACTTGGCAGCTTTGTCAGTTTCAGCCAGCATCACGCCAAGACCTTGAGTCCCTTCAAGGAGTTTGATTACTACAGGTGCATTGCCAATGTGTTTGAGCACTTTGTTTTCTTCCTTGCTGAAGTTCGTGAAAGCGGTTTTTGGCATGCCTACTTTTGCACGGGAGAGAATCTGCAGACTTCTGAGTTTGTCTCTTGATCTGGTGATAGCCAATGAATCTACCGCACTAAATACATGCATCATTTCAAACTGGCGAACCACTGCCGTACCATAGAAAGTCACTGAAGCACCAATTCTGGGAATGATAGCATCGATATCTTTCAGCGTTTCGCCTTTATAAGAAATGATCGGACCGGTGTTGTCCATGATCAGATCGCATCTGAGGTGGTCAATCACCACAGCTTCGTGCCCTCTGGCTTCAATGCCTTCTACGAGGCGTCGGGTAGAGTATAAGTTAGGGTTTCTCGATAAAACCGAGATTTTCATTTTCTGTTCGTTTTCTGTTTGTATGATAAATTCTTTTTTCTCACATCTACGAGGTATTCTTCACGCAGAAACGTGCGCCCGAGCAACACGGGATGCTTCATGTTTTGCCTGTCAGTGAGAGAAAATTGGGTTATTCGTTTCTCTCCAAAAATCACTACTTCCGTTTCTATTGTGTATCGATGCTCAGCCACACCCCCGGAGTTTTTTACGACCGTATCGCTGAAGTGCTCCGTAGTGTACGTCTTGTCTTCGTACTCCGGATGATCAGGATCCAACAGTTGAAAGGACAGAACGTCCATTCCATTGTCCTTATGAACCTCCACATGATGACAGTGTAAGGCACAACCGTACGCACCGGTATCAATTTTGGCCTCAATGTCTATGAGGTCAAATTCCGGCAAACTGATTTTGTCCTTTCTTCCTATTACAATCATGGAATACAATACATAATTCGAGGCTCAATTTACATAACGAAAATAAAAGACAAGTAACGGTTTTGCTTTTGTTGTGAACGTCTACAATTTTTACAGAAATTAAAGCAAAAGACATGTCACAACTCAAGCCCTGGGAAAACCTGGAACTCCTATTGGAAAAAGAGAATGTTCAGGAAATCAAGACCTTCATAGACACCCTGGACGCTGAAGATATGGCCGGTACGGTCAGTCACCTCGACAAGCAAGAGCGGCTGAAATTAGTGCAAATTCTCCAACCACAGGATGTTGCCGAAATTATGGAGGAAATTCCATGGGTACATGCACTGAACGTGTTGGAGGAGCTCAATGCGACAGAGGCTGCTGCGATTATCTCTGAAATGAAAAGTGATGACCAGGCCGATTTCCTTATCGAAATGAAGGATGAAAGTGCCGGGGCCATCATGGATGAAATGGAGGTGGATAAGGTAGAGAATATCAAAAAACTCATTCAGTATGATCCAGAAACTGCGGGCGGATTGATGATTACCGAGTTTTTGGCCTATGACGAAGATGCTACCATAGGAGATGTCGTGAAAGACCTGGGCAACAATGCCGAGCAATATGAGAAGTACAATTTACAGTACGCTTATGTCACTTCCCATGGCAAGTTTGAAGGGGTTTTGCGTATGCGTGATTTGCTTTTGAACAAGCCGTCCGTTCCGCTATCGAAGATCGTGCTGAGGGATGCATTGACGGTTAGGGATGACGATCCTCTTGACAAGCTGATCAACTTCTTTGATACACACGATTTTTATGGAGTGCCGGTGGTGGATGAGAGCCTTCGACTGGTAGGGGTTGTTCTTAGAAAGGAAATCAGGGAAACCGAAGCTGAAATCAGTAATGTAGAACACTTGCAAACCCAAGGTATCGTAGGAGGAGAGGAGCTCCGTACCATGCCGATTCTACTTAGATCCAAGCGTCGACTTTCCTGGCTTAGTGTCAATATCCTCCTGAACATTATTGCAGCCAGCGTGATAGCTTTTTACCAGGAAACATTGTCTGCCGTGATTGCGCTTGCGGTGTTTCTACCCATTATTTCGGATATGAGTGGCTGCTCAGGTAACCAGGCTGTGGCAGTGAGTATGAGGGAGCTGTCGCTGGGTGTGATCCGGCCTTTTGAACTAGCAAGAGTCTGGTTGCAGGAAGTTTCAGTCGGACTGATCAATGGATTGGTGCTCGGGGTACTAATAGGGGCAGCGGCCTGGCTTTGGAAAGGAAATATTTATTTAGGTCTGGTGGTAGGAGGGGCTTTAATGGTCAATACAATTGTTGCCGTTTCTCTGGGTGGAACTATCCCTCTTTTGCTCAAAAGAATGAACGTGGATCCGGCTCTGGCTTCCGGGCCGATTTTGACCACCGTGACTGATATGTTTGGCTTTTTCCTGGCGTTGAGTTTCGCTGGAATGATGTTGGGGAATTTGTAAGGGTACTTAGCGCTGTGTAGTGTAACTTTCGTACTGCAAAGAATAAAACGGTCGACCAATGATCCAATTAGCCAAAATCATTTTAAAAATCCTTCCATGGCTCATGGTCGTCGGTTTGATGTCCTGGATGCTCATCGAGGAGAAGTTCTCTGGTTTCTTAGAGCAAGGCCAAAAAGAAACCGTACAAAGCACCATACTGACCCGTGTGGAGCAAATAGGTAAACTAGAGCTCGTCAAGTACAACTTCCAGGAAGTGACTGAGATCAAGAAAATCGCCGACTCCTTTGACTTCAAGTTATTCAAATACAAACCGTTGCCGGATGCCAAGGCCGTGTTGATCAGTCAGGGAGTAGCTACGGGTTGCATCGATTTGTCCCGACTTACCGCGGCTGATCTTTCTGAGTCAGGTGACACGCTTTATATTTCCTTGCCACAGCCGGAGCTGTGCTACTTCAAACTTGACTTGGAAAAATCCCGAATGTACGATCTGCAGATCCAATACATGAGTGATGAGGATAAGAAAAATTTCATTGAACAACTCTATAAAGTAGCTGAGGCCCAAATACGAGAATCCGCCATGCAAACGGGCATCCTGGATCAAACCCAGGAAAACGCCCAACTGATCCTCAAACCCATGCTAGAGAATATGACAGGCAAAAAAGTCATGATCGGCTTTCAAATGAGTGATGTGGAGATCCCCAGATTAATCGAGTGATTTACTGACTTGTAATCCTGTAAGGTTTATATGCGGCTTGGTGCTAAACCTGACAGGTTTAGCACCGGAATAGGCTTTTTAAGAACCCTGTTTGCTGACCTTAATGAGTTTGGGTGCTCCAATGACAATGCCTTTCGAAATTGTCGGATTGCCGGAATACCTTACTTCAGGCTCGCCAAGGGTAGTGATTTTGAGGTGTTCCTTTACATCACATATAATTGTGCCCTCTCCAAAAACTACAATATTTGTTTCCTGACAGCTGACCCTTGATAGATCAATCTTGCTTTCTCCGTAAGATGTGAGGTATTGGAAGTCAATATTTCCATTCTGTACGGATAGACTGCTTTCTCCATACAATGTCGCATTGATGGTTTCGGTCTCAATATGATTGATCTGGACTTGCGACTCCCCATAAATCTTTAGATCCAGTTCAGGGCATTGGATGAGGTCAGGGAAACTAAAGTCTTCTTCTCCTCTCAATGAAATCGACTCGATGTTTTTGTAGTAGACGGTCGCTTCTACGATGGTTCCCTGATAAATATCTCTTTTCATGCTTCCATCTTCGTCGATATTTTCCGTTTTAGTGATTGTTTTGGCATCGTCGAGATAGAGCCGTAGGGTTTTGCCTTTTACTTCTACGTTGAGCTTATCAACGGACACATCTATCGATTCGATGACCACAGACTCCCTATCGTCAGTAGCTTTGAATACCACCTGGATATGGGGGCTGATGATTACCTTTTCATAGGGTTTTACCTCATATCTCTTGATTTGTGAAAATGTGCTAAAAGAAGTCAGAATACACAGGAATGCCAGGGTGCAGGTCAGCAGGTCTTTTGGTCGATTGGTGTGTTTGGTAGTCATGTCAATTATTTTGATGTTTTGAAGGCAAGATGCATGATAGGGTGAAAGGGTTGCATGAGGATTAAATCCTGTCAGGTTTATCTGCGACCCGGTAAAAACCTGACAGGACTTTTTAGGCTTTTCTATTTTGTCTTAGAGGGACGCTAAGACCCGTGAGGTTGGCTTATTTTACAATTTGACTGTCCTGAAAACCATCTGCTCCTCACAGGTGGTATTGGAAAGAATGAGTTTATCATTGATCACGGAAAAGGTTATGGTATCATTTTCAAGAAACTCAATTATATCATCTTCATAGTCCAATGCCCATTGTGAGCCACCAACTCTTGTAGTTGCGATACTGCTGGTGACAAACTTGTTGTTGTCGATTATTTCATGTGAAATTCTAAAGGAGTTGATAGGGGCGCTACCGGTTATATCTACCATAGATTCATTTTCAGCATTCTGAGTTATTTTAAGGTAGGATTCAGTATCGCAAGGTGGGTACTGATACGTTCCATCGGGGTTTTCGAATCCCACCATTCCCCAGGTGTTGAAAAAAGATATTGAATCAGGAATACCGAAAGATATATCCGGTTCGCAGAAGAGATCAGAAAGGACGAAATCATTGAGTTGCCCCTGTGTCAATTCGAAGAACATATCGCTATCCGGGTAGTCAAATACACAATTAAAAGTTGCTGAAAACCGTCCAGCCAGAGTGTCAAATTCTGTGAGTTCAAAATCACCACTTGTTGCCCAGAAACCCTGACCCTGCCTGCCAATCCAGCGATACAGAAGAAT
The DNA here is from genome assembly GCA_965222305.1 of Reichenbachiella sp. Lineage (GTDB taxonomy): Bacteria > Bacteroidota > Bacteroidia > Cytophagales > Cyclobacteriaceae > Reichenbachiella. The sequence goes on from OZ244943.1 coordinate 1,062,948, forward strand.
CGTGCTTCCGTTTAATGAATTGCTTACGGTATTAGTGCCCAATTTTGGGTTGACGATATCGAAAAATAGTTGATACCTCTCTCCATCATTTATTCTATCCACGCTATCAATGGCACCAAACCCCAACCGATGATCGTAGTAAGAGGCTCTACCGGTTTGATCAGGGATAAAAAGGTCTCCATTAATTAAGACTGAAAAATTCACTGTTTTTGGGACAGGATCTTCTTCAGAGGTACAAGCAAAGAGGATAAGTAGGAATCCCAGTAATACGAGAGATCTCATCGTTCTGATTTTTTCACCGAATTTAATCAAAATACGTTAGCCGTGGCTTGGCGTTAACCTGTCAGGTTTATACACGGTTTGGCATTAAACCTGACAGGTTTTAATCTATCAATCCCAAATCCTTCAATGTTGAATATTGCCTCACAAAAACAGCATGGGAATAGTTTTCTGCTTCGGATTGGATCCAAAATTCCTTCAAGGGTTCCTCGTGGGGGAGCATTCTCGTTAGCTTAAACAGAGCTTGTTGATCACAATTAAAACTAATTGTCATACTGTTTTCATCGATTATTTGAACTCTATTGCTTGACTTTTCAAAAACTATTGAATCTCCTTTGACTCCATATTTATAATAAACTGGTCCAATTCCCGATGCACAATAGGCGCAAATGGAGTCATTGAAAAAAACTTCAACATAATTGTAGCCACCATATTCTGGGTTCGGGTCACATATGGAATCAATGTAGTACCAATTTCCAGATAAGTACTGCTTTGATAGAGTTGGGTTAGTTGGAGTACATCGACTTAATACAAAGACAATTAGAGCCAAGAGTAACAAGGTGAAGTCCTTCATAGATTGAAATGGCAACAATACATCATGTGAAATAAAGATACTAAAATACTTATTGAAAGAGGTTCATTCTATTGGAATGGAAAGTGTCAAGTATTACCTTATTTAACCTACCTTTGCAGGCTAAATCAATGTCTAAACCAGGCTGTGAACCTGGCAATAAAGCATTACATGAGCAAGAAAGGTAGAGTATTGGTGGCCATGAGCGGCGGGATAGATAGCTCGGTGGCTGCAGTCATGCTGCACGAAGAAGGATACGAAGTAATCGGCATGACAATGAAGACCTGGGACTATTCGTCCTCAGGAGGTGGCAAAAAGGAGACAGGCTGCTGCAGCCTCGACTCCATCAACGACGCAAGAAACATAGCCGTCGGTTTAGGGTTCCCTCATTACATTTTGGATATACGAGAGGAGTTTGGTGACTATGTGATCAATCACTTCACCGATGAATACCTGGCGGGACGTACGCCCAACCCTTGTGTGCTGTGCAACACCCACATCAAATGGGATGCACTGCTGCGCAGAGCGGATAAGCTGGGATGTGACTATATCGCAACAGGCCACTACGCCCAGGTACGTGAAGAAAACGACCGCTATGTGATCTCCAAAGGAGTAGATGAACTGAAAGATCAGTCTTATGCTTTGTGGGGTGTGTCTCAGCAGAGCCTGAGCAGAACGATATTGCCATTGGGCAAACTGAAGAAAACAGAGATTCGGGAAATGGCCATGGAGCGAGGCTTTGTGGATTTGGTGAACAAATCCGAGTCCTATGAGATTTGTTTCGTACCGGACAACGATTACCGAGGCTTCCTGAAAAGAAGGGTAGAAGGCCTGGAAAAAGAAGTAGCAGGAGGGGAGTTTGTGCTTGAGGACGGAACTGTCTTAGGTACGCATGAAGGCTATCCTTTCTACACCGTCGGGCAACGAAAAGGCCTAGGAATTGCATTAGGTTTTCCGGCGTACGTGATCGAGATCATCAAGGAAAAGAATCAAGTGGTATTGGGTGCATTCGACGAATTGGCGAGGGATGGTATGTACGTTAACCAATTGATTATGAATAAGTATGAGTCTCTTGATGAAAGATTAGATACAGTTACCAAGGTGCGCTACAACGATAACGGAACCCCGGCTGTGATAGAGCAGGTGGGCGATACCATGAAGGTGTACTTCGGTAAAGGCGTATCGGCCATAGCCCCCGGTCAGGCAGCGGTGTTTTACGAAGGAAATGACGTGATCGGGGGGGGCTGGATTCAAAAGAGTTTTAACCAAAGTAAAGAGCTTGCAGTATAAGGTTTGGTTCATAGCGCTTTTTTTTGGCAGCCTGGCCGCCTGTACTTCTTCGGAGGTGGCACCTGATCCTACCAGGCTGGGACATGATTACTTTCCGATGAAGGTGGGTAGCTACCGAATCTATGACATGGATGAGACCAATTATGCTTTGATCGGTCCTGAGCATCGGGTGTACCAGCTGCGCGAGCGCGTGATGGATTCTACGATTGTGTCTTCGGATGAGATCCGGTACACGCTGCATAGAGAGACACGGGAGGATTCTACCCAGGCCTGGTCGCTGGATTCTGTCTGGACGGCCCGTGTCGATATCCACAGGGCCATTGTGACCGAAAACAATGTGGCTTTTGTGAAGCTGGTGTTTCCAATAGAAAACGAACTTGAGTGGGATGGCAATGCGTACAACGCCCGCTCTATTGAATTATATAATTTTTTGAACAGTCCTGCAGATACTACGTTATACGATGAATTGTACAGCGAACTGTGGACGGTGGTGCAGCGAGACGATGGCGAAAACTTCCTGGGGCGTGACGATCGGTACGAAATTTATGCAAGGAACGTGGGATTGATCGTTAAAAGTGTGCATGTTTGGGAGTACTGCCAACAGGATTGTTCGAGTGAAAACCAAATTGTAGCGGGGAGGGATTTGACGCAGGTGTTGATTGAGTATGGTGAGGATTAGAGTATTTTTTCTTTTGTGGGTTCTACTTATTTCTGCCGGGGCATCAGCCCAGGATGTAGACCGTTTTATGGTTTTTTTCAGGGATAAGGCCGACAATGGTTTTTCGGTGAAGAAGCCAGAGAAATTCCTAACGGATCGTGCCATAGAACGACGAGCCCGACAGTCCATAGGAATTACCGAAGAGGATTTGCCTGTTTCGGGCCATTACCTCGATTCGTTAAGAAACCTCGGTTTCAACCCAATATTTACCTCACGATGGATGAATGCCGTGCTACTGGAAGCGGATCCCAAAGATATGATCGGCTTGCTGCACAAGAGCTTCGTCAAAGACTATGAATACGTTGCCCCTGATTCCAAGCTCAGCTTACAACCCAGTGCTGCCCGTGAAATCGGAGAACTACAGGCCCCAAAGGTGGTCAAGTTGACTTCTCACAAACAGCTCGAAATGCTCGGTGCAGAAAAAATGCACGAGGAAGGCTATACCGGAAGTAGCGTCCTGATCGCTGTGCTGGACGGAGGATTTAACGAAGTGAACAATTCATCGGTTTTCGGACATTTATATGCAAACAATCGTGTGCTTGATACCCGGGATTTTATCACCAACAGCTATGACGTATACCGTCATGATGATCATGGGAGTTCAGCATTGAGCTGTATCGCCGCAAAATATGAGGACTCCATGGTGGGTACGGCGTATGACGCGTCGTTTGCTTTTTATGTGACTGAAGATGTAGTGACAGAAAACAGAATAGAGGAGTACAATTGGCTAATCGCAGCAGAGCGGGCGGACAGCATTGGAGCGGATATCATTTCTTCTTCACTAGGGTACAGCTTATTTTCGGATCTGAGTATGAACTACAAATTTGACCGGGACGCCAATGGCAAAACATCTGTGGTGTCACGTGCTGCACAGTGGGCCAGCGATCGGGGCATTCTGGTGGTCAACAGTGCCGGAAATGAAGGCACAAGCCGCGATTGGCCCCACATCGTGTTCCCTGCAGATGTAGAGGATGTACTGACCGTGGGAGCTGTAGATACTCACGGTGATTATGTAGGATTTAGCTCAAAGGGACCCACGGCCGATGGTCGCATCAAACCGGATATCGCCGCACTGGGTAGGAGCGTAGCGATATTTAATGAAGACAATGAAGTGGCTCCATTGAATGGCACCTCATTTTCTGCTCCACTGATCGCTGGGCTTGCAGCAAGCCTTTGGCAGAAATATCCCCAACTCACCAATCGAGAATTGAAAGAACTGATCATAAGATCGGGAAGCAAATACCAGGAGCCTGACAGCCTGGTGGGCTATGGTGTGCCAAACTATGAGCGGGCCGCTGCGGAAGTGCTTTCCGTCAAGGAGATACTCAACGGTGAAATCACAGTTTTTCCTAACCCATTTACGGACAAGCAGGTATCGATCCGTATAGATGAACCGCTGCCCCACGAAACGCTGAAAATCTCTATCGTTTCACCTGATGGATCTGAGGTAGGAAGGAAGACAATCAAGAAGCACCGCAAGGGACATGTGTACCAGATTCACATCGACTCGGATACCAAGGGAGTCTATTTCCTGAGTGTGAGTTCAGGCGATTTGGTCAAAATCATTAAGTTGCTCCGATACTGATAAATATTGTGATAAATTGCCAATCAGTACAGCCTAATTCCATGTCGAGGATCATTTCCCTTACATTTCTTATCGTCTTTTGTTCGTTTGCCTCTCATCAATCATTGGGTCAGGAGTTTGTTGTGAGTGGCCAGATAAAAGATGCCAATCAGCAGCCTATTCCCAATGCGACCATTCATGTCGTGCCAAAAAGCAAGGGTACTGTTTCAGACCTGGATGGAGCTTTTAAACTACGACTATCGAGTGGTGACTATACCCTGAGGGTTTCACATATCAACTTCGAATCACAGGAGCGACAGATTAATGTAAGTGCAAATGTCGAAGTGGACTTTACCCTTACGGAAAAAGAAAATGTACTGAAGGATGTGCAGGTACAATCCGAAGCGTACGAAATTCAGGCCGATCCGCAGTTGATCCGAATTTCTCCGAAGAACTTACAAGCTATGCCATCAGCTACCGGAGATTTTAATAAGATACTGGCTACCCTGCCGGGTGTGGCATCCAACAACGAGCTGTCTTCTGTTTACTCGGTAAGAGGCGGCAACTATGATGAAAATCTCGTGTATGTAAACGGCATTAAAATCTATCGCCCACAGATCATCAGTGCCGGCAGGCAGGAGGGATTAAGTTTTATAAACCCGGACATGGTAGGCTCGATTAATTTTTCTGCAGGGGCCTGGCGAGCAAGGTATGGTGATAAGCTGTCGTCCGTGTTGGATGTCGAATACAAATCGCCCATTCGTCATGAGGGGGTCATCAACATGAGTTTGTTGGGTGGTAGCCTGTACTATGGAGGCGTCAATGACAAACAGGATCTTTCCTTCACCTTTGGTGCAAGGCATAAAAACACACGCTATCTGCTGGGTACGCTGGATGTGGAAGGCGAATACTTTCCCCGATTCACGGACTTTCAGTCGTACGTGTCAAAAAGACTGAGTAACCGCACGAAGATCGGAGTGCTGGGGTCGGTGGCCATCAATAGCTATGAAACCATTCCGGGCCTTCGCAATACAGAATTTGGTACGATCCAAACTACAAATAGGCTCACGGTGTTTCATGAAGGCAGGGAAAAGCTAGACTATCAGACCTATCAGCTAGGTACTGTACTTTCCCATTCCTTTACAGAAAATTTCCTTTCGCATCTGTCCGTGTCCAGCGTGTATAGTACAGAGCGTGAGAACTATGAACTTAGTGGCAATTATCTTCTTTGTCGCGTGGACAACAATCCCTCTTCAAATCACTTTGACCAGTGCCGACAGAGGTTGGGCTTTGGCGCCAATTACTCTTATGGCAGAAACAAACTGCAGGCACAGATCCTAAATGTAGAGCAGCAGAATGAAGTTTATATAGGCAATGATCTGTTGGAGTTTGGGATGAGCTGGGATGCCGAGCACATTGACGACCGGCTGAGTGAGTACGAGTTTTTGGATAGCGCGGATTATGTGACGGACATTATACCTCGGGAGGGAATGGTGGATATAGCTTCGCACAAAATAGCGGCTTATGCTCAATATACGATGGCGTCCAGGGATTCGACGCATATACTAAATCTGGGTGCCCGCGTCAATCACTGGACCTACAGCGGCCAAACGCTGATCAGCCCAAGAGCCCAGTATGCATGGCGATTTGGGCCCAGGAAAAATAAGCTGCTTCGTATCGGAACGGGCTTGTACCAGCAGCATCCCTTTTATCGGGAGCTTCGAAACAGGGATGGGGTGATCAACCCCGATGTAAAAGCGCAATCATCCTATCACGTGGTGGCTGGCCTGGATCAATATTTGTCGATTTGGAACAGACCTTTTAAGCTCACGTCGGATGTCTATTACAAGCACCTCTGGAACCTAAATCCCTTTGATGTAGACAATGTAAAGATCCGTTATCACGCGAACAACGAGGGCAGTGGGTATGCATACGGTGCTGATTTTAGAATAATGGGAGAGTTCATCCCCGGGGCTGAGTCGTGGTTTAGCTTTGGATATCTAAAAACTGAAGAAAGACTATCGGATGAGGAGGATTACGTGAGACGTCCTATGGATCAGCGGCTCAATATCGCCATGTTCTTTCAGGATCATTTTCCAAACAACCCCAGCATTAAAGTAAACCTTTCCGCATTGTACGGAAGTGGTTTGCCTTTTGGTCCCCCGAGCCGTAGCGAAGAGGAAGCGGAGAGGAATGATGGATTTCGCAATGCTTTTATGGGCGACGAGTACCTCAGGGTGGATATCGGGTTTTCAAAACTGATAGAGTTCGTCTCTCCCAAAAAGATCGTACCTGGTAGCCTTTGGATAGGTTTAGAAATATTGAATCTATTTGGCTCACAAAACACCATTTCTTACGACTGGTTCCAGGACTACAACGGATCCGAATATGCTGTCCCCAACGATCTGTCTGCCAGGTTTCTCAATGTCAGGATTATCGCGACCTACTGATCAGTAAAACAATTACCAAACTCACTCGTAATTATTGGTATGTGTAGGTACATGTATATCGCAGCAATTATACCACTGGTACTGTTTTTTACAGCATGCCTGGATGATACTAGTGATTTTACGCCCTATGTGGGATTACAAAGTCCACCTGCTGATTCCATTCCTCCCACTTCAAATCCCATGGGAGGTGCCGAAGAGGATAAATATGATTACACCTTTACCTATTTGGCTCTAGGTGATTCATACACGATCGGCGAAGCAGTAGAGACAAATGAGCGCTGGCCAGTGCAACTGTCTCAATTGGCCAGGAGCAATGGATACGAACTATCCCCACCAGCCATTCTAGCTCGCACCGGTTGGACGACTGCTGATTTGCGCAATGCGATTAACAATACTGATTATACCTCTGCTGACACAACTTATACATTCGTGTCACTTTTGATTGGTGTCAATGATCAGTTCAGAGGTTATAATGTAAGTGTATATCCGGATGCATTTCGTGAGCTTCTCGAAATGGCGATTCGGCTAGCTGATGGGAGAACCGAAAATGTGTTTGTAGTATCAATCCCAGACTATGGTGTGACTCCCTTTGCCAATGGGGCAGGTGAAGCTATTGGCGCTAAGATTGACGCCTACAATGACGTGAACCGCTTTATTTCGGAAGAGATGGAAGTAGCCTATTTCTACATTACTGACATATCCCGAGAAGCGGAAACAGATCTTAGTTTGTTGGCTGGGGATCGTCTGCACCCTTCCGGAAAAATGTATGCGCGCTGGGCCAGTTTGATACAGCCTTGGCTACTCCAAAGGCTTGACAGTTTAGCCCAGTGATAGTTTGGCCTCATCTACGGTCTTCTTAGCGTTGCCTACGAATATTTCTTTACCAATAATAATAACCGGTCTTTTCAGGAAGGTGTACTCCTGGAGGATGTACTTTTTGTAGTCTTCCTCTTTCAGTTCCATTTCATGTAGTCCCATAGGGCGAAATTTCATCGACCTTCGGCTGAATAAGGACTCGTAGCTACCGCTCATTTCCTTCATTTGATCCAGTTGGTCTTCTGTCATGGGCTGGGACTTGATGTCCTGCATTTCGAAAGAGGAATCGGTAATGCCCAGTTCTTTGATGATGCGGTTGCAGGTGCTACAGGTCGATAGATAATAGATTTTATTCATGTTGTTCACAGTCAATTCTACAATTATGCGGCAATTTATAGCCGATTGCCTTGACAATTGAAGCTGATCCGGCTTTATTCGTGGTTTGTTTATTTCTAATGGATTAAAGAATTGATAATATGATTAAGATTGACTTAGCGAAAATTTGGGTGATGGTACTATTGGTGGCAGGTATAGGTTCTGCTCAGGCTCAGGACGAGATATCCGATGAGGATATTGCCAACTATGTGCGTGTAATGGCCCAGATAGACAGCATGAAGGTGGATATGAAAACCAAAACCAATGATTTGGTAAAAAACAATGAACTGATGGATAAGGGTCGTGTATTCAATGCGATCAAAAAGACCAAAGGAGATAGTGTGCAAATTGCAGCATTGGAAGTGACTCCTGAGCAGCTGGCTGCTTATGAAGAAATTAATATGCAAATCGACCAAATGACGGCTGATTTCAAATCGAATTATACCTCTCTTATTAAAGACGATCTGGGTGCTGGAGTGTACAACAAGATCAAAAAGGGATTGAAAAGCGATGATGATCTGAAAGCAAGATACCAGGCTGCAGTAGAAGCCTACAAGCCGGAAGAAACCGCTGAAGAATCAGAAGGGTAAGGTCTGATTTTAAAAGTTTTAGAAAGGGAAGGTCGATTGATCTTCCCTTTTTTTGTGCTTCATTTCGGATATTAAAATAATGATGCTAAATTTCTTTCCTAACCAATAAAGTCAAGATGTTTACCGAATACGAAATAGAGTCTTTAGTAGAAAACAAGGAAATCATCGCTGCTACGGAGGAGCTCAAGAAGGAATTTATCAAAAAGGAAGCTCCCTATTTGGAGATTACGAATGAAGACTTCTTTTCGCTGGTCATGATGGCACCCACTGTGGGAGTGGCGCTGGCCGATGACAGTGTCAGTTTCTTTGAGGAAATGGCGCTGAACAAAAAAGCGCGAAAGCTTTCCAAGGGAGGATATTTCTTCCAGAAAGATCCGGTGGTCTTTGCGATGAAATACCTACTTAAGAGCTATAATGAATGGGAAGATCGATTCTTGCATGTAGTACGCATCGCGATGGAAAGCACTTTTGACATAAAGTCGATGGAGAAAGAGTACGATCCGGAGGCGGATTTTACCATGTCGCAGTATAGAATGGAGATTCTTGCATGTCCTTACATCTTTGTTCGTTTTATGGCTTCTTTTTTCCTGGAAGGGGACGATGACGTATTTGGTCCGCGTACGATGAATCAAACGGATTTTGATAGAATGAAATCTATTGGTACCAAGCTGGGGTTGGATAAAATCCCTGTGTTCAACAGCTTCTGTAAGACGTTTATCATCAAATAGAAACAACCACCTCCAATATATTCATTGAAATTAATTTACTTTTTGATCGTTATTGCATCAATTTGTGAGATTAATATTTGCGTGTTGAATAAAAGAAATTTCTGGCTTCTTGGTGCAATAGTCATCCTATTTGGGATACTGGTTTCATGTGGTGATGACGAACCCGTGCGAAACATCAATGAAGACCAGCTTATAGAAGACCTTTTAGAGCAGGACAGCCTACTCGATTCTACCAGCCGTGACGCATCGGGCATCTACTTTCGCATTCTTACTGAAAACCCATCAGGAGCTACACCTACAGCCAGCGATGTGCTGAGTTTCTTTTTTACTGCACAAATGGGAAACGGACCTGTGTTTGAAGCAAATGAAAACAACGGCACGAATCTCCCTTCACGAACACACTACGCAGAGAATTCCGTTGTCCCCGTGGGCTTAGACAATTGCCTCGGACTCCTGAGGGAAGGGGAAACGGGCATTTTTTACATTCCTCCATCGCTGGCCTATGGAGGGTTTGAAGGTTTCAATCCGGCCATACCCCAGGATTCCGTTTTGCAAATCACTATCGAACTTGTCGATATACAGTCACCGGCTGAATTGCTGGCCCTACAGCGTGATTCTATAGATCAATTCATCCTTGATCATAATCTTGATGACTCGGTTTATGCGCCGATAGACACAGTAATGATTCTTAATGAAATATGGGCCAGCATTGATTCAGTGATGACACCAATCGACTCGATGTGGATCCCCAATATGAATCTCACGACGGACTCTGTCATGGTGCCTTTTGATTCTATCTGGTATCCGGTGATGGATGGAGAAATAGAAGTGGATTCGGTATTCCTTTACAATGAATATGAATGGATAGACAATATGAATCTTACTGCAGATTCTGTAATGATACCTGTCGACTCGATTTGGTATCCGGTGATTGGAGGAGCAATAGAAATCGATTCTGTATTCGATTTTGTTGATTATGTCGAGTACCTCCCGGCGCAGCGCATCTATTATCAACGATTGGATAGCGGTGATGCAGGAACTGGCGTGATTCCCGGTGATCTGGTCAGTATCAGATATCAGCTATACACACTGGAATCCTTCCCCAATAACCCGATCGACGGCACAGGAGCCGGTACATTCCAATTCTTCCATTTTGATGATGTCGTAATATTCGGTCTGGATGGAGGAGTCTCACAAATGGAAATCAACGAGAGAGCCCTATTGATCATGCCTTCTGAGCAGGCGTACCAGGGCAGCGTTTTTGTGATGCCGGAGAGTGAGAAACAATTTTTTGTAGACATAGAGGTGATTCCATCCTATACATTGACCGTAGATCCATTTGAGGTACTGGTATTTGAACTAACCTTATTACCGAACTGACCGCTGATTGAAGAAACTATTCGTCATATCGATTTTATTATGTGCAGCGGTTTTCACCAGGGCTCAGGAGTACGAGTATAGTGAGTCAGAGATCTATCGATCTCCTTTACGGAAATTCCTCAATCATTTTTCGATAACGGTCACGACCGGTTACAACTCCAGCAAGTTTAAACATGACCTGAGCGGCTACTACATACTACAATCTGCCGACTCGATGCTCATCACACCCAACACGGGGCCTTTTGACCCCAATTCGTTTCCTGATTCGTTCAGGGACTGGCTGAATGCGCCCAGGCTGGTGGATTCGGTGGATGTGCGGGATATGTTCGATGTTCCCTACCAGAGATTAGATGATCCTGTGAATAACCCAATGCTGCAGCAAGGGTTTAGGGCTTATAATGCGGATTCTCTGGGTATCGGATTTGAAGGCAGGGGCTGGGGGATACCGCTGAATATCTCCATTCGATACAATTATGAGAACTTTCGTTTTGGGGGTGGCTTCAGCATGGAGCTCCATAGCGTAGGGGCTTTATCTTCGACGAATACCAGCCTAGGGATTCGCGACTATCAACCCAACTTCAAAAACAGCTTCTTCACCCGATACTATGGGCAGTTGGGTTACCAGTTTTACGACTATTGGGATTATTCCTTTGCAGGCGAGCTGGAAATTGGAAAGAACAACCTGGGAGGTAAATTCAACAAAGGAGCGATCGATCAAAGCGTCTATTACAACCTGGGGATTTCTATCGAAAAGAACCTCTCAGAATACTTTAGGGTCATCCTAAAACCGTCCTACGATATACGCTCCTATGCGATCAATATCCCTGGTGGCCCTGGCATAAAGCATCAGTATAATACGTTCAACGTTCATTTTGGAGTCAGCATCACCATACCCGAGATTCCTCGTTCACCCATCAAGAGTGATCATGTGCAGTTGAAGCATGTAATTACCGATCCCGAAACGGGCAGATACATGGAAGTAAGAGGTCAGCCGATATGGAAAAAACAAAACCCTAAGGTGGGACAAAACCACCGGAAACTCTGGCGATACAAAAACAAAAACAAGAAGAAGCTGAATCCCTATTAAGAGCCTCTAAACACTGTTTTTTGCTGTATTTCTGTGCGCTTCTCCTTTGTGAAATTCCGTTGTTTTTTACGGTCTTTTTTCGTTAAATTGCAGCATCAAAATTAGCACCTGTTTAACTAGGATAAATGGCAGAAGGAGATAACGAAAACCTACCACTCGGAGATCAGAATATTATCCCAATCAACATAGAAGAAGAAATGAGAGGAGCCTACATTGATTATTCAATGTCGGTGATCATTTCGAGGGCACTACCCGATGTACGAGACGGTTTAAAACCAGTACACAGAAGGGTGTTGTACGGTATGTTGGAGTTGGGCGTATTGCACAACCGACCTTATAAGAAATCAGCAAGAATCGTAGGAGAAGTGCTGGGTAAGTATCACCCACACGGAGATAGTTCGGTGTACGATACCATGGTGCGTATGGCGCAGGAGTGGTCTTTGCGATACCCATTGGTGGATGGTCAGGGTAACTTCGGTTCTGTCGATGGAGATTCACCTGCTGCCATGAGGTACACAGAGGCTCGTCTCAGGAGATTGGCCGAGGAGATGCTCCATGACATCAATAAAAACACAGTTGATTATCAGCCAAACTTCGATGATTCCCTAAAGGAACCGACCGTACTGCCAGGCAAGGTGCCAAACCTATTGGTAAATGGTACTTCGGGTATTGCGGTGGGTATGGCTACCAACATGGCCCCTCACAATTTGACGGAAGTCGTCAATGGTACCATCGCCTATATCGACAACAATGAGATTACCATTCCTGAGTTGATGGAGCATGTGACTGCTCCGGATTTTCCGACAGGGGCAACCATCTATGGTTATGCAGGTGTACGTTCGGCATATGAAACGGGACGTGGTAGAGTAGTGCTCAGGGCTAAGGCGGAGTTTGAGACACTCAAGTCGGGCAAGGAGCAAATCATCGTGACCGAGATCCCTTACCAGGTGAATAAGGCACTGATGATCGAGAAGACTGCTGCCTTGATCAATGAAAAGAAAATCGAGGGAATCACTGACATCAGGGACGAATCGGACAGAAATGGAATGCGCATTGTGTACGACATTCGCAAAGATGCCATCCCGAATATTGTCTTAAACAATCTCTATAAGTACACGCAGCTACAGTCCTCATTTGGTGTGAACAATGTAGCGCTTGTAAATGGCAAGCCACACACGCTAAACCTAAAAGAAATCATTGGACATTTCGTGGATCACCGCCATGAAGTGATCGTTCGCAGAACGCAATATGAACTAGACGAGGCAGAGAAAAGAGCGCATATCCTTGAAGGATATCTGATCGCATTGGATCATCTGGACGAAGTAATTGCGTTGATACGTGCTTCTCGAGATCCGGAGGTAGCCAAGACCGGGTTGATGGATAAATTCGGTCTGACCGAAATCCAGGCAAAAGCCATATTGGAAATGAGGCTGCAACGACTCACAGGTCTGGAAAGAGAGAAAATCCAGCAGGAGTACGACGAGATCATGAAATTGATCGCCCACTTGAAAGCCGTGTTGGAAAGCGAAGGAATGCGGATGGACATCATTAAGGAGGAACTTAATGAGATCAAAGAAAAGTATGGCGATGAGCGTAGATCCGACATTGAGCATGCCGCTGATGATTTTACCGCTGAGGACATGATCCCGGATGAAGAAATGGTCATTACCATTTCCCATGAAGGCTACATCAAGCGTACAGCCCTGACGGAATACAGAACCCAAGGTAGGGGTGGCGTAGGATCAAAAGGCGCCACAACCAAGACTGATGACTTTACGGAGCATTTGTTTGTAGCCTCTACACACAACTATCTGCTGATATTTACTGCCTTTGGAAAGGTATTTTGGAAGAAGGTGTGGGAGATCCCTGAAGGAGGAAAAGCCACAAAAGGTCGAGCCATCCAAAACCTGATCAATATTGAAAGCGAGGATTCTATCCGAGCGGTGATCAATGTAAAGAACCTCACTGATGAAGATTATATCAATAATAACTTCATCATGATGTGTACAAAAAATGGTACAATAAAAAAGACCTCTCTTGAAGCCTACAGTAGGCCAAGAACGAATGGTATCAATGCGATTACTATTCATGAAGGAGACAATCTGTTGAATGTGAGCTTGACAAATGGTGACAATCACATAGTGATTGCTAAGAGATCAGGTAGAGCGATTCATTTCCATGAGTCGGATGTACGCCCTATGGGACGTACGGCAGCGGGTGTACGAGGCGTGGCCCTGGAGGGCGATGCTGATGAAGTGGTCGGAATGGTGTGTATTGCCAGAGACGATGCAAATCTGCTCGTGGTTTCCGAAAAAGGATATGGCAAACGCTCCGACATAGAGGCCTATCGAATCACCAAACGTGGGGGTAAAGGAGTGAAGGCCATGAACGTGACGGATAAAACTGGCTCACTTGTTGCTATCAAGGAGGTAATTGACACAGACGACCTCATGATCATCAACAAATCCGGTATCACAATCAGGATGAAGGTAGAAGACCTAAGGGTGATGGGACGAGCCACGCAGGGTGTGAAGCTCATTCGTCTCAATGACGATGATGAAATATCGTCTGTAGAGAAAATAGAAAAGATAGAGGATGATGAATCTCAGGAAAATACTGCTACTGAGTCATCTGATGAAAATAAAGAATAAATCAAATTTGGAAAGACTATTTAGTCCAACAATAGCTAAAATTAAAATCATGAATAAGACCAGAATATCTGTATTAGTGCTGATTGCTGTATTAGTTAGCACCATGTCCTTTGCACAAAAGGGTTCTGTAGGTAAGGCTCAGGCATACCTGGATAAATCTGACCTGGCAAATGCCAAAGCGGAGATCGACGTAGCGATCACAATAGAAAAAACTGCAGCCAAGTCCCGAACATGGTACGTCAGAGGGCAGATATATGAAAAAATTGCCTCCAGCGAAGATATGGCTGTGAGTTCATTGGATCCGGATGCGATTCCAAAGGCCATGGAAGCCTACAATAAAGTATTTGAAATGGAGAAGGAGGGAACTACCTACTACACTTTTTCTCAGCTAAATATTGACACTTTTTGGGGTACACTGCTAAATGCTGGTGGTGAGGCCTACGGCGTGGACAACTACGAATTGGCGCTGAGCAAATTTGAGCAGGCGTTGGTGGTGAAGCCGGGAGACTCTACGACATTGCTTTATGCAGGAGCTGCTTCTCAGCAAATGGACAACACTGAGAAAACGCTGATGTACTATGAAATGATGGTAGACAAGGGGATCGCCAGCGAAAATGTATTCTCTACAGTGATCTACCTGAGACGACAAGCGGGTGAAAATGATAAGGCGTTGGCACACACGCTCAAGGCCAAAGAATCATTTCCTGATAACAAAACCTTTGCTTCTGAGGAGCTGTCTTTGCTTATCATCATGAACAAGCTCGATGAAGCAAAAATGAAGCTGAAAAGCGCCATTTCTGATGATCCATCAGTAGTCAACAATCACCTCAATCTGGCAGTACTGTATGACAACCTGGGTACTAAATTAGCCGAAGATGCTGATGCCCTATCCGGTGCTGAAAAAACTGCCAAAAGAAAGGAGGCTCGTTTGGTATTGGATTCTGCTCAAATGAGCTACAATAATGTGATCGAATTGGATCCTAAAAACTATGTAGCCAACTACAACGCTGGAGCCATCTATGTGAACTTCGCCAAGGAGTACCTCGATGAAGCCCGTGACATGGACTTGAAAACCTACGAAAAGAAAGGTGCAGCCATGGAGGACAAAGGAAGAAAAATCATCAAAGAAGCCATTCCTTATTTCAAAACGGTAACAGAAATCAAGCCTGAGGATATCGATGCGCATACAACCTTGCAGACCATTTATTCCATCCTTAAGATGTATGATGAAGCTGAGGCTGAAATGAACATCATTGAAGAACTAGAAGCTGCGCAGGCTGCAGGAGGAGAATAAGGTTTTTAAGAAGTTATTAAAAAAAGGCTGCCTATTAAAGCAGCCTTTTTTTGTTAATACACCAATTCTGCTTTTGGAGCAGAAATCATTTTCTTATCGATCAAAACGTCGTAGAGTGTATCGACGATCATGTCATCATTCATGGTCTGTCGGTTGAAAATAATATCATATACGGACAGATCGGCATTTCCGTGGGTAATGTGATCCACCCAGGCGGTTCGCTTAGTGTCCATTTCCATGACCAATATTTTGGCCTCATTTTTAGAAAGCCTCCTTTTTTCCTGCATCTGACTTACCCTCCAGTCGAACGGGGCTTGCAACTTGATGTGCAGTGACTGTGGAATCCTGCGTGTGATGTAGGCGCCTCCACGGCCAATGATCACACTCTTTCCCTCATGTGCATAATGTTCTATCACGTCCTTGAGTGTCTCGATGACCTTTTTGTCGGATAGGCCATAGAAGTTCCCCAATGAAGAAAACATACTACCAATAGTACTTTCACCTTTGGAGTCCATCAGTTTTTCGATTCGTACAGGATTTACATGGAGTTCTGCTGCAGCATCGTTGAGTATTTCTTTGCTTACTATTCTCCATCCTTGATTGCTTCTGCTCTCAGAAGCCTCCTTGATCCTATTGAGTAGTTTGGCAGCTACAGGTGTAGCCTCACAGCCAAACGCCCTTGAGATCGTCACGACAGGCCCGGGGGTGCTTTCATAGTCACGTATTTTGTCCCGAGCGTCCAGATAGTTTTTTAGATCTACTTTCATGGCTCTATTGTTTCGGGTATTAATTATTGTTTAGTACATACTAATAATATATCTACGGCATTCCTATGACTGGGGTCAATGCGGAGCATGAATTATTGCATGAATCCCTGAACTATGATCAATAGAAAAAGCCAAATAAGAGACGGGCTCCTATTTGGCTCTATTGGTGGCGAGCTGAGACTAGTTTTTTATAATCCTACTCTTCATAGGCTCTCCCATATATTCAAAACTGACGATATAAATTCCTCTACTAAGTGTGGAAACGTCTAATTGATTTTGGGCGTTAAGCCCAATCTCGCTCATCTTTTGACCCTTTTGATTCATCACCAGTACATTCGTTACCGATTTACTGAAATTCAGATAATTGATCACAGGGTTTGGATAGACAGATATTTCTACCGCTTCATTAGAAATAGACAAAGGAGCCTCGCCGGGCAATATTTCGAAAGTGATCACAACATCATCAGCGGCTAGATAGAGATCGTTGCCGGACTGGCTTGCTGTGATCTCGACAATACCTTCAGCATCCAAGAAGAGTCTGTTTCCTACGAGAGTGGCCGGACCGACGATAGAATACTCTATGGCCAACTCCGATGACGCAACAGCATCCAGCTCAATTGACTCCAAATCTATTGACACGTCTTCGATCGGATTGAATCCAATGGTTTGTTGGGCTTTCACAATCTCAAATGTCTGAACTACCGGGTCTGCCGATAGGTACATATCATTGCCAGGCTGAACGGCCGTGACCTCTACAGTACCGGTTCCATTGAATATCAAGATGTTCTCATCTAATGATGCCGGACCCGTTACTGAAAAGGAAACCGGCAGATCAGAAGCAGAGGTCGCATTAAGCGCCAGCGGCCCATCCAAAGCAGAGTACTCGGTTTCTATAGGATCAAAGCTTATGATTTGATCCGCTTTGGAAACCTCTATAACCTGAGTTATGGCTGGGGCGGGGGCGTAAGTTTCGTCACCCGATTGAGTCGCAATAATCTCAACCATGCCAGCACCATTGAAAACAACCTGGCTGCCGTCCAAAACAGCGGGTCCAACCACATTGAATGACACCTCTAGCCCTGAAGAAGAAATAGCTGAAAGGAATACTGATTCGTCTAAAACATCAGTTTGCAAAGGTGTATTGACCATGTCAATGGTTTGCTCGATCTTCAGGATTTCAAATACTCTGTGTACAGCGTCTGCCTCAAGGTAATTTTCATTGCCGGGCTGTGTCGCCGTTACCTGAACGGTACCTGGCGCAGTAAAAACCAAGGTGTTGTTGCTAAGGGTAGCAGGTCCCACCACCTGGTAGCTAATGTCAAGTCCCGATGAAGAGATTGCCTCAAGGTTATAAAAATCAGCGTCAAAGGAAGTGTCAGAAATTTCTTCAAAAGAGATTTGCTGAGGAGCCTTGGTGACTTCCAGTACCCTGATGAGCTGTTGTGCTGGGTTAAAAAGATCATCGCCGGGCTGGTTGGCGGTAATTTGAGCGGTACCCATGCCAATGATCGTATATTCATTAGGTCCGCTGATAATGGCTACGTCCTCGTTGCTACTGACTAAGTCTAGCATTAGTCCGGAACTGGCTCCCGGAGCAATTTCAAAGGCCTGGTTGATGTCATCAAAATCCTTCTGACCCAGCTCCATCTCAATGGATTGATCCGCTTTAACAAAATTCCATCCTTCAAAATTAATTTCTCCTGTAGAGGCATGAGCATCAAAAACGGCACCACCGCTGGCATTGACATCTACTATGTCTGTCATATAGACATCTACAGTACCTGATGTCTGTACGATCGAGGCAGTATTTCCATCTACCAGGGTTCTTATGGTCACTCTTTGGTTCGGAGCACCTCTGGCAATCAATTGATTCACCTCCAGATCACCCATATAGTGGTGCACGTACATGGTTACTCCAGGCTCTATGATCAGATTATCCAAAACAGGACTATCGTTTTGAAAGGAGTGATCCGCCTTGAGGGTAAAGTTTTCAAACAGTGGATTTGGGTAGCGGGTTTTGTCTATTTGTGTATAACCTTCGGGGTACAGTATAGTCATACTCGCTCCATTGGTGATCACATCTCCATCTGGCGCTCTAAAAGATTTGGCATCGAATCGCTTGGTATAGATGTCAGATCCGGTAAAATCCAGCTTGGCAAAAAGTGACAGTCTGAATCCAAAATACTCCGTTGCGTGCATCGAGTGACCATTTGAATGAAAATCGTTGAATACATTCGAAAAGGCAATGTCAGCGGCATAAAGTGAGTCTAACAGTGATACACCACCGTCCTTCAACCCAAACGTAAAGTCGCAACCCGGCAGTCCAGCGCCATTAGGATCAAAGGTCTGATCTCCAACCGGGATGTAATACCACCAGCCCAGTTCAAAATTGGCGTCACCGAGTACAACAGAACCGGTATTTTCGAAATCCACCTCTTCATTGTCACCTTCATATCGAATGGTTGGATGAAACAATACTTCTTCAAAAGTCAAATGGTGGCATGTAGCGGTTGTGTCAATCTCCACAATTTGATCAGATTCAATAAAAGAGTTTTCATCAAAGTAGACATTATCAATATCGGATGGAATGGCCGTGTGAAACTCCGAGCCTCCGGAGCTGGTCGCCCAGTGACTGGAGAAATCCGACCAGCTACCTGATCCTCCGACCCAGTAATAGTCTGCTTGCGCAAACGAGCTGTGTGCAAATAATATAATTAGGTTAAGTGTCGCTATTCTAAAAATTGGCTTCATTGGTTTGTTCGTTTTGTTTAATGAAGCAAATGAACGTAGGAGTGTAAGCAGAGCCGAATTTTGGAGGTGTACAAGAGGTATACATCAGAAGATTCGTACAATAATGATTGAATAAAGGCCATATTGAAGGGTTTTGGTTAACTTAACTGCTGATGTACTAACTGGAAAATTTTGTACCTATGAACCCAAAAACAGAAGAAAGCCCTTCCAACCTAACCGAAAGATTGCTGACCATTATCGAAAAAGTAGGCAACAGGCTCCCTGACCCTGCCATACTTTTCCTCATATCCATGATCATCGTCTGGATACTGTCTGCACTGATGGCGCCCATTGAGTTTGCCGAAATTAATCCTAAGACCGGCGACCCGATCAGAATCCAGAACTTGCTGACCGGTGCTGCGCTCACGACCTTTCTGTCTAAT
Source organism: Reichenbachiella sp. (assembly GCA_965222305.1). Taxonomy (GTDB): domain Bacteria; phylum Bacteroidota; class Bacteroidia; order Cytophagales; family Cyclobacteriaceae; genus Reichenbachiella. The sequence continues at coordinate 1,082,681 of OZ244943.1, forward strand.
ATGGTGACCATCTTCACCAGTTTCGCGCCACTGGGCGTGGTGCTTGTGGCCATGCTTGGGGTAGGAGTAGCCGATGGCTCAGGGTATATCCATACGGGCCTTAAAATGATGCTGAAGCGTACGCCAAAGAGCCTACTGACCCCAATGGTGATCTTTGTGGGGATCGTATCGCACTCGGCAGTAGATGCGGGCTATGTACTGGTGATACCGCTGGGTGGGATTATCTTTCATGCTGCTGGTAGGAATCCTCTTGCAGGCATAGCCGCAGCCTTTGCAGGGGTGTCAGGGGGCTTTAGTGCCAATCCTTTACCTAGTGCCATTGACGCGCTCTTACAGGGATTTACACAACCGGCCGCACAAATCATAGATGACTCGGTGCTGGTTAATCCCTTGTGCAACTATTATTTCACATCCGCATCGAGCATTCTTATCACGTTTGTAGGATGGTATCTGACTGATAAGGTGATTGAGCCCAAGCTCAACAGGCAGCATCCAATCGATGACGATGCCGAAGAGGTGGCAGATATGCGCAGCATCGAGCCGGCCGAACGAAAAGGATTTTGGATGGCCACTATAGTAATGATTGTATTGTCCATCGCACTGGTATTGGTGATATTGCCGGGGGATTCTCCATTCCGAGACGCCAACGGCAAACTGTCCTCCTTTACAGCGCCGATCATGAAATCGATCGTACCGTTGATCTTTTTGTTCTTCATCATTCCGGGGGCGATTCATGGCTATGTGTCCGGTAAGTTTAAAAAGAGTAAAGATGTGATTGACGAAATGTCGGAGGCTATGCGCGGGATGGCGTACTACATTGTCATGGCTTTCTTTTGCGCCTTGTTCATCTATGCCTTTGCACAGTCGAACCTCGGTGCGTTGCTAGCAATTAAAGGGGCGATCTTCCTCAAGTCCATGGGACTGCCGGGACCGGTTACCATTACAGGAATTATCTTTTTGGCAGCCTTCGTCAATATTTTCGTGGGTTCTGCTTCTGCGAAATGGGCCTTGCTTGCACCGATATTTGTGCCTATGCTCATGCAGCTAGGCTACAGTCCGGAGCTGACACAAGCAGCCTATAGAGTAGGGGACTCGTCTACCAACATTATCACACCGCTGATGCCCTATTTCCCATTGGTGGTGGTCTTTTGTCAGAAATATGTGAAGTCTACCGGAATTGGGACGTTGGTGTCGATCATGCTGCCCTATTCCATTGTATTCATTTTGCTTTGGACAGTCTTTCTTGTGATCTTCTGGCTACTGGGTATACCGCTGGGGTTGCAGGCGGGGTATGTGTATCCGGTGTGAGTGTTTGAATAGATAATTGGAAGTAAGCACGATTAAGTAATGCTATTAAATTAAGCCTCCTATAATCCCTCTTTGGAGAGGGTGTAGGGAGAGGTTCACTTAAAACCGCTTAATTTAATAGCATTGAAGTGGGCTTTTTCCGCTTGTACCTTACAACGGCAAGGCGCGGATTTCAAAACCAGTATATTCTGGCTCTAGGAAGCCGAAAAGGATACATCGGTGCCTTTCTTATAGGGCTTTAGCAGAAAGGGCAGGACATAACACTGCGCTATGGATATGATCACCCCGATTTCGTCTGTCAGCTCATGAGGCTCCCCGGTGGACAGCAGAAAAAGCTGAATGGGCAGACATAACAAGAGGCCCCAGCCGATTCTCCGGTTGGTGTCTGTCCAGGCAATCTGTGTTTCCTCAGTTTTTACATCATTTCTTATCACAAAGACGATAAGGGCAAGAGCCAATATTGAGACCGGAATCACGATCCAGGTGATCGAGATATGGACATCCATGGTATCGCCATGGAACATCGCCGGACCGTTGATTAACATATCGACCCATAGGTTGACAAATACGAGCACAAACCATGCGATCAGCATTCCATAAAATACTCTTCGGTTTTTGACCCAGTACATGGATACGAATAGCACTGCAAAGAATGCCATCTGCAATACGAGATAGTAGAAGTCTCCCTCCAGGCCTTTTCCGACCATGATGGTTCCAAAGAACTCGGCGCCCCATTGATAAGTGGTGCCGTCAAAAATGGACCGAATGAAAGGAAGCCAAACCAGCATAAATGTCAGTGCAATGATGAAGGACAATAGGTTTTTCCATACATCGGGTTTTCTGTAAGCGTGTAGTTGTTTCATGTCAATATAAATTTTGGTTACATCCTATCAGATGCTGCTTACCGAGGATCGTTGCAGGAAAGGATCGATTTTGGGGTGAAATCGGTGTATTTGGGGTAAACGGTCAGACAGGTGCACTGGTCAGCAAAATAATCGACTCGGCATACTGTCTGCCCACCGGAATGAGGTCCTCTACAGAACCAAGCCGTAGCTCCAGTTTGTTGCGGTTGCCTGATACCTTTTTGAGGTGATAAAGATTGATAAGGTAGGATCGATGGCACCGTACCAATGCAGGGTGCAGCTGCGTGGATTCTATAGCCTTGAGGGTATTGCGAAGTAAGTGCTTATTAATCGTCTGTTCATCGAGATAGAATATAGTAATGTAGTTGTCCTCTGACTGTATGTACAGGAGGTCTTTCAAGCGTGTGGAAAAGAAGTCCTTGTTGTTTTCTGCAAGAATTTTGACAGTGACGATACCCTCATTCGTGGCGCTTCGAAACTCATAGGAACGATTGAGGGAATCTTTCAAGCCCTTGATGTAGAGATAGACCATAACTCCTGCGATCGGCAGGGCAGCCAGAGAAGTGATGTTCACAATGAATCCCAAAAAACTCGACCAATGCCAGTCATGCCAATTGCCCAGCAGGTTGTAGGTTAGGAAAAGACTGGTGCTCAGCAGGAGCAAAGACCAGGCGATCCATAGGAGGGCAGTGAGTCGTGTGAGTCGCCTGACAAACCAGCGATAGATCAGCAGTTCGTTTAGTGCAATCACTGCTGTAGTGGCCAACGAAAATATCGTCACACCCATCAACAACTCAGTATTGATGGCTTCGTCAGGGCGGTAATTGTTTACCCCAAAGGGCTGGAAATAAACCATGAAGAGAAACAAGAACAGGCCTGTGATCCAGGACAGGTGCAGTTTCTCCTGAGTAGACAGGCCCTCTATAGGTTCGTTGAGCGATGGCTTATTCAATACTTCTTTTCGATTGCTTTAGACAATGAAAAGAAAGATACTCATAATTGCTCTACCGAGGTTCATTGAGGCTTAATGTGCTGCCATTTCCGCCTTTCTCTTGATGTCCCTGCGTCTTAGTTCATCCAGAGAATAGCGCCCTCCACCATAGATGAAGAACACAACCAATCCGATAAGGACAAGAATGGCCATTTCCAGTTCCATCAGCCGATCCATCACAAGAAAGTTCTTATAATTGAACGCCACGGCTCCAAGGAGTATCGGGAAGTTCAGAAAACACATGGCACGGGTATAGGCGCCAAAGGCAATGAGCAAGCCGCCAGCAGTATGGATCAGGTAGATATAATGGCCGGCAATCACAGCCAGATACACGAGGCCCATGGATTGTACATTGTCAGTAAGGTTTTGGAAGTTGGCGGTAAAAATGAGGCCCTTTATAAAAAGGAATACTCCGAGCGCGATACGCAACGCGTCCAGCCAGACAGGAGAATGCTTGCTGTCCAGCCAATGATTGAATTGGTCTGCTAAGTTCATAATGGGTGCTTTTTGGGTGATACGGTATATATAAGTTACACAAAATCAGGTAAATAATCAATTGTATAGAAGGATAGTAAGGGTTGAAATAGTTCAGGCTGTACTCTTATCTCGTTACGTACTTTACGTAATGTATTCTACGGAATGAGCAATTGATTGGAGTCACTTCAATAAAGGCATTTAGCTTATGTCCTAGAGCCGGACGGGCTCTTCATTTTTGGCATAGCCCAAAAACGAAGCAAAAAACCCTAGGCTGTGAATAAATTCCTAAAATTCAGCTTCAAGCATCTATTAAATCCAAACTCTCCCGAATCTCCCGTACATACGGGATCTCGGGATCAAACAGTGGATTTAAATTAAACTTTCATAAAGCTGAATTCATGACGGAATTTATTCAATGCCGAATGTAAGCCCCGGATCTACCTGAATTCCTTTAGTTGACAGATTCAATATTGATTCAAATCAAAGGAAGAATGATCATACAGACCTTTATGGTATCTTTTGCGTAAAGAATGAAATCAAGGAAGATTTAGGAAATGAAATCAAGAAGATACTTCATAAAAGCTATGGGGATCACCTGGCTCTCACTTGGATTGGGTGCGAAAGTCTGGTCAGCTGATAAGAAGGACATGATTTTACGCTCCATTCCCAAAAGCGGCGAACAGATACCGGTAGTCGGAATGGGGTCATGGCTTACATTCGATGTGTTGGGAAGTAAGGTTCGGATGGAGAATATGAAACAGGTACTGAAGGCATTCTATGACACAGGAGGCCGGGTGCTTGACAGCTCGCCTATGTATGGCTCGTCGGAAGAAGTTATTGGGCGATTAGCACAGGAACTAAACATCTCGGATAAGCTCTGGCAATCCACTAAAGTATGGACGGATGGAAGGGAATCCGGTCAGAGACAGATCATGGAGTCAAGGCAATACCTTGGGCATGTGGATCTGCATCATGTGCACAACATACGGGATTTCAAAATCCATTATGACACATTGAAAAAGGCCAAAGAGAAGGGTGAGATCAAATACGTAGGGGTGACGCATTACGTAAACAGCGCCCATGACGATCTGGAGCAGTTGATCAGGAACTACGATCTTGATTTCATACAGGTCAACTACAGCATAGACAATCCGACGGCAGGCGATAGGTTGTTGCCTACAGCGCTTGACCATGAAGTAGGAGTGATCATCAACAAACCGTACCAAACCGGAGCGTTGTTTGACTCGATCAAAGGAGAGCAGGTTCCGCAGTGGGCGATAGAATTGGGCATCAGGAACTGGCCGGAGTTTTTCCTCAAGTACATCATATCCAATGAAGCCGTGACCTGTGTAATACCCGCCACGACACAGGTAGCACATGCCAGGGAAAACAACGCAGCAGGATCGGGTTACATACCTGATGATCGAGTACGTGAGCAAATGGAGAAATACTACCGGTCAATCATATAATTGCCCTTTATTTGCCTTCCAAATAGCAGATTGAGTCATCGTAAGTTCAGAAATCACCACAACCCTTCTAAAAGCTACAGGCAGTACCCAACTCTTAGCGACACAACGTATTCAATCCCTCTGGAGCGGATACGGGGAGATATTCAGATGTGCACTGGAGGGAGGAAAGTACTCCAGTATAGTCGTCAAGCATGTGCAGTTACCCAAAAGTAATACGCACCCAAGAGGCTGGAATACCGACCGGTCTCATCAGCGAAAGCTCAAATCCTACGAGGTAGAAATCCGCTGGTATCAAAACCAGGCCCGGCAACTCAGCGATCAATGTACTGTGCCAGGACTAATACATGCTGAAATGCATGAAGATGATATTTTGATCCTGCTCGAAGATCTGAACGCAATGGGATTCGGAGTGCGGAAAACCACGATCAACCTGGATGATGTGAAGTTGTGCCTGCAATGGTTGGCGCGATTTCATACTACATTTTTAAATACAACACCTGACGGACTCTGGGAAGCCGGTAGCTACTGGCATCTGGGTACACGCCCAGACGAATGGGAACGAATGGAAAACCCGCGACTCAAAAATGCTGCCCGGCCTATTGATGAGAAGTTGAGCAAGGCACATTACCAGACGATCATACATGGGGATGCGAAGCTGGCCAACTTTTGTTTTTCTGAAGATAGTAGGAGTGTGGCTGCAGTAGATTTTCAGTACGTAGGAGGGGGCTGCGGTATGAAAGACGTAGCTTATTTCCTGAGCAGTTGTTTGGATGAGGAAGCCTGTGAAAGACATGAGTCCGAACTTCTGGATTACTACTTTTCTGAATTAGAATCTAACTTAAGTAAGGCTAAGTATTCCTCAGATAAACAGGGAGTTATCAATGAATGGAGGAGTTTGTATAAATACGCCTGGGCAGATTTTTATCGTTTTCTGGATGGGTGGAGTCCCGGGCACTGGAAGATGCACGAATACAGCAGGCGCATGACTGACGAAGTAATAAAAGAAATAAGCCGAAAATGAAGCTAAATGATTCGGTTTTGGAGGAGCTGTGCCAAGTGGCCAAAGTGGCTGCTACAGAAGCAGGACAATACATCCAGTCGAAGTTTGATCAACATTATGTTAAGCAGAGCAAGGAAGGTGGGGATTCGCTGGCCTCACAGGTCGTAACGGAAGTAGACATCCATGCCCAGGAAATCATACTTGCACAACTGGAATCCTCGATACGGACGTACGATTTGGGGTTATTGACAGAGGAAGAGACAGACGATAAATCCAGACTTAAGAAGGACTATTTCTGGTGCATCGATCCTATGGATGGTACGCTGCCATTTACCGAAAGGAGAACGGGGTACGCTGTCTCCATCGCGCTAATCTCCAGGGCCGGTGATCCGGTGCTGGGTGTGGTGTATATTCCTGACCTGGAGGAATGCTACACATGCGTCAAGGGACAAGGCGTGTCTCTCAACGGACTTGAACTGCACAGATCAGAACTTAAAAGTGATGTTCTGAATCTCTACTGGGATGTAAGTTTTAGATCAGAGGACTATTTTGAAGAAGTGTTGGCGGAGCTGCATCGCTACGCACAGGAATCCAAGTTGGAGGTTCGGGCACACTTCAATTTTGGTGGGGTGCGAAATGCCGTGAGTGTCATGCGCAGTGCTCATGGCTGCTATTTTAAATTTCCCAAAAAGCGAAAGGGCTGTGGAAGCATATGGGACTATGCAGCTACCCGTCTATTCTTTGAGGAACTCAACCTAAAGGTGGGTGATGCACTGGGCAATCAATTGAATCTGAATGACCCGGACACAACGTTTATGAATAAGGGAGGGGTCTGTTACACAACCGACGAAGCTTTGGCGCAGTGGATTTATTCCCTATGTCAAAGGCTTACCTCGATTCAAAACCCTCATAAACCTATGAGATAATGCCACCAATGCAGCCAGAATTGTGTAAATTCTTATTGGCAACTGCTACAACCCAACCGCACCAATAACACCTTACTAAGAAGACCACCTTACCACCAGCCATCCGAGGGTTTAAGCCAACCATAACAACTGGGATTGAGAATGAGTGAATTAAGGCACGTTATACGATCGATTTTGAATGCAGGAATCACCAAAGACCTGCGCACCATTGATGCACTAAAGCTGCGCATTGTCAATCGACTCACGATGATCGGAGGGTTGGTGATAATCGTACTGATGGGTATCAACACAGCCATCGGCAATTATCAGGGTATTGCAATTGACCTGGTAGGGCTGGCCCTGGTCATTGCACCGGTACTTTGGTTCAATATGCGTTTTCGGTACAAATTAGCCACTTATTGGTTTGTGATTGGGACTCATTTGATTGTGCTGTCCGGCACTGCACATGCCATCCTGCAAGGACGGGACAATGGAATCGAGCATCTACTCATAGCCGGTGCTTTCATGATCCTTGTGTTGCTCGAAGGATTCAATCACAAGGCATTCTATATTTTGAATTTGACCATGCTGTGTGGGGCTGTTTATTTTAGATCGGATGCCGGTGCAGATTCTGATGAAGTGGTGTACATCAAGCTGATGGTCATCTGGGCGGTCGTGTACCTGGTCATCTACTTTTTTGTGAGTCGGTACAGGAATCAGTTGATGGTGGTGCTGGAGAAGCTGGAACGAGCCAATGTAAGACTGATTGAAAGCGAAAAGGAATTAAGGATTTCCAACCGTGCCAAGGATCGTCTTTTTTCTATTGTTGCTCATGATCTTAAGGCTCCGTTGAATTTATTACGCCAGCTGCTTGATCCGGAGGTGATGAAGGTCCTGGACATGGATGATAGGGTCAAGCATCAAAACAACGTAAGAAACAGAATACTGGTCATGGAGGGATCCATGCGCAATCTACTGGATTGGGCCGCGCATCAGCTGTCCAATCCGCAGCCCAATCCGGTGGCTATGGATGTCAAAAGATTGGTTAACCATGTGGTGGATTTGTTTAAGGAGTTGATGGAGCAAAAGAACCTGAAAATGGAGATCGACATCCCTGAGGGTTTTGGTGTGACGATCGATCCCAATCATTTCGAAATTGTCCTTCGCAATATTCTGCACAACGCGATAAAGTTTTCACCGAAGAAGGGTACCGTTCATATTTCTGCCAGGGACTCATCCGCAGGTAAGGTGGTGTCGATCAGAGATCAGGGAAAGGGTGTGGATGTCATGGTGATTGAGAATATTATCAAAGGGCAGAGTTCAAACTCCGAAAGCGGAACACTTGGAGAGAAGGGTTCAGGTATTGGATTGAGCTTCTGTGTGGAGCTCTTACAAAAGAACCACTGCAAGCTACAAGTAGGGTCTACAGACAAAGGAGCGGTATTTGAGATCCATATGGGTGCGTGAACGGGATTTTATTTATTTAACATAATATAAATTATATAACATGTTTAGCATTTTACGCCCAGGCCGCCAGGCATGGTTAACATAAGATCAGTTATGACATCTTTAGTGGCATAACGGTACAGATCTTATGTTAAAATAAAATGCGGCCACTACAACTGCTGCTAGCATGGTAGATATATTTTCATGTTGTTTATAATTTTCCGTAATACGATCCGTCGGCTGACGGAGAAGTATTTAGCATAAAATCAGCCCCGACTTGTCGGGACGGTAATGATTTTATGTTAAGGCAAATACATATTCCAAAATCATGAAAGCAAATCCCGGCCAACGCTACCCCTAAATTCCCTAAAGGGATCCACGCGCTTAGATGGTTACATATCGGTAACGACCTTATGTTAAAGGCAAATACATATTCACTAAATCGTGAAAGCAAACCTCGGCCAACGCTACCCTTAAACTCCCTAAAGAATATCGCTCTATTTTGAAGCACTCTGTACCAGTGGTCGATTCGATCTCAAATATTGAATTCTCAGGCGTTAATCCCGATAGCTATCGGGATTGCCTGTGATACACTTGCCGGCCAACCTGCCCAACTGGAGTCATTCAGGCGGGCGCTCTGTTTGGTTCACAGCACAAGCCATACTCAGAGCGTCATGGAGCCTGTCCCGAACTTGTTTCGGGAAGGAATCCCGCACGTGCGGGATGACGTGGCAATCTCCTTGAGTCTTGCAGACAGCTTCTAGGCTCACAGTTTATGTCAACGTGAACCACGAAATTGCCAAAAAAAAGAGAACGAACGAACCCAGACTGTCATGCTGAGGCTTTCGAAGCATCCACAGTCTCTGGATTCTCGTGTTCGGCTCACGCTGCAGGCCAGCTCACAATAACACAATGATCTATTTAACATAATGATACATACTAGCTATTTACAATGTATATATACTGTATTTTATATTTTTACAGTATATTTGCACTAAACAATAAATAGACGATATGAATAAACAAAATGACAGTACTGATCGCGTTAATGAAGAAATGGAATTGTGGGCAATTGAGCGTGAACAGTTCAAAGAAATTGTACAGATGCTAGGCATCTCACATGAGGATTTAGCAAATCGACTTAATATAAAGATGGAATCATACAAACAGGCGCTTCAACCTTCAAGACCTTTCCCTAAATGGGCAAGAGCTTTTACCATAGGCCATGAAGCCACGGGATGGGCATTTAACAGGTTGATGAATGGAAATAGAAAACCACCAAGGATTTAGTGTGGACTCCCCTACTCGATTGATTACCCTAAAATGCTCACCGTTGTGATTTAGGTAGCTCTGGATAACATGATGGTTTTCGGAGAGTAAGAATCCTGTTTTCATGATGGTCTCTGCAAGCTGATCTAGCTTGGATAACGGACGAAGTTGAGACCAGTAGTTCATTCTATATTTTGCGTTATTGAAATCCCTTTTTCAATTATTTCAATAAGATATTAGCTTAAGTCTATTGTCCTTGAAATACTTTGAACTTCTTGAATGGCACTTTCCACTTGACTATCTGTAAACACTGTTGATGTATGCTGATCCAATGAAAAACTGTAAACCCCAACAGCAACTTCTGAATATGGAACCCCAAATACTGTATCAGCATAGTGAGCTTGAATAACAGGGAACCGCAGCTCATTTTCCCAATCAGAGTCCTCCTTTTGAAAAACAAAAATCTCAAAACTTCCACTAGTTTTCATATCCTCCCTAGCTATCTCTCCAACAAGTACGTTTGAATGCCTAAGATCCATTTCAAGCTTGTTTCCCCAACTCAATGCATTGTTGCCCAATTCTAGGAAGTCATCGATATATTTTTTAAGCTTGTCTTGATACTCCGCAAGCTTTTTTTGGTTCCTGGAATTTTCTTTATAGTGTTTCTTGAAGGCTTCTTCTAAATAATTGTAGGCAAAGGATTCGTTCCTATTGTGGTACTGCCTCGTTGAATACTGCCAATCACGGTATTGAGAGGGCCCTCCCGGATATCCTGGAGTCGAATTAATTGTGTTCTTAAAACTGCTAGGGTTTGCCCTAGCTACTTCCAAATCTCGATGTGAAATTCTCATAAATATTTCATTACACGTGGATAATTGTTAAAGACAGTAAATGATTGGATTGCCACATTTTTGTACATTTCAAGAGCCTTGCCTTCATCTATGGCATCATTATACAACTCAGGGAATTCAAACATAAACTCCTCCTTTCTATTTGGATCATAGGTTTTAAACTTCGAGAGAAACTCAAGAAAATCTATAAGATTTCTTTTGCCATCATCGCTTGGGTCTAACTTGTCTAAATCTGTATTGAAAATATCAGTTTGATACTCATCGAGAGACAAGCCATTGTATTCAATTGCTATTCTTCGAGTTAAGCATGGAATGCATCTCCCGCAATGATTTTTTCCTTGTACATGTGATGCCATCCAGCAACTCACTGATGAATCAATCTTGTTAAGTAGGTCTTTTGTAAGAACAGATGTTACTTCGGCCTTCGTTTTGTATAAAAACGGGTTAACTATGTCAAGATCAGGTAAATCAAGCAATGTAGAAAATAGCTCTTTTGCAATTACCAAAAATTTTGGATTAGCTGTATGTGTTGAAAATGGCCCTACTCTGGATTGATTTAGAGGAAGGTGAATAGCGAATTGCCCATTTTCAGCCATGCTAATGATCTTTCTGAAACCAACCCTTCTAGCCGTCATAACTGCCAATGCTACAAACAAGAATGATCTTGTGCGTTGAGTATTCTCTCTTTCCTGCATCTCAGGAAAACTGTAGCTGTCTTTGTTTCTTGCAAAAATTCGATATGGATAATAATTAATTTCTTTACTGAAATGTTCTTCTAGAACTTTATGAACTAATTGTTGTGAACCACTTACTGATTTATTTTGATTGACATGACTCACTAGAATAACGTCATCACCTTGATTGATATAATGAACTGCTCCACAGAAAGAATCTATTCCTCCGGAAAACAACTGTATAATTCCATCTTTTTCCGGCCATTTTATTGATTCTTCAGTTTTGCCATCTATTCTGTTGAATTTAATTGTCCAATTGTCTCCGCTCAGTATAAATAAAGCAGATTCCAATGCCTCTCTTATTCTTTCAAAAGCATGCCAATTAACCACATCAATAGTTACTTCTACAGATCTAATATATTGCTCCAACTCAAGCCTCTTAAATGCCAGGTCTATTGCATATATTCCTGATGCCACGTTAAGCAAATCAGTTTCAAGGGATGTTGAATCTTGGAAATGCTCAATTAAACTATTATGACCTGCATATAAATTTTGAGATGGTATCAACTCAATTTCCAGATTTTGGGATGTTTCCTTTGCCTTAATCATTTCCCATCCCCCCCTTTCTAACTACACCAATTGCTTGAGAAACGAAACTATTCCATTGTTTAGGACTAGTTGGCTCCATCGAAATTTGATTAATTAAACTACCAACTTCTTGTTTAATACTATTTTTAAAAGAGCCTAGGTCAGCTATACTTTTATTTCGATAATTCTCACCTACATAACCAGATGCATCTCGCGAAATGATGTAGTTGGTCACTTCTGAAAAGAAATTGGATCGCCAAGCTTTTGCAGGGTTTTCCGAATTCATCGAAATAGGAATTGCCCGTTTGGCAAATTCAGCAACTATAGAATTCTGTTTTGATTTTAATACTTCAGATGAATAGGTTTTCAGCGCTTCGTTGACATTTTTTGAGTTTTTAACAATTTCATGACATCTAAAAACCGTATCAGAACTTAAATCCGTTGATAATGGTTTACTCTGATTTTCAGAAGCTCTCCAAATTTGACTGATAACAGTTTTCAAAGAAACATTAGGGTTTTCGTACCCAATTCTTACAGGTTTCCAGTTCTTGTTATATGGAGATGGATGACTAATACTAGTTCCCATATCAATTTGTAATTATTCCGTCTTTCTTTACTTTGTTTAAAGCAGTTTCAATATCACTATATTTTAATCTAGTCTTAGTAAACAAGAGCTTCCAATCAAGAGAGAGCCTAAAAGAAGGATTCTTAAGAAATAGCTGTACAATCTTTCCTAAGTCCTCTGATTCAATGCAACATAAAGGTGTCTGACATTTAGCAATTAGGTCAGTATATCTACCATGTAGTGAACTATCAGAGTCATTGAATTTACCGCTTATGATAAGAAAACTATTGACCCTTCCAATTATACTTTCATATTTAGAATTAAACTCTTCTATATACTTCTGAATCCTGAGCATAAAATCACTATCAAATGAGAATCCATCAGAATATGCTTTTGCATCAAATTGCATAATTATTAGTCCCTTACCTAAAACCACACCATCAGGTAGAGATTCAAATAGTCTGTCTATTCCGTACCTTCTAACCGGTACTTTTAAAAGATACTGTAGACAGTCTTTGGTATATAGTTCCAGTAAATCCTCTGCTTTTCCATCTACTCCAATCGGCACTTTATTTAACCCTAAGCCTTTCATCAAAATAGAAAGGTCAGGATTGATTATAAGGGTTTCATTTACCTCTCCTCCAATTTTCTTATAGAAATCGTCTGATGAATACCAGTCACAAATCGGCGATGAGTTATGCCCTATACCGAAAATGGTTGTCTGACCATTTTTGGCTCCACGAGAAGCCCTTTGAACTATTGAATTTGTGACGTTATCTGTAAAAATTATCGAATACCAAATTTTTGCAGCAAAAACATCATATTTAAAAATGTGAAGAATCGTACAAGAGGGACTAACTCTATCAATATCATCAAGGTGGAAGCCATTAACGATTAGAGTTGTTATCAAGGTTTGAAACCTTTTAATAAAATCATTCAACTCCGATTCAGGCATGTGGTGATGACTTAGTGAGTATGTGTAATTTAATTTTTTTTCAGAAAAGTAACATCATAAAAATTACCGCACACATTTGCCACTCTCCTTCCCTCCTGGCCTACATCCCTAACTGCGGCATGGTGATTCCTCGTTCGGCAGGAGTGGCAAAAGAGTGCTCGTTACTTCTATAAAATGATGTGATCGCTTTTGATTGATGTTAAAAGGCCAAACCTTAAACTATTAATCCCACTCCTGAACCTAAGCTATATTAACATAACGCAGGACATTATATAACATGATTAGCATTTTACGGCCAGGCCGCCAGGTCTGGTTAATATAAGATCAGTTATCGAATCTTCAGTTCGATAACGGTACAGATCTTATGTTAAAGTAAAATGCGGCCACTACAGCAGACACCATCATGTTATATATATTTTCATATTATGCTAACCAACAGAGCTGGAAATTTCAGCTTGCAGGTTTCTATAGTTTGTTCTTAAATGCTGTAGCCGAAACATTCTGCAGCTGATCATTCTTTTTGAAGCATTCTGTATCATTGTATAGATGAAGAGAGCTCTATTCTGTTTTAGTCTCATTTATTTTCACAGCATACAACTGTTCTTTTTTTTGCCTGCCTTTTAGTTCCAATTCCCCCATAGCCTGAAGTTCATAATTACTCATCGGAAGAAGTTCCTTGAGTCCTGAAGAAATCAACAAGCTTACGCCTAGTTGATTGCACAAACCCTGGATTCTTGCAGCTGAGTTGAGTACATCGCCGGTGTACAATAAATCCCGCTTGATTTCGCCTACCTGTCCTCTGGTTACTTCACCCCAGTGAAATCCCGCTTTAAATGAAGGTACCACTCCATATGCGGATCGATAGTAATCCGATTTGTTTTGAATGTCCTTTTCGATCATGAAAAAACATTGTAGACAGTTGCTGTTTTCCAACCCATCCTGAAGCTTCCAGGAAACAACAATTTCATCGCCTACATATTGATAAATAGAGCCCCGGGTTTGAACGATGGCATTAGACATTTCACCAAAGTAGTCATTGATCAACTCGTAGTGCTTCTTGTGACCTATTCTTTCTGCGATGGTGGTTGAATCCCGCATATCCAGAAACATGAATATTCTGCTTTCATAGACAGGTTTAGTGTACTTTCCCGAAAAGAAATTACCCACCACATCCATGCCGAGGTAGTCTACAATCTCTGAAAAGAACAGACTAATACTGATTATAAATCCCATGAAGACCACTGCACTGACGAATGAAATGCTTGTGAAAAATGTGACCACTATTTGAATCACCTCCGCATCGATCGAACTACTTCCAAGGTTCACAATAGTCGAAACAATGCCAAAAAGGAATTGCGTACTTGTAAAGATGAATAGGTACAAGATCGTTTTCAACAATGTCTTGAAACCAAATGGTAGGCTTCTAAACCTGTTTTTAAAGACCAATTCCTCTAAAAGCCCTAGTGCCAACCCCAGCAATCCGGTCATCACTGTCACGCTTAGCAAAGATGACAGGGGATCATGTATCGCTCCAGTGGTGGGGTAAACTTCAGTAGTCCCAAGTAACCCAATTTCAATAAAAAAGTACATGAGTCCACCAATCATAAATATGACTGGATATGGAACGATCTTAAGTACAAGCCTTTTATTTTTTGGATCCAGTCGTATCATTGGTCTTTGTCCATGCATTCAGTCCCTTACAATTTCTTAAATATGGACAATTTGAGGCTACATTGCATCCTGAATGGACGGAGATGACATCAAGAGTGAATCAAAGTCTGACTCCCCTACTCGATTGATTATGATAAAGTGCTGTAGGCTAGTCTATTTCTAAATTGATTCACTGAATCAATTCTTAACGATCGGCCGCTCTCTAAAAAATGATTAGTCCCTTGCCTCAATCCCTGGGTTACATTAACATATGCGGCTATTAAAATCTCCTTTTGGCAAATGCCGGTAACGCAGACCAACTTGTCCCGACTCGTCGGGATTATGTTACTTTGCAAAAGTTGTCAAAACCAGAACATCCGCTATGCGTCGTAAAATTCCAGAATCAACGCTACCAAAAATTAAGCGCTCGCAAATGATAACGCCCGAAGGCCTGCAAAAACTAAGGGAAGAGCACGATCACCTATGGCGTGTGGAGCGTCCTGAAACGACCAATAAGGTATCCTGGGCAGCCAGCCTGGGCGATAGGTCAGAGAATGCAGACTATCACTACAACAAAAAGCGCCTGAGGGAAATCGATCGGCGATTACGGCATTTGCGCAAGTGCATAGATGATTTTAAAGTGATCCGCTATCACCCACACATGGATGGCAAGGTGTCTTTTGGCGCCTGGGTAGAGATCGAAAACGAAGAGAGGGGTCTGAAAAAGAAATTGCGGATCGTAGGCTATGAAGAGCTCATCGGGAATAAGGACTACATCTCCATGGACTCCCCCATGGCTCAATCATTAATGGATAAAACCGTGGGTGATGAAGTGGTGGTCAAAACACCCGCAGCCCAACTGACATGGAAAATACTCAATATAGAGTATGTAAAGGATTAGTAGTCCATGATGGCTGGTGCCTAGTTTAGAAAATCTTCATGGTCTTACTCGCGTCATTCACATCCGAAAATCCCAAATTAAATTGGCAAATAATTAATAAGTTCATATGTTTGAACATATGAATCTTGAAAGGTGCATTCTAGCACAGATTGTTTCCATAAAACATCAGGCATTCACCAAGAGGACAGACGCTGATGAAACTAGGTTTAGGACTTTATAAAAGCATACTCACTGCGAGCAATTTCAATTTTGCCAGGCAGGCGGGGGCAACACACATTGTCGCACAATTGGTTGATTACATCAAAGGCGACAACCCTACCCTCACCGGCAATTACCTCAACGGATGGGGAGAGACAAGAAACCAGCATAAGCCCTGGACCTATGACGACCTCAGTAGCCTAAAAAGATCCATCAATGACGCAGGCCTTGAGCTGGAAGCCATTGAAAACCTTGACCCTTCCCATTGGTACGATGTTTTGCTTGATGGCCCGGAAAAGGAAAACCAGCTGGAGGGCTTGAAGCAGCTCATCAAAAATATGGGCAAGGTGGGCATTCCCATATTAGGATATTACTTCAGCCTGGCAGGCGTTTGGGGATGGACCAGCCAAAAGTCAGGCAGAGGGCTACCCAATTCAGTTGTCTTTGATGCTTCACGGATTGATGTAGATACGCCCATACCCAAAGGAATGGTCTGGAATATGAGGTATGAAGACAATCCTGACAATGAGGTTTTAGCACCGGTGAGTAGGGAGGAAATGTGGCAGCGCTTAGATCACTTCCTTTCAACAATGCTGCCCATCGCCGAGGAAAACAATGTAAAACTAGTCGCACATCCCGACGACCCTCCCCTACCAGAATTGCGCGGTACTGCGCGACTATTCTATAATCCCCAGGAATATGAAAAACTGCTTACCCTCCATTCAAGTCCTGCCAATGGTTTTGAATTTTGCCTGGGTACGCTACAGGAGATGCCCGGCAGTGATGTCTATGGATTGCTGGACAAGTACACCAGGGAGGACAGAATTGGCTATATCCACTTTCGCAATGTAGTGGGCAAGGTTCCGCAATACAGAGAGGCCTTTGTGGATGAAGGTGATCTCGACATGGTGCGGGTGATGACCATTCTGAAAAAGAACGATTATGATGGGGTAATCATTCCGGATCACACGCCAGAAATGACCACTGCAGCCGGATGGCACAGCGGTATGGCTTATGCGCTCGGATATATGAAGGGGGTTATTCAAACATTGGATAAGGTATGAGTTGCCAACTCGCTCATATTGAAGTGGATGGATTGCCGGCGGTGCAGCTCGAAAACGGGCTTATTCGAATAGGACTATTGCCCGGCAGAGGAAGTGATATTTATGAATTCTATCACAAGCCCACTCAGACCGATTTCCTTCTCAGGTTAAACAAAGGAATCCGAAATCCTGTGACGAACTTCTCTCAGATACGAGATACAAACCGACAGTTTGAAGATTACTATTATGGGGGCTGGCAGGTTTGCTTGCCCAACAGCCCAGCCTTCAACTACCGTGGCGCTGAATTGGGACAGCATGGAGAAGTATCCCTTATTCCCTGGAGCCTGCAGATTATTGAGAATACGAAAGAACGGATTACTGTCGAGTGCTCGGCCAGCGTGCTTCGCCTTCCCATACATGTAACCAGGCGATTCACCATTACCGATGGTGCTCAGAGTTTAAAAATAGAAGAAGCTGTCACCAACCAGGGCAAGACCTCCCTTGACATCATGTGGGGACAGCATATCGCCTTTGGTCTGCCCTTTTTGGAGGAAGGAATTACCGTCAATACCAATGCCCAAACCATTACGGCTGAGCCTGCCATTGAAGCGCCTTTTTTGCTTGAGCGAAACAAAGAATTTGAATGGCCCATGGCTCAATCCTTTGAAGGAAAAACCATTGATGTGAGCCAGGTAGAATCAGCAAATGGCGGGAAGTACAGCGAGCTGGCTTATCTCAAAGGCTACTCAAAAGAGGCCTATTATGAAATCGCCAACAGCCAAGTGGGATTTCGGTTGGACTGGGATGGCAACTTATTTAATACACTATGGATGTGGCAGGAGCGCAATGCCATCCAGGACTTTCCCTGGTGGGGAGATTGCTATACCGTAGCATTGGAACCCTGGACCTCAGCATGGACCGAGAATCCGGAGCAGGCCATTGCCAACAACGAATGGCTAAAGTTGCTGCCAGAAAAGACAATAAAAACCTCAATAGAGGCACGGGCCTTTCAAGTAAACTCAAACCCATGAATGTGATGATTGAAAATATAAACATCTATGCCGAGGGCCTTGACCATTCCGAATGTGTTATATGGCACCCGGAGGGCTCCGTTTGGGCAGGCGGAGAAGCAGGCCAAATCTATCGTATTGATCCCGAAAGTAAGAAAGCGGAAGAAGTAGCGAATACCGGCGGCTTTATTCTGGGCATTGCCCTTAGCCCGGATAGAAGCTGGATGCTGATTTGCGATTTGGGTAAAAAGTGTCTCTGGAAAATGGATATGAATAGCTACGAGCTTACGCTGTTTTCTTCCGGGGCTCAGGGGCATGAGTTCAGCATTCCTAACTATGCGAGCTTTGACACGAAAGGCAATCTGTATGTTTCCGAAAGTGGAGCCTTTAGGCAAGTAAATGGTAAAATCTTAAAGTACAATACATCGGGTGAAGGTGAGATTTGGCATGACGGACCTTTTAACTTTGCCAATGGAATGGCCCTTGACGTCAGGGAAGAGTACATCTACGTGGTTTGCTCGTTTATGCCTGGGATTGAGCGTGTCCGGATTTTGCAAGACGGTAGTGCAGGCGAGCGTGAGGTATTTGCCACCTTGCCGGAAACGGTACCCGATGGTATCGCTTTCGATGCAGAGGGCAATCTTTGGGCATCATGCTATGCACCCAACAAACTCTTCAAGATTAGTCCGGACCGCACCACAACGTTGGTGATTGACGATTGGGAAGGACATGCTTTGGCCAACCCGACCAACATTGCCTTTGGTGGTCAGAACTTTGATCAGTTGTTTACCGCCAATCTTGGGCGTTGGCACATTTCACATATTAATATTGGAGTTAAAGGATTAAAACTACCCTGTCACCTATGAAAGAATTTGAAGATAAACACGTGATGGTCACCGGTGCTTCCAAAGGTATTGGAAGAGCAACGGTCGAAGCATTTTTGGAAGCTGGGGCCAACGTAAGCGGTCTGGATGTAGATACCGTCGATTTGCAAAATGACCACTTAAAAATCTACACCTGTGATGTATCGGACAGTGCTCAAATTACCCAATCAGTGGAACAGGCCGAAAAAGCTTTCGGTTCAGTGGATATACTTGTAAACAATGCGGGGATTCTGCATTATGGTACGGTCACAGAAACCACTGAGGCGCTTTGGGATCAGATAATGAATGTTAACTTGAAAGGAGCTTTTTTAATGAGCAAAGCGGTACTCCCCGTCATGCAAAAGCGTCAGCGTGGGGTAATTGTAAACGTGTCGAGCGTGCAGGCTTTTATTACTCAGGATCAGGTGGCGGCTTATACCAGTTCTAAGACAGCCCTGTTGGGATTGACGAGAAGCATAGCGGTGGATTATGCGCCGAGCATTCGATGCGTGGCGGTATGCCCGGGCACCATTGATACTCCCATGCTCCAGGAGGCCATCCATGAGTCACCAGATCCCAAGGCGGTACTAGAGGAGTGTGAGGATATGCACCTGGTAAAGAAAATTGGTGATGCTAAAGATGTAGCCTCAATGATCCTCTATTTATCAAGTGACAAGGCATCCTTCATTACGGGTCAGGCTTATCGAATTGATGGAGGTCTGGGAATTGTAATTGGCGGAAGTAAACAAAAAAATATTTAATTAGCAGCTCAAAAGCTGAATTGACCTATTATATATGAAGTTAGAAATTGATCATAGCAGTACTACTCCCCTGCATTTGCAGGTGGAAGAACTACTTCGAAAAATCATAGCCATGCCGGAGTACCAGCAAGGCAAACTCCTACCCAATGAGCTCAAGCTGTCAAGGCAGCTCGGTATTTCCAGAAATACATTGCGCCAGGCGACCAACAAACTGGTTTATGAAGGAATGCTGGTACGCAAAAAGGGTGTGGGTACTGTGGTGTCAAAACCTGTGGATAGTAAAGCAAAAAACTGGATGAGCTTTAGCCAGGAAATGCGATCTAAAGGGGTTCAGGTGGTGAACTACAGCTTGAAACTCAGCTGGGAAGTGCCCTCTGATGATGTGTTGAATTTCTTTGCCTGTGAGGAAGGCACCAAGCTTCTAAAGATGGAGCGAGTAAGAGGCAATGAGGAAAGTCCCTTTGTGTACTTCATTTCCTACTTCAGCCCGGCAATAGGTTTGACAGGAGAAGAGGACTTTACGATGCCACTCTACGAAATGCTGGACAAAGACCATGCGGTGGTCGCCAAGCTGAGTATTGAGGAAATAACGGCCATGGCCGCCAACGAGACCATTTCAGAAAAGCTGAACATGTCAACAGGCCTTCCCATCCTTAAAAGAAAGCGATTTGTGTACGATCCGGGTAGAAGACCCATTGAATACAACATCGGATATTATAAATCAGACAGTATAGTATACACCGTGGAGAGCGAGAGAGAAATATGAGAAAATTGAAGGGATTAATGGTGTTGTGCATGGTAGTTTCCATGATATCATGCCAAAACAACACCACCGAGTCAACTGTCACAGAGGGTCCAATAGCTGAACGCAAAGTTTATGTCGACTCTCTTTTTGAACGCAAGTTTTTACCGGATACGGTTGGGTTTGCAGGATCGGATGGCATCTATTCGCAAGTGCTGCCCGATGGCAGAACCGTATGGATTTTTGGGGATACGTTTATCGCCAACCTCGGAGAAAACAACACAAGGATCAAAACCGATCCCTTGTACATCAGAAATTCATTTGTGGTATTTGAAGGGGACAAGCGGATCACCCTACAGCAAGGAAAACCCGAGGAATTTAAATCCATGATGATTCCTCCGGAAATAATGAATAGAACAGAGGGCAAATCAGAATTAGATATTTGGTACTGGCCTGGCGATGCATTCGTGGAAAACGGAAACCTCGAAGTATTTGTAAGCAAATTTTCCAAAAGCGGAGAAGGTATGTGGGACTTCAAATTTGAAGGAACAGAGCTCGTTCAGTTTAGCCTGCCTGACTTTGAAATGGGTAGCGTAGATAGGTTTGAAGATCTAAACGACATCCATTTCGGACATGCCATTTGCGAAACAGATTCCTTTACCTACATCTATGGTTTAAAAGAGGGTAAAGCATTTGCAGCAAAGGCCAAAATAGGTAATGTTCGTGGTGAATGGGAGTTTTACACAGGTGATGGCTGGTCCGCTTCGAGTAAGGACGCTTCCCCTATTTCTGACTTTGAAGGATCCGAGCAGTTCAGTGTATTTCCTTACGGAGACGAATTCATCATGATCATGCAGGAAACCGGTCTGAGCAATAGGATTTTTGCTTTGACAGCCGATAGCCCTGTTGGCCCATGGTCAGAGGGTGTATGTGTCTATGAAACTCCCCTACCTCCTGACAACAAGAATATTTTTACTTACAATGCACTAGGTCACCCACAGTTTATGAAGGACGATTATTTATTGGTTTCCTACTGTACCAATAGCTTCGAACTGGAAGATCATTTTACAGATGCCCTCATCTACAGGCCTCGTTTTATCCGGGTTCCAATAGAGCTTATTTTAAACAATTAATGGAATGTCTCAAAGGCGTCAGAAAAATATTGAAAAACACTATGTTCATACATATGAACAACTTATATTTGAGTAGAACTAATAAGACTATTAAAATGAAAAATAAATTTTTACCCTCATTAGCATTAGCAGGTGCGCTGGTAGGCATCTCATTAATGACGTCATGCAGTGAAGATGAATCATTCACTGACCCGGAAATTTCCCTAAGCCCCACGACAGCAATAGCTTCTCCCGGAGAAACAGTTGACATAACGGTTACCATTTCCGCTGACCCTGAAGCTGAAAATGTAGTGGTCTCCAAACTATGGGATGGTGCCGTACAAGGCACAGAAACGATTACCACCATTACGGACAATACCTTCACCTTGTCATATACAGTAGAGGATGAAGATGCTGATCACATCACAGTACTGAACTTCTTGTTAACCGATTCAAGAGGAAATACTGCTGAAACAGAGTTTGTATTGGACGTAGAACTCACAGCGATACAACTACTCTTGAAATACAACTGGAGGTTGAACGAAGAAATACGTCAGAAGACAAATGAAAACGACATCAATGACGTCTATACAGATGATGTATACCAGTTTAATGCTGATGGTACTTACCAGAAGTCCATTGGTGAGAATGCGGATGATTTTAGTGATCTATGGTATAACTACTGCTACTATGATTTGAACGAAACCACTTTGCGTCTCTTGATGAGCCGTACAGGGGCTTTCGCCGAAGAAGTAACAGACACCTTAAACGTCACTGTGATTGATGCAGAAAAACTCTATGCCGATGTAACGTACTATGGTCTTGATGTATTCGACTCATCTTATGATCCTGTGGAAGAGTATGAGAAGAGATTTGTAGCGGTGGCCAAGACCAGTTCATTCGATCCTTACATGCCTGGTCCTGACGATGATGCCACAGGCCCAGCTGGATTCTGCGCAGATGTAGAATTCGATAACGACTAATTAACGTCATTTTCAATAGCCCCCATCGATTGTTGGGGGCTTCTTTTCCATATTAATTTAAGCCATGAAGGGTTTGCGCTTACTTGCTGTGTTGTGCATACAAATGCTATGCACCGGGGAGCTTTTTGCTCAAAATCTAAAGATCACCGGCACTGTATCAGATCAAAACGAAGTATTGATTGGCGCCAGTGTGATGGTCAAAGGCACAAGCAACGGTACGATTACAGACATAAACGGAAGCTTTAACCTGGAAGTACCCCAGGGTTCTACCCTAAAGGTATCATTCGTAGGATACCTTAGTCAAGAGATCACCATTAACAGCAGCCGCGAGTTAGACATCATTCTGAGTCCGGATTTAACAGAGCTTACTGAAGTGGTCGTCATTGGATATGGTTCTGTTAAGAAAAGTGATTTGACCGGTTCTGTTTCCTCGATCAAATCAGAGGAAATCATGAACACCGCTGTTTCCTCTTTGGATCAAGGTATACAGGGCAAAGCGGCGGGTGTGGTCGTGAGCATGAGCTCAGGACAGCCGGGTGCTAAATCATCGATTAGAATTCGAGGCACAAACTCCATCAACGGTAACAACGAGCCCCTCTATGTAATAGATGGTGTATTCATAGTCCCTGAGAGCAATATCGGCGCAGTTTCAGGCCCTTCATTAAACCCTCTGGAAAGCATTAACCCATCCGATATTGAGTCAATTGAAATACTGAAAGACGCCTCAGCCACCGCCATCTATGGTACCCGTGGTGCCAATGGAGTAATTATAGTAACCACAAAGCGCGGCAGTAAAGGGAATACAGACATCACCATCGACTACAGTATGAGCCTGCAGCAGTTGCGGCATAAAATTCCCATGCTGAATGCAAGGCAGCTAGCGGAGCTTGGTAATGAAGCCACTGACAATGCCGGAGCGCCTCGAAGGATTATTTACGCAAGCCCTGTCAATTTAGGGGAAGGTACAGATTGGCAGGATGAGATATTTAGAACTGCCCCAATGCACAACTTTCAGATCTCTGCGAGAGGCGGATCAGAAACCACGAATTATTCCATTTCAGCAAATTATTTCGGTCAGGACGGTATCATTATGAACTCCAACTATGAGAAAGGAAACTTCCGACTCAACCTTGATAAAAAGCTGCACAAAAAATTTACCCTGGGCACGAGTTTGAATTTAAGCCGGGGCGTGCTCCAAGGGGTAGTCACCGATGCGGAGGGTGCCACCCCTTCAAGTATCACTTCATGGGCATTGATATTCAATCCGGGGTTACCGGTTTATGACGATAAGGGAGAGTTTACCTACGAAAACAATACAGGACAGCCTGCTGTCGGTAATCCGGTCGCAGATGCCGAAAGTACAAAACAGCTAAGTACCTCTACCCGATTGCTCGGCAATGTCTATCTAAGTTGGGACATTCTTGACAATTTAAGTTTCAAAACGTCCATTGGTACGGATGCAGTTTTTACCCAGGAAAAGGGCTTTGTTCCCAACGACGTTAAGCGTGGACAGGCTACCAACGGACAGGCTTCATTAGCCAATCAGCAAGGGATAAACTGGCTATGGGAAAACACCATGAACTACAACAAGAAATTTGGCAAGCACAGTATCCAGGCGTTGCTTGGACAATCCATGCAGGCCTACAACAATGAGTTCCTGTTTACCGCTACTTCCGATTTTGATGACAATCGCCTTGGGTACAATGCTGTCCAGGCCGGTGCTGACAACACACTTATATTTAATGGCCGCAGCGGCTGGCAGCTTATCTCCTATTTAGGCAGAATCAATTACAACCTTAATGAGAAGTATTTGATTACGGCATCAGCCCGAATTGATGGTTCTTCGAAATTTGGCAAAGGAAATAAATATGGGGTGTTTCCTTCATTTGCCGCTGCATGGCGAATAAAAGAGGAAGCTTTTCTGGTAAACATAGACAAAATCAGTGACCTAAAGATTAGAGCAGGCTACGGGATTGTCGGGAACGAAGGCATTCCTCCATACAGCTCGCTAGGGCTCCTGGAAAATACTGAAGCGTACTTTGGTGAAAACGAAATTGCTAAAGGTGTAGGTCCTGCCACCCGTGAAAATGACCAGCTGAAATGGGAGACTACAGAGCAATACAACATTGGCCTGGATATAGGTTTGTTTAAGAACCGGATCACCATTACGACTGATGCCTATTACAAACAAACGAGGGACCTGTTGTTGAACGCACCTGTTCCCTATACTTCCGGGTTTTCATCGGCCTTTTTCAACGTCGGAACCATGGAGAATCGAGGGTTTGAATTTGCCATCAATACGGTAAACACCGTAGAGGTTGTTGAGTGGAATTCCAGTTTCAACATGGCGTTTAACAGAAACAAGGTCATTAGCCTGAATAGCGATGAAGGAATCCCTGCTGAACCGATGTTGGGAATTACAGGATGGACGGTAATCCGTGCGGGTCAGCCCATCGGCACATTTTATGGATATGAGACGGATGGCATCATCCAACTCGATGAGAATCCTGAGGAGGTGCCTTACTTTAATGACTATAACCCTACCCATGGTGACCGAAAGTATGTTGATCAAGATGGCAATGGTCTCCTGGATGAGCAGGACATTGTAACATTGGGAAATGCCAGCCCTGACTTTAGTTTTGGCTTGAACAATACCATTACGTACAAAAACCTCACACTGAGCTTCTTTATCCAAGGTGTGTACGGCAATGAAATCGTCAACTTCAATAAGTTTTCACTGGAAAGCTTCGATGGCAATCAAAACAACAGTACGGCCGCACTGGAGCGATGGACACCGACCAATCCGAGCAATACCTATCCAAGGGCGAATGTTTCTCCAAGGGTGAATACCCTCTCCGATCATCAGGTGGAGGATGGTACCTACGTTCGGCTTAGGGACATTACGCTTAGCTATAACCTGAAGAGTCTGTTCAAGAACAGATTTCAACTGAAGTCATTCAGGGTGTTTGTGAGTGGTAAAAACCTTATCACCATTACTGACTATACCGGTTATGATCCTGAAGTCAATCGATTTGCCAATAACCCCATTGCATTTGGGGCCGATTACGGGTCATACCCAACTCCTAAAATCTATACCGTGGGCTTAAACATTGGATTCTAATGAAAAAGATAATTGTAACCCTGGTTCTAACCAATATCTTGTTTTTATCAGGATGTGACTTTCTGGACGAAACGCCGGATTCAGTAATCAACTCGGCCAATTTCTACCAAACAGAGTCAGATGCCATAGCCGCCACCAATGCAATTTATGAATACTTAACTGTAGGTACGGAAGGTATATTCGAGCGCGGTTTTGGTGGCATTTTCTTCAATGACTATTGGGTTTTTAAAGACATCATGTCCGACAACTGCTATGAAACCATAGGCTTTCAGGAATACCGAACATTGAGTGAGTTTGGATTTACTTCAGAAAATGAGCGCATTGAGCTGTATTGGCAAGATCTATACAAAACCATTTTTGCTGCCAATGTGGTGATCGATAGAGTTCCTCTTATCGAAATGGATGAAATGCGACAGGACCACCTGGTGGCTGAGGCTCATTTTATCCGGGCCATGATGTACTTCGAGGGTGTAAGGCTTTTTGGAGATGTCCCATTGATTTTGAACGAAACCGTTGATTTGGAGGACGCCATTGTTCCACGCTCTGCAGCCAGTGAGGTGTACGATGCCATTGTCAATGACCTGGAATGGTCACGGGATCATTTGAGCACGACCTATAGGGTCGGCAAAGGTCGCCCCACTCCTATGGCTTGTACTGCACTTCTTTCAAAAGTTTATCTCGAAAGAGGTGACTATGACATGGCCGCCCAGGAAGCACAAACGGTCATTGAATCGGGACCGTACAACCTGTTCAACGACTATGCCGATATCTTCAAGATTGCGAATGCCAATTCCCAGGAAATAATTTTTGCTGTCAACTACAGCGGTACTTTAAGCCAGGGCTTCAAACCCAATCAATATCATGTTCGCCTATTGCCCAGTGGTTTGAATATGAATGGAGAAGGCCCTGAAAATGCTTTTGGCTGGGAACGCCCTACACAGCAATTGTACGATGGTTTTGTACCACAGGATCGAAGACGTGATGTCACTTTTATCACATCATATACTTATTCAGATGGCACTACAGTGACCTTCGATCCGCACATTGGGAAGTTCTGGGACCAGGAAGCAGAGCCAAGAGGCAACAACACGGACTCTGATGTTATCTACCTGCGTTTGGCCGATATCATGCTGATATATGCGGAAGCGCTCAATGAAATCAATGGAGCACCTAATGCCACAGCCTACGAAATGATCAATGCAGTGCGCCGAAGAGCGCGATTCAACGGAACGGTGGAGCAGAATATTTTACCTGACTTGTCAGGGCTTTCCTACGACCAGTTTAGAGATGCACTTCTTCAGGAGAGGCAGTGGGAGTTTGTGATGGAGGGTCAACGATACCACGACTTGGTAAGAATGGGCAAGCTCGTTGAAACAGTACAGAACTCAGGTAAGCTCAATGTGAATCCACAGGATTTTCATAAGCTACTGCCTATTCCGCAACGGGAAAGAGGGCTGAATCCTGAACTAACACAAAACACAGGTTATTAGAATTGAACATTAACAATGGCGTTTAACAAATATCCGGCAGTTGAAATACCATCTTCATACTCATGCTATGTAGGATGGACCTCTATCAATGAGCAAATTTCAGCTGCCATCGCAGAGAAGAATACCCAGGTAGTGACGATTGAGTGCTACCACGGTGTGAATGAAGAAAGTATAGAAGAGGCGATAAAATTACATTTTGGTAAAGCCGTAATCATTAAAGCACAGGGTGCCTTTAAGAGTGAAAGTGAAATTTCGGCGCTCACCTACCCTGACATAACAGATGACCGTATCTTCGGAAGAATTAGTCAGTTGAGCATTGGTGATTTTATAGATGGTGCTAAATGCACTGAGTTAAGAGAACAAATTGCAACTACAGATCAGTTAGTATTCGTAATTGGGATTGGCGCATCCGTCATTACAGGAGGGATGGATTCTTTGAAAATCTATGCGGACATGGCTCGTTGGGAAATCCAACTGCGTATGCGTAAAGACGAGGTTTCCAGCCTTGGTTTGAACAATGCCACCGATCCATTTGAAACATTGTACAAACGCGGATACTTCCTCGACTGGCGTGTATGTGACAAGGTCAAACGTGAGGGTTTTAACGACTGGGACTTTTGGTTGGACACCAACACTCATGACAGCCCTAAAATGATTAGCCATGGCACCTTTGTAGCCGCTCTTGACAAAACAGTTGCTCAGCCTTTTAGCGTGGTGCCTTTCTTTGATCCGGGACCCTGGGGTGGTCAATGGATGCGTGAGAAATTTGATCTGGACAAGGACGCCCCCAACTTTGCCTGGTGTTTCAATTGTGTGCCTGAGGAAAATAGCCTTTTGCTCAATTTTGATGGTGTTTACTTCGAGACGCCTTCCAGCAATACGGTGTTTTTCAGACCGGATGAGTTACTAGGTAATTCTGTACGCCAACAATTTGGTGAGGAATTCCCCATTCGTTTTGACTTCCTGGATACCATTGATGGTGGCAACCTGAGTTTACAGGTTCATCCACTTACGGAGTATATTCAGGAACAATTTGGCATGACCTATACACAGGATGAAAGCTATTACATGCTGGATGCGGACGAAGATGCTTGTGTCTATCTGGGCCTTAAGACGAATGTAGATGGAGAGGCCATGATCAGCGACCTCAAAAAGGCACAAGCCGATGGAAGCAACTTCGATGCTGAGGCCTATACCGAAGCGTGGCCTGCAAAAAAACACGATCATTTCCTTATTCCGGCGGGCACTGTTCATTGCTCAGGAAAAGGTTGCCTGGTACTGGAGATCAGTGCTACACCCTACATTTTCACCTTCAAATTATGGGATTGGGGTCGAATTGGTCTTGATGGAAAACCTCGCCCGATCAATATAGAGCATGGAAGCAAGGTAATCCAATGGGATCGTCAGGCTGACTGGACCAAGGACAACCTGATCAACAAAATCGAAACCGTGAATCAAGGTGAAGGCTGGAGAGAAGAACGAACCGGGCTTCATGAATTGGAGTTTATAGAAACACGCAGACATTGGCAGACCACAAGCGTAAGTCACGAAACCAATGGAACCGTCAATGTACTAATGCTCATTGAAGGCGAGGAAGCCATTGTAGAAAGTCCGGAAAACGCCTTTGAACCTTTTGTGGTGAACTATGCAGAGGCTTTCATTATCCCTGCTAAAATTGACCAATATACCATACGGCCCTACGGTACCAGCGAAGGGAAAGAAATTGCCACCATCAAGGCGTACGTCAGAAATTAATTCTATGAATAACGCAACAAACAATTCAGGGTACATCTACTTTATAAGTAGCGTGGCGGCCATTGGAGGTCTATTGTTCGGCTATGACACTGCTGTGATCGCCGGAGCCATTGGCTCGATCGAGACAAAATTTGGACTCTCCCCTGCCATGACAGGATGGGCCGCTTCGAGCGCAATATGGGGATGTGTGTTCGGTGCTCTGAGCGCGGGGTATGTAAGTGACCAATGGGGACGCAAAAAAGTGCTGCTCGTAACGGCGATTCTTTTTGCCATTTCAGCCATTGGATCGGCACTTCCTGATAACCTGAGTCAATTTGTAGTAGCCAGGTTTATTGGGGGCGTAGGTGTAGGTGCTGCGTCTATGCTGTCACCCATGTACATCTCGGAAGTTGCACCACCAGAAAAACGAGGGATGCTCGTCACCATCTATCAGCTGGCCATCGTTCTTGGCATCAACCTGATCTATTTTGTAAACATGAAGATCGCCGGTATCGGAGGGGAATCCTGGAATATTGAAACCGGCTGGCGCTACATGCTGGGTTCCGAAACAATACCTGCCCTCCTATTCCTTATTACTTTGTTTTTCGTTCCGGAAAGCCCTAGATGGTTGGCAGGGAAAAACAGAAATGACGAGGCGCTAGACATCCTTACTCGTGTCAACGGAGCTGATAAAGCCAAAAGCGTCTTAGAAGAAGTAAAAAGCACCTTGAATGAAGAGAAGGGAACGATCAAAGAATTGTTTGCTCCCGGGCTTCGCACGGCGATGATTGTAGGTACGTTTCTGGCTTTGTTTTCTCAAATCACAGGAATAAATGCCATTATTTACTATGCTCCTGAAATCTTCAAAAGTGTTGGGTTTGGTACGGATTCAGCCTTGTTTCAAACGGTTGTTATTGGCGTTGTAAATACGGTTTTCACGTTTGTAGCCATTAAGTTTATTGACAAAGCCGGAAGAAGAAAGCTGTTGCTTTGGGGCGTCTCAGGAATGGCCATTTGCCTAATTGGCGTGGGAATAGTCTTTCATTTCAATCTGAGCTCAGGGCCACTTTTATTGTTCTTTATCCTGGGTTTTATTGCGAGTTTTGCCTCATCATTAGGTCCGATTCCATGGGTAATCATGTCGGAAATATTTCCAACAAAAACGCGAGGTATTGCAATGTCATTCACCACGTTAACATTGTGGATTGGAGTTGTATTGATCACCCAACTCACACCCATGCTGTTGGATGGCCTAGGAGGAGCGCCTACATTCTGGATATTTGCTACAAACGCAATCATCCTCTTCATTTTCACTTATAAAATGATCCCTGAAACAAAGGGAAAAACGCTTGAGGAAATTGAACATTATTGGAAAGGCAACTAAGTGAAAATGAAAAAGGACTATACCGCCCTAACTCTTGATGCCGGAGGTACCAATTTTGTTTTCTCGGCCATCCGCGATTTTAAGCAAATTTCCAAATCGTTCACATTGCCTTCAAATGCTCACGATTTAGAGGCTTGTTTGAGTAATATGATCAACGGGTTTCGTCAACTGAAAGAGGAAGTAGGTCCTGTTGATGCAATCAGTTTCGCTTTCCCTGGTCCTGCCGATTATCGACAGGGCATTATAGGAAGACTGCCCAACTTTAAGGCATTTCAAGAAAAACCGGTACCCTTAGCTGACATCCTTAGGAATGAATTTAATGTACCTGTTTTTATAAACAATGATGCGAACCTCTTTGCATCCGGGGAGGCCATAGCGGGTTTGCTCCCAATGCTTAACGAAAGGTTAAGGAAAGCAGGAAGTCATAAACAGTTTGGAAACCTGATAGGTATCACCCTGGGTACCGGGTTTGGTTGTGGCATTGTGATAGATGACCAATTATTGACGGGTGATAATTCTTCGGGAGCAGAGATTCACAATACCCTCAATAAGCTTCACCCCAATTGGAATGCCGAAGAAGATGTAAGCATACGCTCCATCCAAAGGATCTATAAAGAGCTTTCTAATGAAACCAAAGACCTTTCTCCCGAAGAGATCTACCTGATTGGTAAGGGCAAGATCAAAGGAAATACAAATGCTGCCAGGGAAACGTTCAACCATTTTGGTAAGGCGATCGGATCTTCATTAGTCAATGTCCTTTCGCTAATAGATGGCATAGTGGTCATCGGTGGTGGCCTATCGGGCGCATGGGACATGTTCGCTGATGCCATGTTTGAAGAGCTAAATGGCAGCCATGAAACTTCCGAAGGGAAACAAAATCCAAGGCTGTCTTTCGAAGTATTTAACCTGGAGGATGAAAACTCGTTTGAACAATTCGCAAAGGGAAGTCTCATCGATGTGGCCGTACCGGGAACGAGCATTGTCAGAAAGTATGACGCCATGCCAAGAACAGGCGTTGGACTGTCCACCTTAGGAATATCACAGGCTACCGCACTTGGGGCTTACGCATTCGCCATACCACAACTAAACAAATCATGATATGATTCTTCGAATCGTTACAGGAACGTTGCTTTTAGCTGCACTATTTGGGTGTGAGCCTCAAGATAAAATAAAGGACGAACTTTCCGCCAACATCCCTACCCTGGAGGAACTATCAGGTCAATGGGTTTCTGTTGATACGGTGGACATGGAACCGTCTATTCGCAACTTTAGGTCTCAGGCACTGGTGAATGATGACATGACATCCATTAGCTGGTTGGCTGATGCGCCCTATTCAGGTGGATACCATACGGGTACCATGCGTGTGAATAACGAAACGCCTATAGTCACCCACTACCGTTGGCAACCGTTTCAAGCACTTCGCAAATCAGAACAAGAAAATTATACGATCACCAGTGCGACACGCATGGTGGTGGACGAGCCCATCATCCTTTGGGATGTTGAGATTACTAGCAAAAATCAAGCATCTGATACTTATCAAATTGCCATAGATCACATTGGATTCATCAATAAGTACGAAAACCGGGAATGGCAATGGTGGTATCCCTATCCTACGCTGGACTCTGCTACTACCAAACGGGATGATGTAATCGAAAACATGCGGGATCATATCGGCACGGGTATTTATGAGACGGAGGCAGAAGTAGTTGAACTGATCAACGGGAAGCCTACGCCTACCACGAAACTGGCAAAATGGCCGTCTGACAGGGAGATCATGTCCAGTGATTATTACGCGACAGAACTAGTAAAAGATATGATCATCATCACCCAAAAGGAAAGCGGAATAGTTGCCGGTTTTAAGCTGATGTTCAAACCCGATTCTCTGAACTTGATTAAGTCAGGTGCTACCTCTTATATCAACCTAAAGGCAAACGATAAGATCCAATACGCCATGGCGTGGGGTGAAAGTAGAGATGCAGTTATCAGTCGGTTAAATGCTGTAAACCAGGGTTTTGACAAAATTTGGAACTCCATAGAAACCGAATGGACGAAGCGATGGGAATCCCTGTTTGTCCCTGACAATGACATTATCTCAGGGACATTTCCTGTGCTGGAAACGGAAGACGCGAAGGCTCGAAAAGTATATTACACCGGGCCGCTCACCATGCTCTATTTGATGAACACCAACCTGCCTCAGCACGATAAGGTGTTCTTGACAGGCGGACCAAGATGGGGCGCCAGTATCACTTTCTTTTGGGACATTACCGAGTGGTCCACACTTTGGGCTACGGTAGATCCAGAAATGATGAGAGAGCACCTCAAATCATGGGTGAAAATTGATCCAAGTGCCAATTATGGTAAGGACAATTTTGGAGGTAAAGGCGTTGGAAATGGCTATTCGGCCAATTACTGGGCGCTGTTTCAGATGCTCAGAGCCTACATCACCATTTCAGGTGATAATGAATTCTTGAAAGAAGAAATCGATGGCAAATCGATACTTCGGCACCTCGATCACTATGCCACCAATTGGGAGCGTATTTCCATTTATGAAGATGGTATGGACGAGGCATACAAACTGGCCGACTTTGGGGATGATGAATGGAATTTGTTGGAATGTGTTCCCACCTACAAGCATATTGTGCCATCATTCAACGCCGGATACATTTGGATGATGCGAGAAGCAGCAGGTTTTCACCGTTTATCAGGTAATAAGTCACGTGCAGTAGAATTGGAAGCCGAAGCTGATCAAATGGTGGATAGGTTATTGCAATTGTATGCCGGGGATGGCGTATGGTACAGTCTGTATCCTGATGGGTCTAAGGTTGAAGTGCGACATAGCCTCGATTTTATGTTCCTGGGAAGGTATTTACCCAATGACATTCCTGATTCGATCAAATCTGATATGATGAAATTCGTCTATCGCGAATTGATCACCGACCACTGGATGCGTGCCCAGTCCATAAAGGATGTTGCCGCAAAGGACTCCGATCGGGCTGACCATGGGCCACTGGGAGCGTTTGACGGATGGCCGGCGGGCACAATGGATGCCCTCGTTCAATTAGGCTTTCCTGGTAAGGCTTTGGACTTCTATCACAACATTGAGCCTGTGACCGATGAAGGTATTTGGGCGCAAGCACATGAAATCTGGGGTGAGAATAAATGGGACAAAAATGGCAAAGTACGTATTGCAAAACGCGGATGGCACAACCGTGAATCCTCTTCAGGAATCGCCATGTCTCAGGTCATGCTCAAAAACTTCTTTGGCTTCTACCCTACTGTTGATGGCGATCCTATTAAGCAAAACAAAGACTGGACTTTCAACGGCACCCTTCACCACGTAAAGTATAAAGGGGACTATTATACCTTGACCTCAACAAGTGAAGGCGTAGTAATGACCAAAGAAGAAATAGACGAATAACATTTAGAATGAACAGCATCATGAAACCCAAAGGATTATTATCTATTGCATTGTTGACCTTGGTACTGTCTCAGGTACTGGGACAGCAAAAGCAACCAACGGATTACGTGGATCCGCTCATTGGATCTCATAACTCACGGTGGATCAATTTCCCCGGCCCCACACGTCCTTTTGGTATGGTGAAACTGAGTGCCGACAACCAGGAGCGCGGTTGGAAAGCGGGTTATGAGTATGATATTGACAACATTGCCGGCTTCAGCCATATCCACTCCTGGACAATGGCCGGATTACTTGCTATGCCCACCACTGGACCTTTAAAAATCATCCCAGGCACCGAAAAAGATCCTGACAGAGGGTATCGATCTCGTTTCTCACATGACAATGAAATAGCCGAGCCGGGATATTACTCCGTGGTTTTGGACGATTATAACATCAAAGCCGAACTAACTTCCACCAAAAGGGCTGGCTTCCATCGATACACCTTCCCTAAAAATGACTCTGCTCGTATTTTGTTGGATCTGATCACTCCCTCCGAGTATGGCTATGAGGTGGATTATACACACGTGAAAAAGGTATCTGATACAGAAATTGAGGGCATCAGCTATCAGCAGGCATTGAGAAAAGCCAATTACAACGAATACATCTTGCACTTCTTTGTCCGCTTCAACAAACCCTTTAAATCATTAAATGGCTGGGTAAAAGAAGAAATTACCCGCAATGCAGATTTCCTTTCTTCACAATTCGGACATAAGGATACCGGGGCTTTCGTGACTTTCGAAACTGAGGAAGGCGAACAAATTATGATGCAGGTAGGCATTTCGTTGGTCAGCAATGAACAAGCACGATTAAACCTGGAAACAGAAATGGATCCCTTCAACTGGGATTTTGACAAAGTAGTTGAGGATAGCAAAAGAGAATGGAATGAGCTGCTTTCTGCCGTAGAAGTAGAATCCAAAAATGAGGATCTCAAAACTAAATTCTATACAAACATGTACCGTGCCTATGCAGGACGCACTACCTGGAGTGATGTAAACGGGAAGTATGTGGACATGTATGAGAAGGTACAACAGATGCCTGAAGGACAGCCCATTTATGGTAGCGACGGCTATTGGATAAGCATCTGGAACCTCAATCCGCTATGGTCTTTGGTCACGCCTGAGATTGCCAATAGGTGGGTGGTGAGCATGCTGGAGATGAGTGACAAAGGCGGATGGCTTCCAAAAGGCCCTACAGGGATCGAGTACTCGGGGATCATGGTGGCATCGCATCAAATATCCCTGCTTGCCAATGCTTATCATAAGGGTATCCGAAATTATGATGTGGAGAAGTTGTACAATGCCGCAGTGAAACTACAAACAGAGCCCGGCCGTGCCCATGATGCTGGTGGTTATGTAGGCAACCGCCATTTGAAAGAATATATGGAAAATGGCTATGTGCCTGATGAAGACGGCCCTGTTTCCAATACGTTGGAATACGCCTATGATGACTGGACGGTGAGTCAGCTCGCCAAGGCACTAGGGAAAGAAAAAGATTATAAAACGTACACAAAGAGGGCTTTCAACTACAAAAATGTATTCGATCCAGAGGTTGGTTACATGCGCAGAAAGAATCGTGATGGTTCGTGGGCAGACTTCTCTCCTTTCGGTGATGTGGCATGGTTAGGTTCCGGCTATGTGGAAGGCAACGCCTGGCAGTATACCTACTTTGTACCGCACGATGTTCATGGATTAATCAACCTCATGGGACGTGACGAATTCAACAATCGTTTGGAAGAAGGATTTAAAACCTCTGCCCCACACAAATTCAACAGTGAGCACCTGGGTTCCAACTCATTGGACGGAATGGGTGTTCTGCCCGTAAATCATGGAAATCAACCCAACATGCAGGCTTCTTACCTATTCAATTATTCCGGCAAACCCTGGCTGACACAGTACTGGGCGAATGAAATTATGGACAAGTACTATGGAACCAGTCCACAGGATGGATGGCTGGGCGATGAAGACCAGGGACAAATGGGTGCCTGGTTTACCATGAGTGCTTTGGGGCTCTTTCAAATGGATGGTGGAGCTGCTGTAGATCCGGTCTATGAAATTGGAACACCTAAATTCGAAAAGGCAACCATCAAATTGGACCCTAAATACTACCCCGGAGGTACATTTACCATAGAAGCTAAAAATGTATCGGATAAGAACATCTACATCCAGTCCGCAACTTTGAACGGGGTGAAGTTGAAAGGCCCCTGGTTCTACCATAAAGATTTAGTGAAGGGAGGAACACTGAAATTAGTGATGGGACCAAAACCAAATAAGAAATGGGGAACCAAAGTGGAAGATACACCACCATCGCTTAGTACCATTTTAACGCAAGCGGAGATAGATTCTATCATGGCCTTTGATCGCTTTGCTGAAGAATTGGCCGAATGGAACAAAGCGATCAAAGCGTACTACTATCATCGTAAAGAACACTTCGAAAGTCTTCCTGACACCCCGAATGAAATCATTTTCCTAGGCAACAGCATCACCGATGGCGCGGAATGGTTTGAGCTATTTGATGGCAATCCGAACGTCAAAAACAGAGGTATTGGTGGGGATGATACGGACGGTATTCTCGAGCGTCTGGATGAGGTGGTATCGTCAAAGCCAAAAAAGATATTCCTGCTGATCGGTACTAATGATCTTGCCTATGGAAAGTCAGTACAGCATGTAGTGGATAACCATAAGCTCATTATAGATCAAATCCGGGAAGAGTCTCCGGAGACGGAGATCTACATTCAATCGAATTTACCGGTGCAGGAAAGTATCCATTATACCCGGCCAATTCAATCCCTTAAGGAAATTAATGTACGGTTGAAGCAGCTCTGTGCTGAACGTGATATAGAGTTCATAGAGCTCTATGATCTATTTGCTGATGAAAACGGCATGTTGGATATGAAATACAGTATTGACGGCCTTCACCTCAATGCCGATGGGTATTTGAAATGGGTAGATGTCATCAAGCAGTATGTAAATGACTAATGAAAAGGTTAGTCCCATTCGGTCTGTTGTTCATCATCTGGAATTGTTCGGATGACGACCCAAATGAATTGATCATTGACCCACCGGTTGAGGATTCCCTATTTTGTGAGCAAAGCCTGTGCTGGGACGCTCAATTTTATGTTTGTCGTGACGAATATTACATTGACCTGTTTACCCGCGAAAGTGGCTGGACAGGCGGGGATGCTACCTATTCAGTTGCATTGGATGGTAATAGACGAGTATGGCTATTTGGAGATACCTTCATTGATCAGGTGGCACCTGACCGCTCACGTCCAACGTTCAGACTGATCAATAACTCCATAGTCCTGCAAGAGGGTGAAACAATGACCACATTTCATGGAGGTAGTGCGTCGAACCCCCAGGCTTTTGCGCAACCCCCGGAAGCCGGACATTGGTACTGGCCGGGTGATGGCACCTACGTGAACGGATTGCTCTACCAGTTTATGCATGGTTTTGCGAACGATACGGGGGGCGCATGGGACTTTTACCGGACTTCCGTTGATCTGTTGACAATAGACCCGACAACAATGACTACCCTCTCGTCTGAGAGAATTGTTGATGATGCACAAATTTCATGGGGTGCCTCCATTTTTGAGGAGGATGATTACACCTACATCTATGGTGTACTGGCCGATGGGTTCTACAAGTACCTTTATGTCTCCAGAACCAACGAAGATTTGACTGATCCCTGGCAGTATTATGATGGCATTGACTGGGTAGAAGAAAGAGTGGCCGCAGAATCCATCATGGAGGGAGTTTCCGAGCAATTCTCTGTTTTCAAAAAAGACGGAACCTACTATCTGCTTACGCAACACAACCTGTTTGGCAGTGAGATTTACCTTTATACAGCCTCTGGTCCACAAGGTCCTTTCGAAAACCAACGAACCATCTATTGTACCCCGGAAACCGACGAAGACATTTTTACCTACAATGCTTTCGCACATCTTGAAGTGTATGAAGACACGTTGTTGGTCTCATACAATATCAACAGCTTCGATTTTAATGACCTTTATGAGAGTGCTGATAATTACCGGCCCTATTTTATCAAAATATCGAATTGGCAGCAGCCATAAGAATTACACGCATGAAAAGAAACTTTTTATTCATTTTGACAATAGCATTCCTTGCTTCATGTTCTTCAAACAAGAAGGAGATTGATAGGGAGATCCTCTCCTCACTTGGTAGTAAATACAAGTCAGAATTTGCCCAATTGGCGAATAGCTTCCTTGACGGGATCAAAGAAGATAGTTCGGCACTGCAAAACCACATAGGCTATGCAGAATCTCACATTCTATTGTATGTCTTTGGTTATGTCCCACGAGAGGAGTCAATACCTGAAGTCAGGAAAGCATTGCACGCTGCTCAGCAGATAGATTCACTCAATTCAGAGACACTTAAGCTCGCCGGGATACTAAGTTTTTTGGACTGGGACTGGGAAAGTTCCAAAGCATATTTCCAACAGTCCATTATTCAAAACCCTGACAATTTAAGTGCACGTCACTGGTATTCACTTTGGCATTCTGCTATGGGTGATTTTGAAAGTGCCATGGCACAATCGGATACGATCATGAGTAAGGATGAAAACGATGGCTTCTTGATTGGGAGAAGCTCTCTATTGTACTTTCAATATCGTTTTGGAGAAATGAAACCGTTGATGTTTAAATCCATTGAGCAGCAGCCTGATGTGCCCTGGGCATATGACTGGTTGGGCATGGCCTATAATGGTTTAGGAGAGCATAAGGATGCGATTAAAACCTACATGAAAGCCTTCGAGCTCTCGGATGGAACTGTAGAGGTCACCGCCGGGCTGGGTCATGCGTTGGGTCACGCAGGTGAAACCGAAATGGCTAAGCAAATAGCTGATTATTATGAGGAGGCCTCCAAAGAAAACTACCTCCCTCCTGTCCAGCGATCTTTTGTGCATCTGGGTATTGGGGAGCATGACAAGGCGATCGAATTGTTGCAACAGGCCTATCAGGAAAAATCCTGGTTCCTGATTTTCATACAAATTGAGCACTGGTATGACCCGATAAGAGAGGACGATAGGTTTATTGAAATAATGGACAAAATGAATTTTCCAAAAGACTAAAGATCAATTAAACGATAACCAAAGCACACATGAAACTTAATCCAATTCACACCATTCTTTTTGTATGGCTTATAGCTGTTTCCTGTACCTCCAATGACCAGCAAAAGGCCATAAGCACACCTAAGGCTGATACCCTTGTAAGTTTCTCCGTGAGGCCTGCTCCGGAATGGACCAACATGTTCTATAGAAATGAAGGCTGGTTTGGTGCAGACGGAATTTTTGCCATGACCCTTAGCGGGAATGAAGCCATTGGCGCTGGTGCAGAGGATTCGGTATTCATGTATTTTTCAGATACCATGACGGGGACTGTGGTGGGCGATTCTGCAGTAGACAATTTCAAAATGGTCAATAATTCATTTGCCTGGGTCACTGATCCCACGCCTTCTACTGAAACCGTACATATCAACGTCAACCAAAATGAAGCCGGTGAATTCATTAATTACTTCACGCCCAATACACCCAACACACAAGAAGGAGAATACTACTGGACCGGAGATGGTTTTGTGAACAATGAGGACAACAATTCCATCAACATAATAGGTTATCGCGTTTTCGACAAAAGTGAGGCTTCCTGGGATTTTGATGTGCGTGGCGTTACGCTCATTACCATTCCGGAAGGATCTCGGGCACCATTCGAAAATCACACCCAAATCGACATGCCACTTTATCTTGATTTAGACAGCCTGGGTAAAGGCACTTTTGGATCCGGTATATATGTAAACACAGAATGGGCCAGAGCTCCAAATCCCGACGGGTACGTGTATGTCTATGGTATGCTTGACCCCAACAAAAATATGATCGTGGCCCGTGTGGAGCCTGGTGATCTAAAGGATGCCTCTCAGTGGCAGTTTTATACGGGAACGTCATGGTCAGGCAACATTGAAGACGCACGACCCATAACCAACCGGGTATCGAATGAGGTCAGCTTAACACCCCTGAAGGATGGAAGGTATTTGTTGGTTTTTCAGGAAGATGGAATAGGTGAATACACGGCAATCAGAATTGCTGAGACTCCTTACGGACCCTTTGGTCCTTCCCAACGCATATGGCATGTGCCTGAGCTATCCGAACCTCCGGGTATCATCCCCTACAATGCAAAAGCCCATCCGGTGCTATCCAACAAGGATGAGCTGCTCATTAGCTACAATACCATATCCTTTGATTATTTCAATGACATATTAAAATACCCCCACATGTACCGGCCGCGTTTCTTTTGGTTGAGAATTGGGGGGTGATTTTAAAAAAAAAGCAAGCAGATTTACTGAATTAATTAGAAGATATAACACTCATTTTAATGAGTCCTTTCGTTTACACTGACCAAACGACATTGATAACTTTCCCACCCTCGTTCCCCAATTGCTCAGGAACTACAACAGAGATTTGAGAATTCAAGGCAAACTGTATCGATCTAATTTTCCTTTTGCCATGATTGGTTAGTTGTTTGCATTTAGCAATCTTTCAGAAGAAGATTTTTGGCAAATAGCCTGCTGCAGGAAGGAAAAAAGGAGTTTGGTGTCAAGGCAAGTCATTGGATCCGCTTTATTGTGCACGACAAACACTAGAAGTCAGAAACAACGATTTTTGTTTTCCACTCCTGACCACTGTTATCAAAGAAACTCAGGAAGTACACACCTTGTGGAGCCTCAAGGTCTAGGGTAAATTCTTTTGTTTCATTGATAAATCCTTGGTCTAAAATATGGCCAAGAATATCATGAACCTTATAGCGACCAGGCAAAAAACTTTCATTAAGTATTACATGGAACGTTCCTGTACCAGGATTTGGATAAACGGTTAGCTCTAGTTCCTCTGCTATGGTAAGCTCAATTTCATCAATATCATCTACATATTCAATACAATCTGAATGTAACGTACAGCCATCTTTCATTACTTCTACAGCATAATATCCATTTTTTTCGAGTGCGAATTGAAAAGTATCTTGACCTAAAATTACATCACCTGTTTCGCAATCAATCCATGTATATTGATCAGCATTTTGCACTGTAAATAGAGTATCATTGATTAAGGCTAAGGATGTTTCACTTGAGTTTACAGTCAAAATTAAGTGCACGGTACTGTCACATTGATTGGTATCCTTAAATACCTCCATGTATTCTCCGGATTCTCTAAGAAACTGATCGTTAAACAAAAACTCGGAACCTCCACAAATAGTCCTACTCTCTTCAAAAATTTCTAAGTCAAAAGACAAATTAAGTACATGTGTCGAATCACAGCCATGGTTGCTTAAAAACGTCTCTTCATATGATCCTTCATCTATATAAGTACTTTCATTGACTGGCCAGTAATAATAAGAGCATGTAGAAACTACGTTTTCTACACTATAAACAGAATCTCTATGGATGGTAAGATTTAATGAAACGATGGAATCACAGCCCAAACGGTTGGTAAAAGAATTTATATATCGCCCGGATTCATAATACGTTGTTTGATTCCAATTATAGCTATTGCAGCTTTCTGCATCTACTTCTAAATAAGTAGGCTGTAAGATCTCAAGAATTAGTGTGGATTCAAATGAGCACCCCAGAGCATTGACACCTGAGTAAAAGTATTGTCCGTCAGACGTATAAGTTTCTCCTGAAATAGGCCACGTATACTCTGTGCATGTTGTGATGTGTTGTTCTATCGACTCACTATCTTGACAAACTCCCAGTGTTAATTCAAATGGAGCGGAAAACTCATTGGTATCTAAGGTTGCGTTACCATTTGTAGTAGGCACAGTTAGAGTTTGCTTGTAATCGCCTTGAAAGATTATACTATTAAAAATGTCACGACGAAAACTCCTGATGAATACTTTAGTGGGGTTTCCTATCGTCTCCAACCATTGAAACTCACCTTCCGGATTTAATGATTCAACAAATGTTGTCCCAAAATCATTTTCTGATCCTCCATACAAAGTATTATCGCAAGCACCTGGATCCAGATCTGTATAGCCTTGAAACCGTCCCGTAATGTAAGAATAGTTTTCTTGATCGACCGATATGGTATGGAGCGACATTCTTCCACTATTAAAAGACTTTACCCATGTTAAGTCTCCTTGTTCATTCAATGAAATTACAAATGGATCACTTGGAGCCGTCGTAGGAGAGCTGATAGAGGTAGCTTCTAATAATTGTTCATTTTCCGTCAAGTCAAAATCCACCTCATCCTGAAATACACCAATAGCAAATACGTCACCTCCATCGCTTATATCTAAATCTACTACATGGTCGCTTCTGCGGCCTCCATATATATTGAGCCATACTGAGTTTCCTATACTATCGATTTTCTGAATAAACCCATCATATGCACTATTAAAAGGTCTTACTAGGTTTATTCCATCTGTTGGATCAAAATCCACATAAGCATATCCGGAAAAACTGCCTCCAAGATATAGATTGCCCTGTCTATCCAGACGAAGCGATTTTATTTTTACTCCGTCCCTGGAATGCACAGAATTATCAACAATAGTGGCACCGAAATCCGTCGACCAAATAATTTTTCCTCGACTATTTAATTTGAATATATAGGAACTATCATCCATTGCACCTACATATTCACAAACTTCATCATTACAATTGAATGAAATTGTTCGATCAAACTCCCCTGAAAAATAGATGTTTCCAAAATGATCTGCTTCCAAGAATTCGGGATAAATATATCTCTGAGTGTTTCCATTAATTATGTTTTCCTGATAGACAATATGGGACCAAATTAATTCACCGTTTTTGGAGTATTTGGCGACAAATATATCAGCATTATTAACCGACTCGATCCTACCCAGTGATGCTTGTTGTGGATGGAGATAATTCAAACCTCCAAAAGTTCCCAAGGCAATGATATTCCCACTTCTATCTACAGTAGTTTTTAAGCTTCTGATAGTTCCCGACCCTGTCAATAGATTATACCATATCACCTTACCGCTAGGATCTCTCTTGATAATAATACCATCGCTGTACCCTTCAATGTCAATATTCATAGTATCGCCCAATGCTTCGATTAACTCACTTGAGTCTCTAATTACTTCTGATTTAATATGGTTTCCTTCTAAGTCATTTATTCCTAAAAATGAGTCAGTCAATGACAGGAATCCAAATTCTTTTGTCTCAATTGGGTCGAAGTACAGGTCTAGAACTCTGATACTGTCAGTACCTTCTTGAGAAGAATACAGTTCATGATATGATCCAGGTTCTATATAAGTTGTGTTGTTGACTGGCCATGTATAATTCACACATTGAGTTGTAATGCTATCGTAAACAAGATTGGTTGCTTGACCTGGGGCGAGTTTCAAGGTAAAAACGTCTTCATCATAGTCTTTTGATTCTAGAATTACTTCATTTTCTGTTAAATCGAAATCAACTATTTTCCTAAAAAAGCCCGTCGCATATATGTTACCAAGCTCATCCACCTGGACTGAAGTAATATTACCATAGTCATCATTTCCAAACAACTGAAACCAAATGACCTCACCCCTATTTGAGATCTTTTGAACAAATAGTCTAGAATCTCCGCTGAGTGATAGATTTTGTGGGCCGTAGTAGGTCTCAATGATAATATTGTTTGAAGCCATTTTGCCAACCGAATAAATATTTCCAAATTGATCAACATCCAGGGCGTTCATATAATCGCGATTGAGGTGGCCAATGGTATTTACCCAATCAAAATTTCCACTTTCATCAAGCTGTAGTATAAATCCATCAAAGTAACTGGATGCCTCTATGATATGCTCAGATTCATTGGGATCAAAATCTACTGATTTTTCAAAATCTCCAGAAATAACTGGGTTTCCGTTTTCATTTACTTTGATACAAGTTGGGTAGTCAGTTTCGACACCACCAAACGATTTTGCCCAAATTAGAGAACCTTCTTTGGACGATTTCAAAATGAAAACATCGCGATCACCAGATGAAGTAAGTAGAAAGTCGTTCTCCTCGGAGTTGTCAAAATCTTCGGTACCACTAAAACTTCCAACTAAAAAAATATTTTCACTAGGGCCTACTTCAATGTCGGTGCTTGTCAAGCTAGATCCCTCTATTGTAAATGCTGACACCAGACTGCCAGCGCCCGTCAGTTTCAGAATAAAAATACCCTCACCAGAGATTAACTCAATTTCTTCTGAAGAATCGATATCTATTTCTCCGGAAAATCTTCCAGCGACCAAAAGTTCTTCATTTCCGTTGTGCGTTAATGATACATTTGATACTTCTGAAAAATTATTACCAAGTATTTGACCCCAAATCAAGTCTCCCGCAGCATTATACTTAAGAATAAAAATTCGATGACTGTAATTACTCTCAAATACAATTTCTTCACCCGTGATAGTCATTAAAGACTCACTTTCGTCACCACTGTAGTTACCCACCACAATTAAGTCCCCGTTTGAATCTGTAATAAGATCGATATTGTCATTCCAGGCGTTCACCGGAATTGAGTTCGCCCAAAGAAAATTACCACGACCATCAAATTTCTTGATAAAGAAGGTGGAATTACCTACCTCTTCAAGTTCACTTATATTCTCCGAAGGATCGAAATCCACAGTTTCCTGAAAAGTACCTCCGACAAAAACATTACCATGCAAATCATGACTTATTACTTCGCCTAGTGTCTCCGTACCACTTGACAATGTTGATTGCACCCAGGCAAGTCCAGGGGTTTGAGTAGAGACTGTCGGTTCATTGTTTGCCGACCTGTTAATTGTCAAATTTAGGATTAATGTAGAATCACAACCATTGCTTGCTGTAGCTGTGTGTGTATATATTCCGCTAAGCTCATAAACTTGGTTATTTACAGGCCATTCATACCTATTCAGGTGAGTTTCCTTTAAAATCTCCCGAACCCCTCTATTAATGGTTAGGTCCAACCATATCACGGAATCGCACCCTTGAACATTCTGTAAAACAGCCGAATAACTGCCCGATTCGTCAAAGGTCCTGTTACTTATT
The DNA here is from genome assembly GCA_965222305.1 of Reichenbachiella sp. Taxonomy (GTDB): domain Bacteria; phylum Bacteroidota; class Bacteroidia; order Cytophagales; family Cyclobacteriaceae; genus Reichenbachiella. The sequence continues at coordinate 1,127,512 of OZ244943.1, forward strand.
GGCCACGTAAAGCTTCCACAGGAAGTAATCGATTCTCTTGTTTCTACTTCAGTATGATTGTTTATGGTAAGGTCAAGATATACTATGGAATCGCAATTGAATGAGTTTGCAAGGGTATCGGAATAAACACCACTTGCGATGTAGTTCAGATCGGTGTTTTCCCAATAATAGCTTTCACAAGCATTTTCATAAATAGTAACACTATCTATTTCACACTCCGTGTTGATATCTGTCGGACGTAAAGCAGCTATGCAATGACACCAATCACACAATATAATTACAGTTAAGAAAAGAACTGTAATTAGTCGATTTATCTTGCTCATTTTCGTCTGCGACAGGTTAGGTTAAAAATCAAAAGTAAAATAAAGTGATTAACATTCGTTGAATCTCCATCAAACTTTAATGAGGCCGATATTATCAAGTCTCAACTACTGTCAAACAAAGCCGAACAATTTGTGCGCCTGTCTCAGATAGCTCCGAACACCAAGAAACACTTATCTTCTCGAATATGATATTGATTACTCCAAACAACACCTCTTATATTTCTTCCCACTACCGCAAGGGCAGGGACTGTTTCGCCCGAGTTGGCTGTTTTCGGCTTTGGCATAAGATTGGGATTGACTCGCCAGATCTTGATTAAATACTTCGGATAGGACGCCGTATAGCTCCGGGTGTTTGTTTTTCAGCATGGCAGGACGTTCAAAGAAGTATTCACTGGCCACGGCAAAGAACTCCTGGGGGTTGGTAGCAGCATACAGGTCGATGTTGGACTTGCTGTTGAGTATGTCCCTGGTCTTTGTCCTGATCAAATCCAGCCAGGGAAGTGAGGAAGTCAAACGCTCCATTCCGGGTGCGATCCCATCGATGAGACCATCCTCCTTGTCAAACAAATGCACGAATTCATGAATGCCCACATTCTTCTTATCCCTGTCGTTGCGAAACCCCGCATGTAGCGCTGGTTTGGACAAGATCATTTTCCCTTCCATCACTCCACTCCCTACCATGCCGGTGATGATTTCATTAGGGTTTTGATAGTTGTAGTTTCGGTCAAATGCCTGAGGATACAGGATCACCTCATCCAAAAAAGAGTAGTGCCAGTGCGGAAAACCAAACAGCGGGATCACTGCGCTACTCGCTACCAAGAGTCTGTCCTCCAGCGCAACCTCTGTATCCACACTGGTAATGCGCACCTCTGATAAGAAACTCTTTAGATCATGCTCAAATCGTTGCTTTGAAGGCTCGTCCAAGCTTCGGTAGAAGGTCACGTTGTTTTCTAGAAAGGTGATCCATTTAGCAGGGGTGGCTTTCAAAACTGCGTTACCCTCTCTCTTTTTTGCTTTAAGCAAAAACCATAGGGCCAACCCAACAATCAGGACAAGAATAAAATATGCGAACATAGGACTTAGAGAAAAACAGATCCAAAATAGGACAATTCACTCAAAACCTGGCGAGTGAGACCCTGTTATAGGTCTTGGCGGACGCTAAGACCAGTGATAGCTAGGACCAATGTTCGGTACCTGTGATCTGATTATTTCCGTAGCTACCTAGCAACCTATTCCAGCCAATACCAATTTTTTGTACATTGCCAGCTATGGGTAAATCCGCCTCCAAACTCAAAAGACGAATCATCACATGGACTACAATTCTTATTGTTGTGGTTATCGCATTGATGGGCATCCTAAGGTTGGGGCTACTCTATTCCAGTGAGATTCTTCATGAGCTGGTCAAGAGGGAAAGCAAGGGCTACTACGAGCTTTCGTTTGAGAAGATAAATTTTGACTTATTGAACCGTGCCATCAAGCTTCAAAAGGTACTGTTGAAACCGGATACTACTAGGGATTTTAGTGACCAGGGGATCGACAATCTGTACGATCTGGAGTTGGCCGAGCTTCATATTGACCTTCAATCCATCCGAAGCATCTATACCGATCGCAAGTTGGTGATTGAAAACATTAGGATCGTGGACCCTCTGATACACATCATCAGAAAAGGCGACTCGGGTGATGAGAGCTTCAGTTTGCAGACAGGCAACGTGTACAAAGAGATTTCCGACTACCTGAAGGTTTTGAGGATTGATGTTTTAGCCATTGAAGGCGCGGATTTCAGGCATTCTCCCAGTGCTTTGGCTCTAGAGAACATCGACTTTTTCATTGGGAGCCTACTGATAGACTCTGCTTCCCGACCGGATCAGAGATTTTATTCGGAAAGCATCGAATTGGAAATCCGTAACCAGCAGTTCCTTTTGAACGACAGTATTCACCAATTGAGCTTTGATCGTCTGCTGCTGTCTACCGTGGATTCGGTACTGGTCTTTGACAACCTCACCTTAAAACCCTTGTCTGAAGACGATCGGGTATTTGATGAGCAGGATGACAAAATAATCTATGACATATCCATTCCTCAGTTGAAGTTGAAGGGGGTGGACTACTTCTCTGCTTATCGAAACAACCACCTCGTAATGGACGAACTGTCAATAACCGATTCATACCTATTCCTGGAAGAACAAAAGCAAGCTACGGTTAACCAACCCCTCAAAAAAGACAACTCAATCATCAAGGAACTTATGAAGGTATTTGATGAAGTGAAGATCGGTCGAATGCGGTTTATCAACACCCATTTGGATGTAAAAACCAATGATGATTTTAATCACAACTACCAGCACGTACAGACCCAAAGAGCGGATATCGTGCTGTACGATTTCTATCTGGACAGCACCAACTACCAGGTTGACTATGGCAAAAGATATTTTGACGGTTTTGATGTCATCATCAAGGATTACAGCTCTCACCTACCCGACAGCATCCACAGTGTCCATTTCGAACTTCTAAAACTGAGTTCGATTGATTCATCGCTGTTCTTCAGGAATTTCAAAATCACCCACAATGCCACGGAGACTGGTTCTGATCAATATCTGTTCATAGATGTGCCCGAAGTAAGCGTCAAAGGCATGAACTATATGGACGTCTTGACTCAAAAGAAACTACTCATCAGGGAGCTGCTGCTACAGGATCCAAACATTGCTTTTGAAAGCAACCAGAAGCAAAAAGGGCCGAGCTCCTTTTCACCGGACAGTGTATTTGCCCGGATTGAGAAATACTTCAAGGTGGTTGGGATTGGGAAATTTCAGATGAATCAGGGCTCCTTCTCAATTAACCAGAAGATCGATTTTAAACGAGCAGATCTGAGCATAGCCTGTTTTCGGCTGGACAGTCAGCGGCACTCCTGGTACGATGCCTTGCATGAGGTCAGCCTGAGCATGCAAAATCTGGCCTTACACGATGAATCGGTGAAGCTCAGAAGCCGTCAGCTTAGGCTTGACCATATGGCCAACAGATTGAGGCTTGATGGATTAAGTGTCAACTTTCGGGATCAGAGTAAGGCGGTCTCCGGAGATGTATCCAATCTATCGATCACAGGCATCAACCTGGACAGCATTTCCATGGGGCAATATCTGGCCTTTGACACTATACGATTGGTTCATCCTCAGATCAATTTTGAGACATTCAAGCCTGGGAATCAGGATTCCAATGATCGGGATTTCGGCAATAAATTGATCCATATAGTCAACGGGCAAGTCACCGGGAAAACTCATGAAGGCATGGAGCTCAGCTTACATCATCTCAACGCACAACTCGCCATTGGCTCGCAAAATGATCTGCATTTCGGCCAGGCCGAAGAGATTAATTTTACTTTACCAAAACTTCAGAATCATTTATCAATCAATAAGTTATCCCTAACTCCACGGAGTGATGTATACGCAAGGGATATTGAGTTTAAGAGTATCGGGGATTCTCTCGATCATAGGGTTCAATTAAATGGAAAAATACCTATACTCACTCTCCATGGCTTACAGCAGAACGCATTTTGGTTGGACCGTGTAGTAAAAGGTGATAGCCTGGAAATCGAGGCAAACGATCTCCATTTGAACCTTAACAAGGTCACTTCCAATGTTGCTGAAAATCGAAAGAATCCGCTAAAACTTCAGTTCGATAAAATTAAGTTGGAAATCGACCGGGTGGAATTCTCGGACCAGAATCAAGAATCCGTTGAAAAGGTCGTTTCTCCCAATGTGTACCTGGTACTGGAGGGCTTTCTATTTCCTGAGAAATCTGCGCTGAGTGCCGATCACCTAGTTTATTCAGATGATGTTGCACTGCGGATCAATAACCTCCGGCCTATTTTGGCGAGTGGTGATTCATTGGCTGTCCGCCAATTGGATTTCAATAAAGCAAAAGAGCTGATTTCTATAAGCAATTTGAGTTATGACCAAGTGAATGGTGCTGCCTCTACCCTACTTCCGAGCACACGGATAATAGGCCTTGATTTAAATGCTTACGTCAACGGCAAAGACTTAAAACTGGACAGCATCAAGTTAGAGTCACCTGATATTGTCTTGGTTCACGATACCACGAAAGAAGTCAAGAGTTCTTCAGCTTCGCCGTTTCCTGAAATACTGGATGTCGGATATTTTTCCTCGACCAATACTGAAATTGAACTCCGCGATAGTCAGAATTCCACTTATGCGATTCATCAGGGTACCATTCAGATCCGAGACTTCTACTCCGATGGTAAAATCAAATGGGATCGATTCTTTAGTTATGCCCAAAATGCGTCTGTGAGTGGTAAGGACTTCTCCATGCCTTTGAAACACGGATACCAATTGAGCATAGACCAATATGCACTGCAGCACCCGCAAAGCTCCCTGACATTGGATGGGTTCACTCTGAAGTCAGAGTTTACGCCGGAACAATTCAGCAGCACCCTTACCGCTCAGGACAATTGGTTTGACGTGGAAGTGGAACGCATCGAATCTCAAGGGGTAGATTTTGACCGAGCTTTGACGGAGCAAGAGTATCATGTAGAAAAGGTATTGTTTGCAGGAACGGACGCTTTGATATATCGGGATAAGTCGGTTCCATTTCTTGCTCTGCATGACAGAGGGCTTCCTCAAACAATGCTTAAAAATATTAATGAGCGGATTTACATTGATACGCTACAGGTTTTGGGGGACTTGGTGTACCAGGAAAAACCGGTGAAGAATAAAGAAGTGGGCGTGCTGAGTTTCAACAACCTGAACGCATCATTGTACAACATCACCACGGTAGAAAATGAAGCTTCAAAGCCCATGCATCTATACTCAAGGGGGCGTTTGGCAGATACCGCAAATTTCAAAGTGAATGTTTGGTTTGAAATGAATGATCCTGAAGATCAATTCACTTTTTCCGGTGAGATCAATGATTTTTATCTCGTGGCGCTGAACAAAATGCTTAAACCCGTGGCTAACATCAACATCAAAGATGGATACGCAGAGCAGATAGACTTTCATTTTGTGGCCAACAATGAGTTGGCTCGGGGCGAAATGAAGCTCCGCTACAATGACCTGAAAATTCAAATTCTAAAGGACGAGACACATCACCTCAAGGGGCATAGTCAAGGCATCAAAACCTTCTTCGCCAATACGTTTGTTGTCGATGACAAGAACCCCAGCTTCATAGTATTGAAACCGGGTGTGATATTTCAACCCAGGGATACTTCCAGAGCCATCTTTCAGTATTGGGCCAAATCCCTTCTGAGCGGTGCGGTAAGCAGCATCGGGATCAACAAAAGCAAAAAGGCCGAAAAAAAGTACGGTAAGGAGGAACGCGATTAGCTCGTCTGGTGGTTGTCACTCGTTTACCAACCACTCCTCCGGAACGGGAATCACGCAAATGTTTAGCGCCCGATCATCCTCAGAAAGCATCGCCGATTGAATTTGAATCTTAGTGCCATCCGGGCTGAAGGTGGGATGCGGATGATCCGCAGCCGTAGGTTTATGACCTGTGGACAAAAGCATCATTTCACGCGTTTTTCGGTTGATCAGGTATAGACTTCTGTCGAAGTTATCCCCTACTGCAAACCGTCCATCTGCCGAGCCATGTACATGCCAAAACCCGCTTCCTTCATCAATCTGACCCGCGATCTGCATCGACCGGGTGTTGATATTGACGATGGCTAGCCCCGTGGGCTTCTCACGGGTACCACAGTTGCCCCATGCGTCCTCTTGTCCCGGGCCATCGTTGGCCGCTTGTCCGGGGATGCTCCTATGCCCTAGTATCGCTATGGCCACCTCTTCCGGCCCGATGACGGCTTCATGAGTTACCCATTCGTAATCCGCTTCAGGATAAAGTGGCCTGAGTCCCGATCCGTCCGAATTCACAATCCAGGTACGTTGCGGGGATTTCCCTCCTGTCTCCCAGCAGAATATGATTTGTCCTGCCACCCATGGATTGGTCTGTATGTGTCCCACCTGAAAACCGACGGAAACTACGTGCTTGATTTCACCGGTACTCAGGTTGACAGAAGCGATCCCTCCCGGCCCCTCTCCCATATTTCTGGGACCAAAGTCTTCTTTTATCTCAGTACCCTCCGGCAAATACTTCCGTGCAGTCTCTCGACCTGTCCTGAAGTAAATAAGGTCTTCGTTGGCATCCAACGCCATATCCCCTCCGGCTCCCCATGATTCCGGTATGGTCGCAAGTACCTTTTGGTAGCCCTTGGCTTTCTTATGTCTCCCCGATTCACTGTCAAAAAATAGTTTATCCAAATCCACTGATACTACCTCCATCGCACCCTCAGGCTGTTTATCGTCCTTGGGCTTACGCATAATAAAGAGCTTCATGGATTTTCTCGCGACGAGTAGCTTTCCTCTATAGCCCCCCTCAGTGACCTGCACCATCACCCCCGACTTTTCGTTGACAGCCATAGCTTCTCCGACCACACGTCTCGAACGGAAGATCAACCACTTGCCGTCCGAGGTCCACTGATTGTGTGTAGGATAGATCTTACGATCACCGGCAGGAGTACTCGTCAAAAAGATGAGCTTCTGTCCTGTGACAGGGTCTTTAATCACCTTTCGCTCCGACGGAAAGCGGGTACCAATCTGCGAGGTACATTGAATAGAAATAATTAATAGGAAAACAGTGATAATACTTTGGGCTGCCTTTTTCATGATAATGGGGTTAATTGATTTCTAATTTTTCTGCGTATTTGATCTGCTTGTTTTTCATGCCGGGACAATTGATTAAATCCAGGTTTTTGGTGTTGACCAGCTGGAGCCTACCACCAAATCCTTTCTCCAAATCCACATTGATGAATCGTACCTCTTCCACGTCATCCAGGATCACGGCGGGTCGCAATTCTTCTCCCATCGTATAAACTTTTACATCACGCAATTCGATACCCTCAACATGCCGAATAAAGAATCCATAGGAAGGGATAATTCCAAACTTCTGTGGCTCGGGATAGCTGTCTTCATACTCGGGTACAGTCTTCGGTATGGTATCTACCTCCGGGTCTAAAGGTTTGTACCCGATGGAAACATTATGAAGAGAAATGTCCTGGATGGGATGACCGGGGATGCCTGATATGATGGAAGAAAACCGAGAATCTGCATTATACACTTGTACATTGCTGATGGTAACTCGTCGCAGTTTCCCCACCTCTGTATTTTCCGGTCCGCGCATTCTTGCACCAAAGCGCAGGAAGAAAGGAGAGTTAACAATATCCCGCATCACCAGATTGCTGATCACCACATCCTCAAGTATGCCTCCATCTACCGTCTCCAGTGCCAACCCCCGGCAATACTCAAATACACAGTTAGTTATGGTGATTCCTTTAAAGCCCCCATTGGACTCTGTTCCAAACTTGATGCGACCCGTTGGGCCTTCTTTATCCGGCACAAGATGCCCTTCATTTCTTTGATAGGTGCCATCAATGAGCGTTCCTCTGTCGTACCCTGTCACCTGGCAGTTGGTGATGGTTACGTTTTCTGTAGGACGAGCATATCCCAGGGCATAAGAGCTCTTAAGACATAGAGCATCATCCCACTGAGAATTGATAGTGCAGTTGGATACACGAACGTTCTTGCAGCAGTCAATATCTATCCCATCACGATTGGTGTCGATCCTGAGGTTGTCAATAGTGAGGTTATCCACCCCTGTCGCCAGGATTCCGAAATGTCCTCCCCACACGATGGTAAAATCTTTCAGGGTTACGTTTCTGCATAGCTTCAAGGCAATGGCTTTATTGCCACCATTAGGAGTTTTGGGCTTGCCCCGGGTCAAACCTGATCCGTCGATGGTGCCAGGGCCGAAGATGGAGATGTTTTCCAGGTTCTCACCCCAAATCAGACTGTTGTGCCAGTGGCTGTGACCAAAGTCCTGATAGCGTTTTCCTTCAAAGGGCTCCGCAGCGTCATATCCCAATGAATCGGTCGGCTTGGCTGCTAGAATTGTCGCTCCCTGATCAAGGAATAAGGCTACATTACTTTTTAGGCGAATCGAATAGCTGGCATAGGTGCCTGCCGGAAAATACACAGTGCCCCCTCCTGCTTCTGCTGCTTTATCAATCGCCTGATTGATGGCATCGGAATCAATCGTTACCGCATCTCCAAGTGCTCCAAAATCCCTGATATTGAAACCTACTTTGGTCTGACCCGACAGCAGGAATGGAAAAATGATGGCGACTACTACCCATGTGGCTTTGAGCCAAAATAAGTGAATGGTGCGTGGCATCAGTCCTCTACATAAAAGATGGGTGCGTCGGTCTTTATTTCCTTGTCATAAAATTGAATCGCACTATCGTTCATCTTTGGATAGTTGCCTTCTACCAGTGCGATCATTTCAGCACCAGCCAATAGCATGGGGCCATAACCATGCGCTGCATAAGGGCTGACAGGTCTGTGGTAGTAAAATGCCGGATCGAAGCCCATTCCTGTACCTACGCAGGTGCCTTCTACCTGCCCTTTTTCATTCACCTTGGTGCTCACTGCATTCCAAGCCAGGCATACCATAGGCCCGTAGGCAGAGGCGTCCACATAGCCTCGGTTGATCGACCGGGCAATGGCGTAGGTGAAAATGGCCGTGGCAGATGTTTCCAAATAGGAATCATTTCTATCCAAAAGTTGATGCCAAAAGCCTATGGCTGATTGATGGCGCGCAAGCCCTGCAATGTGCTTTTGCAGATAAGACAATACCTCTGCCCTGCCGGTGTGATCAGCGGGTAGCACTTCGAGCAGCTCTACCATCGTCATGATTGCCCATCCGTTGGCTCTGCCCCAGTGAAACTGCGGATGCGACTCCATGCCCTCAATCCATGCGTGCATGTAGAGTCCTTTTTCCTCATTGAACATCCGTCGGGAAAACTGCAGCACCTGTTTTACCGCATCATCGAAATATGCAGATTCACCAGTGTACTTTCCGGCTTGAGCCAAAGCGGGCACACTCATGAATAGATCATCCAACCATAGCGAGTTTTTCAAAGGTCGGTTTCTTGCCAGAGTACCATCTGACAAACGAAGTTGATCCTTGCTGATGTAATCAAGGAAGTTGGTGATCATCGGGTCTACTTCTCCATCAAAACCGGTTTGCTTAGCCTTGATCATCGCTGCACAAATCGCACCCGCATCATCCAGCGCATCGGGGTGCAGTACCGATTCCATAGGATGTTTGAAAGAGGATGACTTTTGCTCCAGCTTAGAAAACACAGGATATAAGTCCGACAGCAGGGTCAGCTTTTCATCGACATAGCTCTTGTACCGGGCGTCATCGATATTTTCTGCAGCCAGTAGCATTCCTGCATAGGTCACTCCCCATTCATAACTAGTCAAACGGAAGTCCCCCTTTTCGAAAGCTATATTGTCTGAGACTTTGATCTTTTTATAGTCACTGATTTCCGTTCCTGTATTGGCATCTATGATGCCGGATGGGCTGTTTTGATCCAGATAATCGTACACCTTTCCCAGCAATTCGGAAATCTCTGTACGGTTGGGGATTTTGTAAGGCACGGGATAGTTGGGTTGCAACAAGTGGAGTGGTGTATTGGCGTCAGTCTGCTGTGCGTGTGCACAAATGCCTGTCATAAAGATGGTGGTTGTGAGTAGGCAGATTTGAAGTTGTTTAATTCTTAACATTGGTTACTGATTAAATGCAAGAATGAATAAAACCACAAAAACCGCCTTGCACAAATTTGATCCTGACAAAAGGCCGGGTTTATCAGAATGGGTACCCTTTTTTCCTAATTATCCAATTCCCTAGAAGGCGATTCTTCTGCTGAGGGCTTGACGAAATAGAACGGCTATTATTGTTTGATCACTTTGTGATGATCAAACAACCTACCGTTGATTTTGATCAGATAGATACCATGCGCCAAGTTTTGCATGTCTATGCGAAGAGATTCTGATTCAGAAAACTGATGAATCACCCTCTTGCCATCCATGCGATAGATCTCAATGGATGAACCCGGTATCAAACCTGTAAAATGAAGAATGTCGCTCGTTGGATTGGGATACACCTGTACTTGTGTAGTGTTGAAGCCCGCATCCAGAACATCTTGATGAACGTACACCGTCCAGTCCTGTGAATGGACGCCATCTTCTGCTGTGACCGTATAGACCACAGGATCGGTAAAGTTCTGTGCTGTCCCTCTTTCTGGAGATATAGTCGCCCAGGGAGACACGATTATTGTAGGACTTAGTGCTGTAATGTCCTTACCAGGTGCAATCTCTAAGCTTACGGTATAATTCGTCGTGTCGATATAAGTAGATTCCACCTGTCCCTCCACCTCAAAATACAGTATGTCCGTTTCCGTGCTGGGAATGTGACAGTCCGAGTTAAGGAGCCACTCTAACGAGCGATCGAGTATCTTCCAGAAATCCTCACTACCCGACAAGGCGGCTCCATCCGACCATCCAAAGTAGATAAGATCCTGACATAGCATACCAGAAGGCTCGATGAGTGCAAAACTATAATCTACTTCCCCCTCTGCACGCCCAAAATACCGGGTCGATAGTTCGGGTTTGAAATTGATCCCAATTTGTTGTCCATCAGGGCTGACAAAATCTGTCATATTCAGTATTTCTCCTTGGCTAAACACACTGGTAATGGGATGGTCAGTATCTATTATTTCTGTATTGGAATTTTCATGACGTACCGCCACATCATCGGCAAGGCCCAAACGCCCCTCCGTACTATAGGCGGCAAAGGGCTCCATCAAAAGCAAGGGCAAGGGATAACCGGCCTCCCTAAAGTAAGAGGACGTCTGTGAACTCATCGATTCACTAAAAAATGCAATATGAAAAGCAGAATGGTCGGGCTTGATAGAGGCATAGTCATCATCATGCCAATAGGTCACGCGAAAACCCCATGACTGTAAAGAGTCGATTATCTGTTCGTCTGCCGCTCCGGAAGCTGCACCGCCCACATCACCTACAAAAAGGACATTTGGCCCTCCGTCTAGGTATGAAAAATTGACCGCATATGTGGTGCTCGAAACACTATCTTCTGCCAGCACTTCTACAGTTGCAGTTCCCGGTATTGTTGTTGCCTGGGTAATTATAACCTCTGCCTCATCATGGATCGCATGGGCGTCCACGAAGGGAATCTCATTGCTGGTCAGCATTACTTCGTAAGTCTCTATATCCACCCGAAAGCCTACCACAAGCTCCTCATCAAGAGTCAAGTCCAGCAGCCCCGAATTGGGAGAAGGAAAATCCAAAGGGGTATATTCCATATTCAGCAGATGCTCAATCTCATTAAGCCAAATCTGCTCGGCCTTTGAGCTAAGATTGTAATAGGTCGTATCATCGTTGCCCAACCCAAAAAATGATCTTGGAGCAGCAGCACTGTCTCCTGCCCCCGTGTAGAACTCAACACCCGTACCAAATCGCGCCATGAGCAGTGCATCGTCAGTAGGATTGGCCGACTCGGGAGTTGCTTCGATTATCGCTATATGAGTGGCTGCACTGCTGTCGTATTGATCGTCTGTGAGGTACAGAGTCCTGTAAGGACCTATAAACCAATCAATGGTACCATCACCGATATCAACACCTGCTAAGGCAGGATCGTCAGTGTCTAAAATTTTGGCGGTTATCACAGAGTCCAAAGCTATGTCATCAATCCCCAAACCAAAACGCAAAGCATTCTCACTAGGAAACCAATTCGCTCTGTTGGATCTGGCCGCAAACGGTGACATATTCATCAATGGAGCTTTAATTCGGTTCCATGCCTTCTTATTTCCATCTCTGAAAATACCACTGACCGACGATCGTCCCACAATAACAAGATCAGCTTCATTGAAAAGAATCAACTCTTCTTCAGAGAGGTAGGCCAGGTTTTCTTCATAAGACTCCAATACGACATATCCTTCAGACACCAGCTTATCAATGAAAGGTTGGTCTCTTGGGCCGGACCCTCCATTGGATTCATCAATATTCTCCTCGTTATGAACGAACAGTATGGTGTCTTCCGAATTCTGAACCAATAAACTTTCCTGGACAAGTGGTTCTTCTAAGCCAGGATTCTCCCGTGTTTCAAGCACATTTTGGCTTGAAGCAAAACCATAGCAGCAGAACAGGAAAAGAGCCTTTAGAATATGGAATAAAAACCGGGTCTTGATATAGGAATCAAAAGCATGTAGATATCTGGACATGGGTGCTAGATTAAGTTAGTCTGATTTCATTAATTAAATTTAGCGCCTATTCTCTCAACTATTATTAGAACGATAAGTGCTTTAATTAACTTTCTTTATTCACTGATTTACAGCAGTATAAGATTTCTATTTCAATAGACAGTGGTGTAATCAATTGAGGGAAAGCATACTGGATAATCATATTGTTCGTTCAAAGTGCATTAGTTTTATATTATGATACAGAGCCTATTATCGTCCCGAAACCTACTTGTAGTAGGTGTACTACTTGCTTGTTTTCTATTAACAATTCAATGTACCGATGATTCCACCGATCCGATGGATCCCATAGATCCGGAGCCTGAGGACAAAGAGCTAACCGAGGATTCAATCGCTACATTGTACCGTAATCACTGTGGCGGCTGTCATGGACAAAAGTTTGAGTCGTTTGTCGAGCGGGACTGGTCGTACGGCAGTTCCTCCGAAGCACTATTTAATTCAATCAAAGATGGCTACTCCGACAATGGCATGCCCAGCTATGGTGCAGCGTTGAGTGAAGAAGAAATACAAGGCATAGCGGATTACATTTTAGCCCAGATAGAGGGAAAAACAAAGGAAATGCTCATAGAAGAAAATCCTGATCTCACAGGCATTATCGAGACTGAAGACATGAGCTTTCGGCTGGAAACCATGACCGACGAGATAGACGGTGTACCCTGGGGAGTTGCGCAGCTCCCGAATGGAGATCTGCTGGTGACTGAGCGTACCGGTAGCTTATACCTCCTTAAAGCGGACAAAACGCTGGAAACCATTTCTGGTGCACCCAGCGTAAACTCAGGAGGCCAGGGTGGTTTGTTGGACGTGGCCATCCATCCTGATTTTGCCGAAAACCAATACGTCTATCTCTCCTATTCTAAAAACAATCCTGAAAACAATTCCGGAAGTGCTACGGCAGTAGCAAGGGGCATGTTGGAAGGAAATACCCTAACTGGCGTGACAGATATATTCGTTGCCCTTCCCTACCGATCCAGTGGGCATCACTATGGTTCACGGCTACAGTTTGATCGTTCGGGGTATCTATACATCTCTGTTGGTGACAGAGGTAACAGGGATGGGTACCCACAATCTCTGGACAACTACAACGGAAAAGTCCACCGAATCCACGATGATGGCAGCATTCCTTCTGACAATCCTTTTGTGAGCGATGCTGATGTACCAAGTACAATATATGCCTATGGCAATAGAAACCCCCAGGGACTTAGCATGCATCCGGTGACAGGTGACATCTGGGAAGGTGAACACGGCCCACAAGGTGGTGATGAAATCAATATTGTCGGATCCGGCAATAACTATGGATGGCCGGTCATTACTTACGGCATTAACTACGATGGTAGTCCAATTACTGATCTGACAGAGATGGACGGCATGGAGCAACCCATACACTATTGGGTGCCCTCGATAGCTCCTTCAGGCATGGATTTCGTTTCAGGTGAGCTCTACCCCGGCTGGACCAACGATCTGTTCGTCAGTTCGTTGAAATTCCGATACCTACATCGATTGAAAATGCAAGGCGATGAAGTGGTGGGTGAAGAAGAGCTGTTGGAGGATATTGGTCGTATGCGAGATGTAGAAATGGGCTTAGACGGCTATCTCTACATCACGACCGAAAGCCCCGGTAGCGTGATTAGGATCGTGCCGGAGAATTGATATTAAATATTCTTAATATTTCAAGATCCAGCTACCATTTCCATCCAAAGCACTGATAGAGGATGAAGCAGCCAGGGCTTCATCAACGGCAGCATAGTCATCAAGCGAAACCCTATAAAATTTAACCTTACCATAAGGCTCAATAATCTTTACACTGCTACCCTCTTTGGCCATTCTATTCCCATAGTCCATGGCCAGGTCCCCATCGATGCTGCTGGATACAACAACATAAAAACGCCCGGTAGCCGAGGATACGGTCTCTACCGTACCTACCCTCGATCGAAGGGCTATTTCTTCAAGCTTTTCATTGACCAGCGTAAGTTGGTCCAAGGGGTACTGCTGCTTAGGAAATAGTGAAGAGGCCTGCATGTAGGCAGACTGGGCAGTCTCCCAGTATTCTTCTTCCACAGCCTGATCTCCCTGTCCTATTAGCTGATCATATTTTGCTTTCTTTTTGGCTGCCTCTGCTTCTCGTTTCTTACGGGCTTTTTCCTTAGCGATTTGTTCCAGTCGGGCTTTCTCCTTGGCTTCCTGCTCGGGCTTGTACATCGCAAAGTACCACCCTCCTATCACCGCAAGAAGAACTACAATCACGACTAAAATTACGATTCCGGTCTTATTTCCTTTGGTTGGTTTTTCATCCATGGTATTAATTGGCTTAGAGTAATCGGTTCAAATTGAACACCATACAGTTTCGATTATACCCCAATTTCGGTAAAAGTCTTTTGAAAACGATTCCCTTCCCTGTGTTTTTCAATAGAATCGCTAAAATCCTGCCTGCAATAGCCCTCTGCCCATCTGTTGGTAATACAACATAAGTTGAATGAATTGCAACATAGCTGCTATAGGCTGATAGACGAAGCATCTAACTTTGATATAAAAACAATGCAACCATGAAAACTTATCTTTTAATCATCCTGTGGAGCTTTTTGAGTCTTAACCTTGTCGCACAAGAGATCTCCTGGATACCCATACCCGGACCCGAAGGGGGAAATGTCAGTTATTTGGGAGAAACGGCAGATCATACGCTTTACATGGGTGATCTGTACCAGGGTTCACTATGGGTGTACAACGAACCCATGGCATCCTGGGAAGAAAGATACGATGATAACCTCGGTATTCAACGTGTCCTGGGTATAGCGGAAAACAGAATTTATGTATTAGGGAATTCCAATGGACAGACGGGATTGTATTACTCAGATGACTATGGGCAAAACTGGATATCAAGTACACTCGGTCGGGCTCCAGCAGAATTGTGGATTGCTTCCGATAATACATTGTATGTCATGGCAAACGACACCTTATACAGATCTGATGACGAGGCTAGTAGCTGGGTATTTTGTCATGCTCAGGGTGAGGATGAATACAGTATGGCACTGAGTATCGATGATACCGGGGGGCTATTCTACACCCATACCCATGGCATGAGAATATCGGGAGACAAAGGTCGCACATGGGATGAGATAGATTTTGAGGAGTACTCTTTTCTCTCTTCCGTGAGATTTCAGGGTGATATGATGTATTCCTTGGCTATGTCTGCCAGAGATGGAAAGCTCTACAGAAGTCAGGATGACGGCAATACCTGGGAAGGCATTGAACTTTCCATCGAAGCTGAAGTTCATGAAGTCTGGCCACACACATCGGGAGCTTTATTTGCACGTACCTATACCACACTTCACATATCCCTTGATCAGGGCGACACCTGGCAGGAAATCCTCACCATTGACGAAACGTCGATACAAAGGATTTTCTTTAAGGACGAAAACCAAGTGTATGTCATCACCGGAAATGAGATGATCTACTCATCTGACCTGGGACAATCATGGCAGCAGGGAGAGTTGCCGGAGTTCACTTATAGCTTCTATTTGGATCACAGCGGCACCCTCTATGCAATGTCTTCGGGGGGTATTATGAGAACCCTTGATCAAGGCAAATCCTGGCATTCGTTTAACACTGGTTATAGAAACCAGGAGTTTTACGGTTTGATTATTGACGGGATGCAAAGAATTTATGCACGACAAGGTTCATGGCAGAGCTCGTTTTTTGTACGTCAGCATGAAACTAATCAATGGACAACACTTGATTCATTGAATGGGGCAGATTTGCAGCGGACGCCGGAGGGAAACCTGGTGCTTTCCCTCAATGAAAAGTTGTACTACTCTTCGGATCATAGTAAATCATGGAAGCAAATGCCATGGGATGATGATGATCCGCCACACAGGATATTCGTTGGTAAAAACAATTTATTGGCTGTGGTGACTATCGAAGGGAGCTATCACCATGAAAACATCCATTATACCTATGATTTTGGCCAAACCTGGCAGGAAATAGAGCTGGATATCTCAGATGGCGATTGGACGAGAATTTCCTCTTTCCATATCACACCGGACAGTACCTATTTCATTGCAACCATGGGCATTTATAATGAAAGCACCTGGTATCGATCAGTTGACAAAGGGGTCACCATAGAGAATATTGAGCTGAGAGGAAATCAAATGTTTTCTAGAAGCGGAAAGCTCATAATGATAGGCGGAGAAGGTTTTTTCATTTCACGGACAGGCGGGGTATTTGCATCGGATGACAATGGAGATTCCTGGGATACTCTAAGGTATGATGAAGGGGTATACTTAGAAGTGCCTAATTACTACCTGGACAACCGACAAAACATCTATAGTCTTGTGGGCAATTCTCTTTCGGTAAGCTATAATGATGGCGTAGACTGGCAAGAGCTGAGCTCCGACCCTATCAATGGCCTGATAAAATTTCTTACTTTCTCAGCTGACAATAACTTGTATTGCCAAACGAGAGACACTAGGATTTTTCGTGCAAGCAATATCCCAATGTCTATCGAAGATGAAGGGATTTCAGTAGCCAGGGCTTTAAACTACCCTAACCCGTTTTCGGGAGGGACGACTATAGTGTATTCGTTAGAAGAGCCGGGAAAGGTCGCCATAGGTATTTATGATCTTTCGGGAAAGTTGGTCAATACACTGCCCTCACTACGGCAATCAGCAGGTAAACATGAAATTCACTGGGATAGAACTGACCCGACAGGTAAGAGACTCAACGCCGGTACGTACTTCATTAAGATCTCAACAGAAACGTTCACAGATACCATAATAACCATTGCGAAATAATTTGTCAATGTCGTTTGAAACCATAGATCCCGAATCGTTCGGAGATAATTCTAAATGCTTTTACCTGCAATATACCCTGTCGTCCAAGCAGCTTGAAAATTGAATCCTCCGGTGACACCATCAATGTCCATGACCTCTCCGGCAAAATACAAACCCGGGCAAACTTTGCTTTGCATGGTCTTGACATCAATGTCCTGAAGATTCACTCCCCCACAGGTGACAAACTCTTCCTTGAAAGTCGTTTTGCCACGAACGCTGTAGGAATCATTAACCAGGAAGTTGATCAGCTGGTTGAGCATCTTTTTTGAAATGCCTTCCCAAATTTGTTCCGAAGAAAAGCCAACCTTCTCTAGCAAGAAGGTCCACAATCTGGATGGAATGTCGAAGGGCTTTCCGTTGATAACCTTTCTCTTCCTGATGTCTCTGAGTTTCTGATCCAGCTGATCCCGAACCTCATTTTCATTAAGCGTACCCAACCAGTTGACACCAATTTCAAATTCATAATTGCACGCACTCAACTCACGCGCTGCAACAGCCGAGAGTTTCAAAACTGCCGGACCACTCATACCCCAATGGGTGACCAAAAGCGGACCTTGATTTTTGAATTTCGTACTACGAATCGATACCGTCGCATTTTCACAGACCAGTCCCATCAATGACGTGATGGGGTCTTTGGGCATGTTGAAAGTAAATAGAGACGGCACCGGCTCTTCAATGGTATGACCCAGGTCTTTCAGCCATTGATAGGATACCATTTTGGGGCTTCCTCCGGTTGTGACCACCACCTTATCAAAAGTCTCTTTTTCATCATTTATATCGAGTACAAAACCTGAATCTGTTTTTTCAATTTTGTCCACGCTGCTGTGTTTTCTGATGATGATCCCCATTTTTCTGACTTCATTGAGGAGGCAATCAATGATGGTCTGAGAGTCATCCGTTACCGGGAACATCCGGTTGTCAGGCTCTGTCTTGAGCTTGACACCTCTCGACTCATACCATTCAATTGTGTGCTGCGTATTAAACTGTGAAAATGCCTTTTTCAGGAACTTTTCACCTCTGGGGTAGTTTTTAGAAAGCTCAGAAATCCGAAAACAGGCGTTGGTTACATTGCATCGACCTCCCCCTGATACTTTCACCTTGGATAGCAGCTTATTGGTTTTTTCCAGTATGACCACCTGTGCATCGGCCTGATGCTCTTTGCAAGATAGTGCGGCAAAAAAGCCCGCAGCCCCACCTCCTATCACAGCTATTTTCATTTTGTCGACATTGATGCCATGCAGCTAAATTAATCTGAAATCACTTCGCTTCAGTTTAAATAGTTCTATAACTGTAGTGAACCCTATCTTCGCAGCTTAAACCTGAAATATGTTATGATCAAAGCAGCAATCTTCGATATGGATGGGGTCATCATTGACAGTGAGCCTCTACACTATAAGGCCTACCACCAGATGTTTGATGAAGTGGGAATCAACGTATCTCAGGAATTGTACGATTCACTCACAGGCAAGTCCACCATCAATTTGTGTGAGCAGCTAAGGAAGGAATTCAACCTTAGCCAGTCCGCTGAGGAGCTCGCATCAATCAAACGACGCTACTATGACGTCATTTTTGAAAACGATAAGGACTTTGATTTGATCAAGGGTGTGAGGGCGCTGATTGAAAATTACCATGCAAATGGTCTCACGCTGATACTGGCCTCTTCTGCTACTATGGCAAGTATCGATAGGATTTTCAAACGGTTTGACCTCAATCGATATTTCAAAGCCAAAATCAGTGGCGCAGAACTTAAAGCCTCCAAGCCTCACCCTGAGATCTTTCTCAAGGCGGCTGAGGCGAGCGGTTTTAGTACAGATGAATGCCTTGTGATTGAAGACGCCACCAATGGAATAGAGGCTGCAAAAGCAGCGGATATCTTCTGCGTAGGGTTTGACAGCTTTCACTCAAAAAATCAGGACTATAGTAAGGCTGACCTTGTTATTAGTGATTTTGAAGAGGTTGAATACAAAAAAATAAATACTCTTTTCAATAAGTAAGAGTAAAGCTGACCATTCATTCTGTGGTTGCCGATCCTTTTTTGTCCCCGTCAAGCATAAATTTTTTTGTCTTAATGTGGAGTTCTGTCGCAATATCCAGGAGTACCTGATTTTTACTGGTATAATCAGACATTCCAGATGCCAGTCCCGTTGTAGATTCGGCTACATTATTTGAACTGGCCGCTGATTCTTCCGCAATCAAAACGATATTCTCAATAAGCTTCACGATAGCATCCAGATCACCATTCTGTCGTTGTGTAGCTTCCGATATTGCATTGGATTCATTGACCACCACGGTCATACTTTGATGCAATTCGGAGAAATCTTCCTGTATCTTCTGTGCTGTCTGCTTGCTTTGACCAATAGAACTGTTCATTTCAACCACAGATTGTTGCGTCTCGGCAATCCTCTCCTGAATCCCTGATATTAGATTTTCGATTTCCAAAACAGATCCCCTTGCTCGTTCAGCCAATTGGCGAATTTCCTCCGAGACTACTCCAAACCCTTTTCCTTGTTCACCGGCATCTGCTGCTTGTATTGCGGCATTCAGGGAAAGCATATTGGTCTGCGAGGCAATCTCTGTGATGAGCTTAGTAAAATCCGAAATGGAACGTGCCTCTTTGGTCAGTTCTTCCAGATTTAACAGCAAAGTGTTAGAAAATTCATAATTGTTACCGACATCATTGGTCAGTTCATTTACATTTTGAATGGCTTGATCAGAGCGCTTCACACCCTCCTGCGCCTTTTGACTAATGAATAGTGCTTGTGAATCGATATCCTGTGCCGAGCTGGACAGAGTGGCTATTAATGCGGAAGCCTGGTCCACTTTAGATAATTGATTCGTAGCTCCGTGACTTATTTCTTTTATAGCAGAATTTATTTCAATCGTCCCCAGGTTCATTTCCTCCGAAGCTACTTTCATTTCATGAGACGATTTACCCACACTATCAGCACCTTTCCTTATCTGATAAAGCAAATCAGAGAATTGATCCAAAGATTCATTCAGTGAATTCTTGAGCATAGAAATTTGTCCATGAGCCTCATCGTCGAACCGCTTCGTCAAGTCACCCTGCATCATGAAGTTGGCAATGTGTCGAACCTTTGTTAGGGGGCCTACTATTGTATCAAACAGCTTGTTGATTGATTTTGCCAGATCCTGCCACTCTCCCTTCTTGTCATCGACATTCATCCGGGTGTCAAAATTACCTGTGCTGAGAGCAGTTTGAATAATTTCATTTGTTTCTACGAGTGCAGATTGCAAAACATCTTTTTGACTATTCAGTTCCTCTTTTTGACCTTCCAGATCTTGATTGGCTTTCTGAATTTCTATCTGGGCATCATTGCTCCTCTGTACAAAATAGATTACAAGGAAGAACACGATGGATCCTATTACTCCTGCATTCAAGGAAATAAAGAGAAGAGATTGATCTCCGAGTATCTCTGGTTTTAACGTATAGAAGAAATCCTGAAATACTGCAGAGACGATCGTGAATGCAATGAACAACACCAACCATATGATGCTGGACTTTGGCGTCTGAAAAGATGGCGATGCCACCAAGGCCAAAAGGGCCCAAAGCATAATCAATCCCGATGAAAAAAAGCCTCCTAACGACCATTGAAAGAGAAACGGTAGCATCAAGCTAATGAATATCTGCACGAACCTGACTCTACTGAAATTTTTGGATCTCTTAAAATAGATTAGGTTGAATGCTGATAGCACGGTATACCCATAGGGAATCATGCTTTGGTACAATAGGCCATTGAGTAGGGCGATTGTCCCCCAAAGCAGACCGCCACCAGACATGAATAAGGCTAGAAATACGAGGAACGACTTTTTTACCTTGGCATCCGCGTCATCATTCGCCAGATGACCAATGGTAGATAGGTTGATAAAAAATTGCTTCAAAGTTCAGGCTGTCTTATGTTGTTAGTATAAGCGTTAGTTTAAGATAATCAATGAAAAGCACTTTTTGGTTTTTATCTCCTCTTTTTGCGAGACCTACGAAAATCCTTCTTACGTTTTTTGTGTGGCTTGTAAGTACTTTTTTGTTCCTTCTCCCTCTTTTTCGTTCCGTCCTCTAGGTTCATGCGAATCGCCCTTCCATCGATTTCCATTCCATCGAAATTCTTACTTATTCCTTTCGCGTATTTGGCATCTATCTCGACATACGAGCGGTTTTTCTGCATTTCTATAGTACCGAAGTACTTACGATCTACATTGGTAATATCTGAAAGCAGGTGAAGTAAATCCCCCTTTGTCACTCCGTCGATATTGCCAATATTGACAAAGAATTGATTGAATTTGCTCTTGTCCCTTTTGTTCGGTGATCCTCCTACAGTCTCGTTGAGATCTTCTGCTTCGTTGGATTGCATGGAAAGATGATCCAACTGTGAGGTGATCAGTCGTTTTAGAATATCGTCCTTGGACAATCCTGTAAACTGAGACTTCAGTTCATTGAGTATACCCTCAGCCTGCGGATCCACCTTGGTCGTAACGATCAGGTGTGCCCAGCTATTCATTCTGCTAGACTTTAGCTCTTCTAGCCCCGGCACTTCCATTCTCTTGAAAGTAACCTTGAGCTTTTTTTCCAGTTCCTCTATCCTTCTGCTCTCACGTGGATTGATAAATGCGAGGGAGATTCCCTTCTTGCCGGCACGACCGGTGCGCCCACTACGGTGAGTATAAGCTTCCAGTTGATCAGGCAACTTGTGGTGCATCACGTGCGTCAGGTTGCTTACATCTATGCCTCTTGCAGCTACGTCTGTAGCGATGAGCAGCTGCATAGATCGAGCCTTAAAACGCTTCATAGCAGCATCACGCTGTGCCTGGGACAGATCTCCGTGCAAGGCCTCTACCCCATAACCGAGATTCGAAAAGTCGTCAGTCAGCTGCTGCGTCTCACGCTTGGTACGGCAAAACATAATCCCCCGCATATCCGGCTGCTGGTCCAAGAACCGTCGAATGGCAGCGAACTTATTGCCGGTTTTGGTGATCACATAGGCGTGTGTAATGTCTTTATTGCTTTTTTGCTCGGCATTTACGCTCACCTCCATGGGTTTGTCCATGTATTTCTTGGTGATATTCTTAATTTCCGGTGGCATGGTGGCCGAAAAGAGCCATGTGACACGATCTTGCAGCATGTACGACAAAATCTCATCCATAGCCTCCTGAAAACCCATGTTGAGCATCTCGTCGGCCTCATCCATCACCACATACCGGACAGCATCTAGCTTGATGGCCTTCCTCTTGATTAGGTCGAGTAGACGCCCCGGAGTGGCTACTACGATCTGTGTGGGTTTCTTCAGGGCTTTGATCTGATTGATGATGGCAGCACCCCCGTAGACCACCTCGATGTTGAGTTTACCTGCTGAGAAGTCCACCAGCTGCTTACCAGTTTGTTGCCCCAGCTCTCGTGTGGGTGCCATGATCAGTGCCTGGGTATCCTTGCTATCCCCATCGATCAGATCGATGAGAGGAAGACCAAACGCCGCAGTTTTTCCCGTTCCTGTTTGGGCTAGCCCAATGAAATCGGTAGGGTCATTCTGTAGAAGCATAGGTATCGCTTCCTTTTGTACGGGTGTAGGTTCGGTAAAATCAAGAGAGTCCAGCACCTTCACCAACTGCTTGGAAAGGCCTAGTTTGCTAAAATTGTTCAATGGGATTTTTTAAAATGAACAGCAAAGGTCGTTTATTCCATTCGGAAACCTAGGAATATTAAATGATATAATTCTAATAACATACTTATGTACGAAGTGCGTTACTTTATTTGGCCGTTTTGAGTGTAATAAAGTCCGTAATAAAAGTCTCCGCTAAGGGCTCCACCTTATCCTTGCTCATTCCGACCACATCTATGCGCCAGTAGTAAATATCCTCAAAACTGAAATAGTATGATCTCATGTACAGGTTAGCCGAAACACTTTTGTCATCGACAAAGGTTTGCACATTGACCTCTGCTATGGTCTTGCCTCGGATGCCAGCATCAAATTCATCAAAGATTCTACCCACTTCCATATTGTTGAGGTCATACACCCGAATGATCATATGAGAGTCTTCATCAATCATCCATTTATTGTCGTAGGGATCAAACTTTTTCGGATCAAAATCCGGATTGTTGTAGATCACCAGCGGAGGCATGCTCTCTTTTAAGTAGGCATTATAGGGTTGAAAATCAGCCGGAAACTTCATGGTAAAAGCCGAATTGGATATGAGAGTTTTGTAAACCCATTGCCCATTCACGGTTTTTTCGAGGAACTCGCCGTCTTCAAGTTCATAGTCTGTTTTGTTGTCTTGGGCTAGCGCATAACTAGTACAAAAGACAAATAGACAAGCCAGGTGTCGAAGGTGTTTTGGTGGTTTCATTCTATTAAATTAATCAATATCGATGTAGAAAGAAAGTGACTCTGTATTCATCCCGAGATGCACGAGTGCATTGTCATCCTATGAGCTCATTTATCTCATCAATTACCCGTATCTTCACATGAACTCAAACCCTGGACAAACTATGGAGGAGAAACTCATTTCATTACTCAAAAAGCAGATTGAAAAACTGTCGGAAGAAGATTTTGACCTGGAGGCATGGAAGGCCTCTGCCGTGGCTCTATTGGCTCGCATCTATGGTGAAAAAGACCTGAAGGTAGAAAAGATAAGCAAGCTCCAGATTGACTATAGCAGTTGGGCCCTTCGTGATGCAAAGTCGAACTACAACCCCCTTGAAAGCTGTAGAAAACAAGGTAGAGAGCTTTTGTTGCTCAGCATCGATGAGTTGGAGAATTTTGGATTACCCAAGCAAAACGAGAGCAGCGCTACTTTGTTCAAAGTCCTTGAGTCAGAGCTGAAGGGCTCGCAGATGAAGGAGCTAAAAGAAGTCTTGTGCAAAGAGTCTGATAAAGAAAAGGCTGTTAAAAAGTTGGTTAAGAGCTGGGGTGCTACCGTGAACACAAGTATTGTTTCGGACTTGATACTCTCTTTATCTTCATAATGAATACTTTTAATGTTACTTGATCATGCGTGGGAGTTTAAGATCAGCGGAGTGTTGAGCGACTAATTAAGAAAACGTCAGTAATGGAATTAATCAATATTTGGCAAAAGCCCGAGGAGTATCCAAAGGTGATAGAGTTTTGGAAGGAACTGAATGCATTGCCACTTAAAACCAAACCTGAAGATCGCGCTAAAGAACTGGCGTACATGGCCATGATTGATGGAAAGGTCGTAGGGGTTACGACCGCAGCCCGTGCCCGAGTCACTCAGCTCAATGACAACTACTTCTTCTTTTATAGAATGCTGATCCACCCTGACTGGCGCAGGCCCGGATTGTCCAGCAAGCTAATTGTATTGACTCGCGATCTTCTTGAGCAACAATTCTTGCAACAAAAAACGGACTGTATTGGGCTATTGGTCGTCACAGACAAGCCAGAATTTGTGACCAGGAGAAATGAGGCCGTATGGCGGGCCAGCAAACTCACCTACATTGGTAATATGGCCGACGGCCGTCATATGAGGGTATACTATTTCAAAGGTGCACGAATCTGATGTCCCTGGATTTTTCTGCCATATTATCGCAGCGCAAGCAAGCCTCCCCCGACAAGGAGGCTTATAGGTTTCTGTTGGATCAGGATCGGTTTGAAGTCTTGACTTACGCTAAGCTTTACGATGAGGTTAAAGTAATGCTGCCTTCGTTAAAATCACTGGGAAACCGCCAGCCCATTGTCCTATTGTTCAATCCCGGACTTGATTTCATCAAAGCTCTCTATGCGTGCTTGTGTAGCGGCCATATAGCTGTTCCCGTCGCTATTCCTCGCCCCGCACAAGAACTTGCCTTTCAAAAAATCCTGGAAAACTCAGGAGCTCAGCTCGTTTTGACCGATACAGACCTTAAGTCCAGATATTCATTCTTAGCTTCTGATGTTCGTTGGCTGGCTGTGGCTGAAATAGTAGATGAAACCGAACCGGTAGAATGGATCGCTTCTGATCCAGAAGACATTGCCATCCTGCAATATACTTCCGGCTCCACCGGCAATCCCAAGGGCGTGATGGTAAGCTATGCCAACCTGATGCACAACCTGGCCGCCATTCGGGATCATTTTGAAATAGACGAAACAGGGGTTTCCTTTTCATGGCTGCCACACTACCATGATATGGGACTGATGGATGGTATTCTTCAACCTTTACTGAGTGGGTGCAAAGCGCTGCTTTCCGCCCCCAAGCGGGTGATTGGTAACCCAAAGTTTTGGCTGGACTGTATCTCGACCTATGGTGTGACCCATACGGGTGGCCCAAATTTCTTTTATGAAGTATGTACGGAAAAAGTGGCTATCGATGGAAACTGGGATCTAAGCTCGCTTAAAGATCTGTATATAAGCGCTGAACCTGTACGCTTACCTACACTGCAACGGTTTGCGGAGAAATTTGAACCCTATGGCTTTTCCATGGATCGTTTTACCCCGGGTTTTGGTTTGGCAGAGGGTACGCTCATGATTAGTTGTAAGAAAGCTGGACTTCCGGTTACAGCCAGGCGATTTGAGCTTTCCTCCTATTCCATTGACGCTGTATCTCTTGGACAGCCTATACCCGGCATCGAAATAAAAATAGTACACCCGGAGACACAACAGACCTGCTCCCAAGGTGAAGCCGGGGAGATCTGGCTCAAGGGCCCTTCTGTAACGAAGGGATACTGGAAAAACCCTGAACAAACGAATGAAACCTACGAGGCGAAAATAGGTACCGACTACTACCTCCGCACCGGAGATTTGGGCATCATGGAGTCTGGTGGCGTGCTGTACGTAGTTGGGCGCATCAAAGACACAGTTATCCAAAACGGAACAAATTACCAGGCCGAGGACATTGAATATGCCATTTCGAGCAGTCATGAAGCTCTTAGAAACGATTCCTGTGTCGCGTTTTCGGTAGAATCGGGCATCGCAGAAGAATTGGTCATATTGATCAAAATAGCGACTAAACAAAAGGACTCCATAGGAGAAATGGAATACGCTGTGCGCAAAAGCCTGTTCGAAAAGTTTGGTCTGTCCAAAGCGTCAATTAATTTTCACTCCGGTACGTCCTATGCCAAGACCACAAGTGGAAAAATTCGCAGGTCTTTAAATCGGGAAATGTACCTGTCTGGGCAATTCAATATCATATTTACATCAAAGCTATGAACATCAGCAAAGAAGAAATTGTGAAGCTGTTTGTCGACTCTATCGCAAAAGAGATGAAGACCGATCCGGAAAAGATAGACATCCATGCAGAGTTTTTCACACTGGGTCTTGACTCCATTTCATCCATTTATATTCTTGACCAATTGGAAGACCACCTGAAAATCGACATTAATCCCCTGGACTTTTGGGATTACCCATCCGTGGAAAAGTTTAGCACCTACCTGGTAGAGGAGCGACTCAAGGCATGACCCGACTCTGGGATCCATATGCCCCCGCCAACATTCGCAATCCCTACAAGATGTATGACAGATTGCGAGATGAAGCGCCGGTTTACCAATCACAAACCGGGGAATGGATACTGACGCGCTATGATGATGTTTTTGATGTGCTGGGAAATGATGACTTTGTTGTGGGCAATCGCCTGGAATGGATGAAGCGGCAGATGGACTACCTCAAAGACGATCGGGTGGATTTTGAGGCCATTGTAGAGGCAATGCATTCCTTTTTGGTATTGCTCAATCCGCCGGAGCATGGCCGGATTAGGGAAAGGGTATCCAAAGCCTGGAGCGATCATAATGTTGAAGACATTATCGACCAGAATATTCAGAATCTACTCATCGGCATCAACGGACGATTCGATTTGGTCAATGACTTTGCCGTGCCCCTACCTGTGATGACCATTTGCCGGATCATGGGTATTGACCTAAGCGAATACAAAAAACTCAAGGGCCTTTCGGAGCAAATGATTCGGTCGTTTAACCTGTACAATTCCTTAAAGGATCTTGTAACTATTTCTAAGGCAGCCCGGCAATATGTAGAATACTTTCGAGAGTACATTAAGTACAGAAAGCAGCACATTGGTGATGACCTGGTCAGCAAAATTCTCGTGCTCAACAACGAATCTGACGACCCATTGTCGGAAGCTGAACTCATTTCAACCTGCATATTTCTGTTCGTGGCAGGTGAAGAAACCACTGTAAACCTCATCGGAAACGGAATGTTGGCATTGCTACAGAATCTTCACTCACGTGATCAACTTGTTGAGAAGCCAGAGCTTACCGGGGAGGCCGTGAATGAATTTCTTCGATACGATGCTCCTGTACAGCTCGTTGGCCGAATTGCAGGTAAAGAACACAGGATAGATGGTCATCTAATCCCAAAAGGAAGCACCCTTACCTTGGTGGTCGGAGCTGCCAATAGAGATCCTGAAAAGTATCAGAATCCAAATGAGCTGTCTTTTAACCGGTCATTCAAACAAAACCTGGCATTTGGTCGAGGGAAGCACTTTTGCCTGGGCGCCTGGTTAGCCAAAGTACAAGGCAGGCTGGCCGTAGAGGCCCTGCTCGATAGGTGCCCCAAAATGCACATGGAGGAGCAGGAGCTGGTCTGGAATACTCACCTGGCGGTAAGAGGACTGAGAAGTCTATGGGTGAAACCCTGAAAAAGGAAAAAGGCGGAAAGAGAGACCGCCTTTTTCATTGAACAACAATTATTGAATTATTTTCTTTATAACCTTCGTCTGTTTTAACTCTGAAATCAGTCAGACTCAGAATGTACAAATATGAAGCGAACTTGTTAATCGCATGCATGAATCCAGTTCTAATGTATGAGCACAGGTTGCAATGCCTGAATGTAGGTTGCAAATCGTGTAAAAAAAATAATTTTCAATCTATTTGGCCGCTTTTGATATGAATGTCCCTTTGCGGGAATGGGATTTCGACTTTCGCCTCTTTGAAGCGCTCAAAAATATCAAAGTACAAATCACTTTTGAGTTGACCGGGTCGATTAGACATTGAGCTTGTCCATACGGCGAGTTTGAAATTTATGGAATTGTCGCCGTATTCATGAAACAAGACAGTAGGTTCTGGCTTTTTCAGCACGTGCGGGTTTTCGGCTGCAGCTTGCAATAATATTTCCTTTATTCTGGCTGGTTCTTCATTGTAGCTTACCCCAACGGGGATAAGAAACCGGACGTTCGAATCATTATGGCTCCAGTTGATCACCTTGCTGGAGATAAACTCGCTATTGGGGATAATGATGGATATGTTGTCATTGGTCACGACCGTAGTAGCACGAAACGATATATTAATCACGTCTCCCGCTACATCCCCTACTTCTATCCTGTCGCCTACCTTGATGGGCTTTTCGAATAAAATAATCACCCCGGAAATCAGGTTGTCGGTGATATTCTGTAGTCCAAATCCAATACCAACACCCAGGGCTCCGGCCAGAAGACTCAGTGCACTCAGATCAATCCCTGCAGTCTGAATGATGATCATCGTACCAATCAGTACAATGGCAAACCGAGTCACCACCCCAATGGTACGCCCTGTGGATACGGTCACTAGCTCATTGTTGCTCAACCGTCTTTCCAGAAACTTTCGAATCTTATTCGATAGAAATATGACAAAGAAGAAAGACAGGAAAAAGTACGCAAGCTTGACCAAGCTGATATGGCTGTGCCCAAGATCAAACAATGGAGTATTCATCAACGTCCATGCGGTATCCAACCATTCAATGATCATATCCAGTATCTGTGAAAACTTCATACGACACTAAAGAAAGTCAAGAATCATCGAATATCAAACGGGCCAGTGTGCAAAACTCTAATATACAGTCATTGATACACAGCTTACGGTATACAAAAAGTGTATTATTGAGTACAAAAGAGTTATTTAGGGTGCTCATCTTAAAGTAAGTTTACATCTGGAATCTTTATATTACAATTGTCCAATTCGCGCCTAATGTTAGATAAAATAAAAGGATGCAATCTCCTACGTAGGGTTCCTTATGCATTCCTTTTGATACTTTCAAGCTTTGAAGGCCATTCACAATTGGATCTTCAAAACACCATTCACGCCCAATGGAGGTTGAATCATCTCACTGTAGATCAGGGACTTTCAAACAGCTTTGTGCATAGCATTGCAAGAGATCAAGAGGGGTATATCTGGATATCCACCTCATACGGACTCAATCGCTTCAATGGAATTGAGGTGATCAAGTACTTTCACAATCCTGCCGATAGCCTGTCTATCCGATCCAATTATGTCCCCAGAGTCTTTGTAGACTCCAGAAACCGGGTATGGGTAGGTTCTGACCGGGACATACAATACTTCGATGATAAAATGGAGGTGTTTAGATCTATCAAAATTCCGGATGGGATGTCCCAACGGGAAGTCTTTTGCATTGAGGAAGATGCCACTGGAAATATTCTTATCGGTACTTCGCTGGGGATGTTTCAGTTCAGCTATTCTACCGAGACCATTATCCCCTACCCGTTAGAAAGGTTTAACGTTCCCAGAGATTCTATCTATCGGATATTAATGGACCACAATGACAACCTTTGGGTTTCGCGATTTCGAAATGGACTGTACCATCTAAATACCAAAGACAGCACTACCCGGCATTATTTACCGATATCCGGCGATGAACATAGCTTATCGGGTGATAACGTATATCACATGCTCCTGGACTCGAAGGATCAATTATGGGTGGGTACCTACGACAATGGTATTAGCCGATTCGATCCTGAGAATAATTCGTTTGTTCGGTATGAGGTCGACCCGAAAGTACCCTTTACGGCACGGGTAAGAACGGTTTTCGAAGACCCTGGTGGCAATCTATATGCAGGGACTCGACTGGGATTGTATCGATACAACAAACAAGCCTCTTCGTTTGAGGTTTATAGTGACGAAAATCACCCTATCACAGAATTAAGTCAAAATTCGGTCACCTGCAGCCTGGTAGACGACTATGGCAATGTCTGGTTGGGCACTCATTCCGGCGGCGTTTCATACACAAATGTGTATCAAAACAAGTTTATCACCTATGGTCATCTACCCAATAATCAACAATTTCTAAGCAACCGATCGGTTCATTGTTTTGACTCATATGGGGACAAACTCTATGTTGGCACAGAAAGAGGTCTTGATGTTCTGAATATTAAGACCGGGGATTTCACTTATTTAAAGCATGATCCTGAAGACCCCTACTCCATTTCCTACAATGACACCAAGTCATTAGCTGCGCAAACTGCTGACTCAATTTGGATAGCTTCCAATCGGGGTGGATTAAACTTATTGAATGCCAGGAATAAGGTGGTGAGAAGGTTTATGCACGATCCAAATGATCCTTACAGCCTGCCAAGCAGTAAGCTATACCATGTGCATGTAGATAATCATGGAGCACTCTGGGTCCTATCCAATGACGACTGGGATAGAAACGTAATGACCGCAAGCCGCTATGACAGAAAGACCAACAGGTTTCATCACTATTATCACGACTTTTTTCTGTGCATTATCGAAAATCCCGATGGGCCTATGTTGATTGGTGGTTCCTACGGTTTTTATGAATACGATCGAGAAAATGATCAATTCATTGAGTACAGAAATGACAGCCTCGTGTACAGAACCCAATCCGTGTATCATGATAAAAACGATGATGTGTGGTTAGGTGCACGCACGGGCCTTATAAAGTATGAAAGAAGTGAAGGCAAATTCTTTGACTACTCTGATAAGTTCGGAGTTCATATTAGAGAGGTGTTTGGTATTCTTGAAGATGGAGATGATCTATGGGTGTCTACCAACGACGGTTTGCTACATATCCGAGACCTTTATGATGATCCGTCCGTGAGGAGGTTTAGACAAAAAGATGGATTGCAGAGCCGAGAATTTAACTACAATGCCTACCATAAAAGTGATGATGGACAGTTCTTTTTCGGAGGGGATCAGGGTTTTAATGTTTTTTATCCAGACAGCATTTCTGACAACCCAGTGCTACCACAAATCAACTTGTCCGGTCTCACTGTACGAGGAGAAGGCGTTCGACCCGGTATGGAAGTCAACGGACGAGTGATCCTGAAGAAATCTATTGGAAAAACAGACAAGATCACCCTACCGTACGACGTGGGAAGTTTTGCTCTAGAATATGATGTCATCCACTATGGAGCAGCCACGGCCAATCAATGTCGTTATATCCTTCATGGAGCCGAAGACAATTGGCATACAGCCAATGCATTTGACAATCGCATCACCTATCACAAATTGAGCCCGGGCAAATACACTTTGGAGCTTTATGCGTCAAATGCCGATGGCTTGATCAATCCGGATTCACTCAGGTTAGATATAGAAATACTTAAGCCTTTTTGGAGCTTGACCTGGTTTCGAATTCTACTTCTCATTATCGTGTCTGCGGGCGCTTTGCTTATTCATAGATACAGAACTTATCGCCTTGTCAAGCAAAAAGCCCTTCTTAGCAATCTGGTCAATGAGCGCACAAAAGAACTCCGGGACGAACGAGAGCAACTGGAAAAGATGATTGGCAAACTTGTAGAGTCGGAGAAACTGGCCTCACTCGGTACATTTACCGCAGGCATCGCTCATGAAATCAACAATCCGCTGAACTACATCAGTGGTAGCGCTACCCTATTGTTCGATTCGATCAAAGAACTGTTCAGCAAAGCACCCAAGATGTTTAGTGAGACGGATTTGATGGAGTTCAACAAAAAAGAACTGATGCTAAATAAAGGGATCAGTCGTATCAGTCATCTGATTGGCAGTCTTAAGAACTATTCGCGGCAAGACAGGGAGTTTGTCAGAACCAATTTGATTGAATGCCTGGATGATGCCATCAATATCGTGGCCAACAGAATAAGCCCTGATGTGATCATAAATAGAGAGCATAAGGCAGACGTTACCATAGAGTGCATGCCTACGTCCTTGAGCCAGGTTTTCATCAATCTCCTGGAAAATGCCAACGATGCAATGGACGGCACGGGTGATTTGTACATAAGCGTGACACAAAACAAAACTACTGTAGAAGTCAAGGTAAGGGATACCGGTAAAGGCATCGAACAACACAATATCAAGCGACTATTTGATCCGTTTTTTACGACCAAGTCTGCAGGTAAAGGTACAGGCCTGGGGTTGTATGTGTCACACGGATTTATCTCCAGGCATGGGGGTAGTATTTCAGTGGAATCCACACCGGGTGTCGGTTCAGAGTTTACCGTTCAGTTGCCTATTAGTCAGACTTCTCCTCGCCAAAAAGACAAAGAGCCTATAAGTCCCGCAGCCAATTGATCAGGTGCATCGGCCACTGGTTGAGTCGATCCTGGTTGAGTGCTAGCCCATAACCGTGTCCTCCCTGAGGATAGATATGCATTTCCACCGGTACCTTCTGCTGTTTCATGGCACTAGCCAATTGAAAGCTGTTTTCGACAGGCACTGCTCCATCATCCATACTATGAATGATAAATGTGGGGGGTGTATCCTTTTTCACCTGTAGTTCATTCGAATAATAGCTAATCAAATCTTCTGAAGGCTTTGCGCCAATCAGGTTTTCTCTTGAACCCCTGTGTGTAAAATCCAGTTTCATCGTCACTACAGGATACATCAATATCATAAAATCGGGACGGTTAACCTCCTCAAAATGAGTTCCTAATGTAGATGCAAGATGACCGCCAGCAGAGAAGCCCATCACTCCTACCCGGGTACTATCTAGGTTCCACTCAGCGGCATTTTCTCTAATCACCTCCATCGCTCGTTTGGCATCCATCAGCGGAGAAAGCTTCGGGTCAACATTGGTTTCCTCATCTGGCAGGCGGTACTTGAGCACAAACGCTGCTATGCCTTGACCATTGAGAAATTTGGCAATGTCCGTACCTTCTTTGTCGTATGCAAGTCGCCCATAGCCCCCACCCGGACATATCAATACACCCATACGAAGGGATTGCTCTTTTGAAGGAAGGAATACCTCTATCGTCGGGTTTATTACTTGGGATATCCTCCGGGAGCCTTCCCATACAATCAGTTCCTCGACTTTTGATTTTTTTGAATTAGGCACTCCATCGGGCCAAAGTTCGACGATTTCCTGTGCATTAGTAATTACCGATATAATCATCAAAATATTAATTAGTAGAAGTTTTGCAACCTGCTTCATAGCTTGTGTACTTGTTAGGCAACTAAAATACTATCGAATAGAAACTTGACCCACATCCGGAAGAAAATAAATCAATTGTTCTTGTCTTTAAATACATTTGGTACACTTCGTAGATTGCAATAACTACTTTATTTGCGATAGTAACTTTACCTCTTCAAAATGAATTATAAGCTGTTCACACCATTGCTGTGTCTGATTGCATTTGCTTGTACAGAGCCTTCAAGCGTTTCGACTTCTGGTCCTGCTGACCTATCGATCAAGTCCTTTTGCAACCCATTGGATTTGAGCTATCGGTTTAGGCTAGAAGAACCTTCCAGACGTGAGGCGGCTGACCCTACCATCATCACTTTCAAAGGCGAGTACTACTTGTTCGCCTCTATGTCCGGCGGATATTGGTATTCTAACAATCTATTGCAATGGAATTTTGTGGAAACAAAAGAAATTCCGACAGAAGAATATGCGCCTACTGCGATAGCCATTGGAGATACGGTGTACTTCCTGGCGTCATCTACAGAGAAAAGCACGATATACCAATCAACTGATCCAAAGAGTGGCCAATGGTCTGTAGCGAAGGAGGAACTTAAAAACCCTGTATGGGATCCGGCTTTTTTTATGGATGAGGATGAGAAACTGTATCTCTACTGGGGCTGCTCTAACGAGAGACCTATTTATGGTGTGGAATTGGACTATCAAAATAATTTCGACTTTATCGGTGAAACACAAAATCTGATTTTTATGAATCCTGGTGAATACGGCTGGGAAGTGCCTGGTGACTACAATACCCGCAAGGACACCAACCCCTGGATAGAAGGCCCCTGGATGAACAAGCAGGATGGTCAATACTACCTACAATACGCCGGGCCGGGTACAGAATTCAAGAGTTATTCAGATGCAGTCTACACCTCAGACAAGCCACTTGGCCCCTTTGAGCTATCAAAGCACAATCCTTTTGCCTACAAGCCGGAAGGGTTTGCGGCAGGTGCTGGCCACGGAGGCACATTTCAGGACGAATATGGCAATTATTGGCATATTGGTACTATCACCATTTCACAGAAGCATATGTTTGAAAGAAGGCTGGGCCTGTTCCCTACTTTTATAGATGACGAGGGCGAACTCCACGCTATCACCAAATACAGTGATTATCCATTGATGATGCCTGATAGGAAAGTAGAACGATGGGAGGATGTATTTCCCAGATGGATGCTGCTTTCTTACGACAAACCTGTAGAGGTTTCTTCAAGTATTGACTCCTTGCCTCCGAGCCAGGCAGTAGACGAAAACATTCGCACCTATTGGTCGGCTCAGTCCGGAGGAACCGATGAATGGCTTTTGGTTGACCTGGAAGAAGCTTGTGACGTGAAGGCTATTCAGGTAAATCTTGCAGAGCACAACACTAAGCTCTATGACCGCCAGGCCGGATTGAAACATCAGTTTGTGGTTGAATATTCCCTGGATAAAAAAAACTGGACAGTGCTCGTAGACGAAAAGGAAAGTACTTCGGACAACACCCATCGATACTATCCGATAGACCCAGTGACGGCCCGCTATGTCAGGATCTCTAATATGGCAGTTCCTGATGGTCACTTCGCTCTAAGTGGATTCAGGGTATTTGGTCATGGAAATGGCAATTCTCCTGGCGAGGTTGGTGATTTGACCGTAAGTCGGGACGCATCAGACAGACGATCGGTTGATTTAAGTTGGCCTGCGGTTGATAACGCACAGGGGTATGTAATTTCGTTTGGCACAAACCCGGAGAAGTTGTATAGCCATTATACTGTATATGCTGACACGGCTGTGACCATCAACATTCTCAATAAAAATCAAGGCTACCATTTTGAGATCGAAGCATTCAATGAAAATGGCATCACGTCCTCTACTTTTACCAGGTCTTGCGAGTAATTAATTAAAACCTAATTTCATGAAAAACTTCTTATTCATCATAGCATCTATAGTCCTCTTCTCTTGTACACAAGAAAAACGGAGCATCAGAGTGGCCTGCATTGGGGACAGCATCACAGAGGGATACGGATTGAAAGTCCAAAGCATGACCGGTTATCCCAGGGTCCTTGACAGCCTGTTGGGTGACCAATACACCGTACTCAATGCCGGCCGGAGTGCCACTACACTGCGTCGTGGTGGTGATTTCCCCTACTGGATTGCCAAGGAGTTTACGAATGTATTTGCTTTCGAGCCGGACATTGTAGTGATCAAATTGGGCACCAATGATACCAAGCCCCGCAACTGGGACATGGATTTGTACAGAAAAGATTATCAAACGCTAATAGACACTTTGCAAGGCATGAAACCTGCACCCAAGGTTTACCTGTGTACTCCGGCACCTGTTTTTAATACACGCTGGGGGATCAATGATTCGACTGTCGTCAATGGAGTACTGCCCGTGGTAAGGGAAATGGCTGAGAAGAATCAATTGCCTGTTATTGATTTTTACGGCGGATTGCAGGATCAGGCGACTAACTTTCCTGATGATATCCATCCTAATGAAGCAGCTGCTTACAAGATGGCAGAGATCGCCGCTAAGGCACTTGCCGGCGGGTTATGACTGCTCTCCGAAGATGGGTAGCTCGATATAGAAGGTTGTACCTTCACCTTCTTTGGATTCAGCCCTAATTTTGCCTTTGTGCTCATCGATGATCCCTTTGGATATGGAGAGGCCAAGTCCTGTACCCTCACCGATATCTTTCGTTGTAAAGAATGGATCAAAGATCTTTCTCAATACCGTCTCAGGCATTCCACTACCGCTATCCGAAATGATAATCTGAATGTGTTCCTCAGATAACTTACTCGTCGTGATCGTAATGGTGCCGTTGCCACGAATCGCCGAAATGGCATTGGATAGCAGGTTCATAAACACCTGATTGATCTTGCCGGGATTGCATTCCACCTTGGGCAATTCAGCGAAGTTCTTCACCACTTCTATCCTATTCTTAAGCTTATGATTGAGAAGCAATAGCGTGTCTTCTATATTCTCATGAACGTCCGCTGGGAAGAAATCTTTATCGTCAATTCTTGAAAACGCCTTTAATCCCTTTACAATTTCAACGGTACGTTCAGCGCCAATTTTGATCACCCGCATCAGGGCGTCTACATTTTTGCTGGCAGCATCGTATCCATTGGGTTCGATATTTTCATTGATCAATTGATTGACCTCTTTTATCGTCTTTTCGGAGGGGTCATTCTCGAGCTTGGTCTTCAACTCGTTAAAAATCGCCATTTTACCGTTTACAAACTCCCTGATCCGTTCCATATCATCCTCCAGTCCCTGCACCCCGCCATAGATGAAATTAGCAGGGTTGTTGATCTCATGGGCTATGCCGGCGGTCAGCTGACCAAGCGAAGACATTTTCTCAGACTCTACCAGCTTCATATGGGCGTTTTGAAGCTGTTCGATTGTCTGTGTCAGTTTTACATTCTGATCTTCTATTTCACGGCTTTGTTCCTTGATTTTCAGTGTTCTCCGATCCACTTCCAGTCTCAAGTTTTCTCTCTGTTGCATGAGGAAGTTGATCCTGATCCTTACCAATCCGTAGATGATACCGATGATGCCCAAGACAAACAACCCCTGCACCCAAGCCAACTGATACCATGGAGGTGTAATGACGATACCCAGTGTCTTGTCTGTACTACTCCAGACCCCATCATAGTTGGTACCACGTACCCTAAACGTGTAGTTGCCCCCAGGCAAATTGGTATAAGTCACGTATCGCTTATCGGAAGTTGTGCTGATCCAGTCTTCATCATAGTTTTCCAACATGTACTGGTACTGATGCTGACCGGGATTGGAATAATGAATGGCTGAGAACTCAATAGTAAGATAATCATCGTCATGATCGAGGGTTATAGACTCTGTTTTTGAGATGTCACTTGTGAGAATCACCTTACCGTTGATTTCTTCATTGGGTTTTACCGGCACATTGGAAACACTCAGATTGGTGATGATGCACTTGGGTTCAATATTATTATCTCTAATCTCTGTGGGATCGAAGTAGGTGACGCCATCAATGGTACCAAAATACAGCAAGCCATTCTCCATCTTGCAGGCGCTGGCTGGAGTAAACTGATTACTGGTGAGGCCATTCGTTACGTCATACAATCTGAAATCCGGTCGTGCTACCGCCGGGTTTTCTACCCCTTTGGTAAACCGGATCAGACCTGCCGAAGTACTGAACCAAAGGTTCATTTGATCGTCTTCTAAAATACCTCGCACAGTACTATTGGGTATGCCGTCATCGAGGGTATAGCGTGTAATGGTGTCCTCTTGAAACAAAATCAAGCCATTTTCATGGCCACCAAACCAAATATTTCCCTTACTATCCTGATATATAGTACTGATACTCCGTGAAATCAACTCCGGAAGCACATGCCGAATCTGACCATTTTCATATACAAACACACCACTCTCAATCGTACCGATCCATATCCTTCCCGATGAGTCCTCAAAAATGCTAATGATGGTTTGACCATTTTTTGATAAGAGGCCCTGTTCAAAACATTCAAAACACCCATCCTTAAACTTACACACTCCTTCGTCGGTACCGACCCATAGCACGTTTTTGGAATCAACCAATATTGAATAGACGTGGTTAGAATTCAGATCGCATGCCCCTTCTCCCTTCACGAAAGTCTCAAAAGTATTGGTCTTTGGATTTAGGTGTACCAGACCCGCATCGTATGTTCCTATCCACATCTTGTGGTTTTTGTCCTCTGCTATGGCGTGAATATTTATGCCGTGTATACCGTCCTTTTCAGGGTCGTTAAGGTAGTAGCTATATTGCCCGGTTCGATTGTTGTAAAAGTTCACACCACCAGATTCCGTCCCAAACCAAAGGTTCTTTTGCTTATCTTCAACGATGGAAAAAATCCCTTTGTCATTTAGACCTTCATTAGAAACACGGCTCTGTGAAATACTCCTAAACATCTTTTGATTGAGGTCACCGTAGCTTACGCCCCCAGAAAATGTGCCCATCCAAATGATATCAAACTGATCGATGTATACACTAAATACCGAATTGTGAAGCAGTGTGGCATATTTCAGATCCATATGACCCATGAGCAGAAACTTTTCTACTCCGTTAGGTTTCATATAGAGGCCGGATCTAGTACCCAACCATAAATTCCCTTCCCTATCCGATACCATTGTCCTGATCCTTTGAGTCACTGGGTCATTTTTATTAACTGTGATTAATTTATGGCTGAGATCCTCTGGGTTGTATTTAAGTAGGCCGTTGTTGTAAGTGCACGCCCAAATGTTTCCATCTAGTTCCAAAATGTTTTCGATTCGGAAGCCAGAAGATTCCTTCAATGGTATGTGATGCCCTTCCGTATCGATGATCGACAAGCCCTGTGCCGTAGAACCAATCCATTTATTTCCTTGCGTGTCAATGTAAAAGGAATGTATGGGAGTCTTTGCCAATGTGTAATACGTTTCGCTAAAGTCATTTAGAACCTTCTCATCGGGATTGATATAAAAAAGGCCTTCTTCGGCGCAAACCCATATTTTTCCATCAGGCCCTTCAAAGAAATCGCGAATATTGGTAAGGTTTCTGCCTTTGAACCTGATATGCGTGAAACGATCCAGATCCGACTCGTACAAATCCAGGCCATATCTAAGCCCAACCCACATCTTCCCTTTACTGTCGGTGAATAGCGAAAAAACAATATTGGATGAAATTGAAGTGGTGTCACCTATATTGTGCTGGTAGGTTTTGATCTCATAACCATCGTATCGGTTGAGGCCCTCATCACTACCAAACCATACGTAGCCATTGGTATCCTGGGTAATGTCATTGACCTTATTGTTAGTCAATCCATCGTTGACGGTGATGTGTTTAAATCGAAGTTCGCTGGAAGATTCATCCAATTGGGATTTTTGAGAATGAATGGCGGTGACGGACAGTACATACCCTATCAATAAGGTCATGACTATCAGTCGTTTTAGGTTATACTCCGCCATTGGTTTATAATTAATCTTCCTTTTCTCCATACCCCTCTAATCTTCGCCCAATTTACAACTGCGGCATCAAAAATACATATCAAAAATTAACTTATGACGTGTCTCATCTTGCAGCCGACGAAATAGATTAGTGTCTCACCGGTATTTCAATAAAAAAAGTGGTGCCCTTCGATTCTTGTGATTCCATATATATTCTGCCGTTGTGCTCTTCGACGATGCCCTTGGATATTGATAACCCAAGCCCTGTACCTTCACCTACTATTTTTGTTGTGAAAAAAGGATCGAATATTTTGTTCTTCGTATGCTCGTCCATACCTGAGCCCGTATCCGAAAATGAAATCCTTATTTCATTACCATTGACCTTCTTCGTCTCAATAGTGATCTTCCCTCTTTCATCAATGGAGTGAATGGCATTGGCCAGGATGTTCATGAAGACCTGGTTTAACCGACCCGGGTTACACTGCACCAAGGGCAATTGTCCGTATTTCTTCACAACCTCTATGCGGTTCTTCACTTTGTGGTTTAACAGCAAAAGCGTATCGTCGATGTTTTCGTGGAGGTCGGTAGGTGTAAACTCTTTATCCTCTATGCGAGAAAAAGCGCGCAGGCCTTTTACAATCTCTACAGTTCGCTCCGCACCGATTCTGATAGCCCTGAGCATCACGTCCAGGTTTTTATTGACTTTGATATAGCCATTAGCCCGGGTTTTATGGCCTTCTAGTAGTTCCAACACTTCCTCGGGGACTTGTTTTGGATTTAGCGTCTGAATCTCTTTTTTGAGTTTATTCAGGATTAATAATTTGTCGTCTGTAAACTCCCGGATTTTATTCAAGTCTTTCTCCAACCCTTGAACACCTCCATAGATGAAGTTAGCCGGGTTGTTTATCTCGTGAGCTATACCTGCAGTAAGTTGCCCAAGCGAAGACATCTTCTCTGCATCGATAAGTTTGAGTTGCGTGCTTTTGAGTTTTTCTATTGTCTGGGTCAGAGTCGCATTTTGTTTTTCTATTTCCTCACTTTGTTGCTGGATTTGTAGCGTCCTTTTGTTCACCTCGTTTTTAAGGTTTATTTTCTGTCTTTCCAGGAAACTTGTTCGTACCTTGATAATCGCCAATATGGCAAGGACTAATGCAATCGCGATAATAACCCTAACCCAGGCTAGCTGATGCCAGGGAGGATTGATCGTAATATTCAGACTCCTTACCTCGCTATTCCATACGCCATCATAATTGGTTCCTCTTACTTTGAAAGTGTAATTCCCTCCAGGTAAGTTAGTATAAGTGACATACCGCTTGTCAGCCGTAGTATTGATCCAGTCTTCGTCATAGTTGACGAGCATGTACTGGTACTGATGTTGATTGGGATTGCTATAATGAATGGCTGCAAACTCGAGGGTAAGATAGTTGTCATCATGGTTCAGCTCTATGGACTCAGTGCTAGAAATGTCTTTCGTCAAAATCACACGACCGTTGATCTCCTTCTGCGGTTGTACAGATACATTGGAAACCAGGAGATTGGTAATGATCAACTTCGGCTCTAGGGTATTGAGTTCGATTTCCTTAGGGTCAAAGTAGGTCACCCCTCCGATCGTCCCAAAGTAGAGCATACCATTCTCCAGTTTGCAGGAACTGGCAAAATTGAATTGATTGCTAGTAATGCCATTGGTGACATCAAATAGGTTGAAAGATGGGTTTTCTACAATGGGATTTTCTACCCCATTGTTGAAGCGGATGAGCCCAGCAGAGGTACTAAACCATAGATTCTTTTCGTCATCTTCCAAAATAGCTTGCACCGTACCATTAGGAATGCCATCATGGAGGGTATATCTCACGATGGTATCCGGTCTATGCAAGATCAGTCCATTTTCATGACAACCAAACCATAGATTTCCGTTAGAGTCCTCATAGGTGACATTGATGGTCCGTGTTATTATGTCTGGCAGGTAGGGCCTGATTCCCCCCTCATCATAGAGGAAAATCCCACTCTCAAGGGTGCCAAACCAGATTCTGCCTTTCGAGTCCTCATAAATATGGTTTATCTGTCCGTTGCGCGCCAGGTCCTTCAGCTCAAGACAGTCAAAACAGTCATCCTGATATTTGCAGATGCCCGCATCCGTCCCCACCCAAACGATCCCCTTACTGTCTTGCAGTATGGAGTAGATATGAGTGGTATTCAAGGCACATGGTCCACTACCTTTTACATAGTTTTTAAAGCTTCTCTTAGCAGGATCAAGTAAAACGAGCCCCGCATCATAGGTACCAACCCAAAGTTTATGTTCGGGTGTTTCTGCAAGTGCATGAATATTCACTGCGGTGATTCCATCCTTTGCCGGGTTGCTAAGAAAGTAACTGAACTTCCCGGTTTTGGAGTTATAAAAATTCACACCACCACTTTCTGTCCCAAACCATAGATTCTTGTCTTTGTCTTCAAGGATAGAAAAGACGGAATTGTCGTTGAGGCTATTTTCCAATTCATGCTCATCAAAACCAATACTTCTGAACATCTTTTGATTAAGGTCCGCATAGTTCACACCTCCTGAAAAGCTCCCCAACCAGATAATATCAAATTCATCGATGAATAAACTAAAGACGGAGTTGTGACCAATCTTAGCAAATTTCATCTCCATACCTCCCATAAGTATAAATCGATCTTCTCCTGCGGTTTTCATGTAGAGTCCATCCCTGGTTCCCAGCCAAAGGTTCCCTTTTCTATCCTTTCTCATTTCTCGGATCCGTAAAGAGAATGGACGGGATTTGTTGATATCTACAGAAATAAGAGAAGAGTCGGCTGGGTCATATTTGAACAAGCCGTTGTTGTAGGTACAGACCCACATCTTGTCCTCGTGCTCTATGATGTTTTCAATCCTAAAGCCAGTAGTCTGCTTAAAGTGATGCGTATTTCCCTCCACATCTACCATGGAAAGTCCATTGTACGTAGAGCCTATCCACAACTGCTCACGAGAGTCCTTATAAAATGAGTGCATCGGACTCTTGACAAAGCTGATGTTCTCCTTTTGATAATCGTGGATTGTACGTGTATCAGGTTCGTAATAAAACAACCCTTCCTCTGCACAGATCCAAACCCGGCCATTTTGATCTTCAAAAAAGTCCCTAACATTGGTCAGGCTTTTTTCCTGGTACTTTGGATGCGAAAACTGATTAATACTTGCATCATACAGATCCAAACCATACCGAAGTCCAACCCATATTAAGCCTTGACTATCTGTAAAAAGGGTAAAAACAACATTGGAAGAAATGGAAAGGGAATCATAATCGTCATGCTGGTAGTTTCGGATCCCATAGCCGTCAAATCGACTTAGACCTTCGTCACTCCCAAACCATATGTACCCATTGGCATCCTGGGTGATGTCGTTGACTTTATTGCTAATCAGCCCGTCATTTACCGTCATTTGGGCAAACCTCAACTCATCCCTAACCTCAGGGGCCTGTCCCAAAAGTCCAAATGGGCTCAATACAAAAAAGGCAATGATGTACCTGCACCATCGGTGGGTAGCAGCGGGTTGCCTTGTCATCTTTGAGTTAATGTCATCCTCGCCGTACATTACTGTTAAAATATTAATTTTTTAAAAAAGCTGCTACATATTAATTCCAGATTAGTTTCTACTTATTCTGATTTTTGACCTTTTAGTTTAAAATGGTATCCTGCTCTACGCCGACTACAATAGGTCGATGATTGCTACCGCCACTTTCTCCTAATTTAAATTGCCCTACGTTTTCCCTCAATTCGTCTGCGATATCGGATACCTGCTCACTCTTCTGACCATAGTTGATCATCCCTGCGGAAAGTTCTGATGACGAACTGGCGGTTTCCTCAGCTCCACTTGCGGTTTGCTCTGCGATCACTACCACGCTGGCGATCAGGTCTACCACTCTGGCTATATCGGCTGT
The DNA here is from genome assembly GCA_965222305.1 of Reichenbachiella sp. Lineage (GTDB taxonomy): Bacteria > Bacteroidota > Bacteroidia > Cytophagales > Cyclobacteriaceae > Reichenbachiella. Next base: position 1,170,803 of record OZ244943.1, read on the forward strand.
TTGAGAATGTGTGTCTTTCGCAATCTGCTCCGACTTGAGAAGGGTTTCCTCATAGTACTTATAAATCTCCTCGAACGCAGATAGCGAATGTCCAGTCGCCTCTTCTCCTTCTTTGATGCTCGCGCTCATTTCTCCAATCAGATTTGCGGTCGCACTGGTATCGTGTTGGACGCCGAGAATTAGTTCCTCGATTTCCGCAGCAGACTTCTTACTGTCCTCAGCGAGCTTTCTGATTTCCTCAGCTACTACAGCAAAGCCCCTACCCGCTTCTCCAGCCTGAGCCGCCTCTATTGCAGCGTTCAACGCCAGGAGGTTGGTTTGCGAAGCAACATCTTTGATGATCCTCAAGACACTGGATATCTCCTGAGAGCGATTCATCAGGTTGTCCACTGCGACATTGGTGTCCTTGGAGTAGTCCATGATTTTCTTCATGGTAGTATCTACCACATTCATGAGCTCTTTACCATTGTCACTTTTTTCCACACCCATTTTAGCTGTATTGTTGATCGAGTCAGCTTGAGCCCCCATGGCTTTTGCCGAATTCATTACTCCTTCTATCAAGCTTGAAGACTCATCAATTTTAATAACCTGCTCCTGGGCGCCTTTAGAGATTTGAGCAATGGCCGAAGCAATCTCACCGGTGCTTACTTTCATCTCTTCACTGGTGACCAACATATCGCTGGAGGATGACTTCAAAATCTCTGCCCTGGAAGTAATCTCTCCAAGCAGCTCTGTCAGGTTGCCGATCGCTTTATTTAAGTTTTCTGCGAGCACCTCAATATCTCCCTTCGCTTCGTCGGTAAACCTGCTGGTCAGATCGCCTTCAGCCATTTTATTTACGATATGATTGATCGTATTGAACGGGGTGACAACCGACTCAAAAAGTTTGTTGATGGACTCACCCAATGCTCGCCATTCACCGGTCTTGTTTTCAAGATCTATCCTGGCATTGAAGTTTCCTGATTCCAGGGCTTCCTGAACAACGAAGTTGGTTTCTTCGATCGCCTGCTGCAAACTCACGCTCTGGGCCTGAAGCTCTTTGTTTTGGTCATTGACCTGCTCTGTAGCTTCCGTTACCTTTCGCTCAAGTCTTTTTTGGTTTTCCTTTTGGAGATTGATCCTCCAGCGGTAGAATGAAACAGCAATTAATACTATCACAGCGACTACCAAAGCTCTAAACCACAACGTTGCCCAAAAGGGAGGTTTAATCTTGATTTTGATCTCAATCGGCTTCTCCAACCATTTCCCGTCTGCATTTGAAGCATTGACCTTAAATACATAATTCCCAGGAGGTAAATTGTTGTAGGTAGCAAAGTTCCTTGCAGAGGTTGTATGAGTCCACTCCTTTGTCAAACCCTCCAACATATACATGTAATTGTTAGACTGGGACTCAGCATAGTGTAATGCCACAAACTCAATTGAAAAAAGTTTGTGGTGTCGGTCAAATTCAAGGTATGATGTTTCGGCCAGGGATTTTTCAAGGAGCACTTTACCCCCAACCTCTTTTCCTACTTTTACACTTTTGTTATACACTTTTAAATCAGTGAACACTACTTCCGGGCGTATTTCATTGTCTTTGATTTTCGCAGGATTGAAGATGTTCATACCGTTGATCCCTCCAAACATCATCTCACCGTAGCGGTTTTTAAAGCTGGCGTTGTAGTTGAACTGCTTACTTTGCAATCCATCATAGCTGTCATACACTTTGAGATTGAATTGAGCAGGATCATTGACAATGTTCTCCAGTTTAAGCAGTCCATTTTCGGTACTCAGCCACAAGCTGCGACTATTGTCCTCCTGTATGCCATAAACAATGCCCAGTTCGTGTTCATCCACCTCCCTGATCGAAAGAAATTCGTTCGTTTTTGGATCAAGTCGTACTATTCCATTCTCAGTTCCTAGCCATATAAACTGTTTGGTATCCTCGGCCAGAGAATAGACACTTTCCAGTAGGCTGTCATTGGATATTTTTTTCATCTTGCCTCTACCATCATGATAGAGTACACCACCCTGGCTACCGGCCCATATTTTACCATCCTTGGCCTCAATAATGCCAAAATAGGCCTCTTCGCTCATATTTACGAAGTGCTCACTACCCGCTGGTTTCATATCCAAAAAGCCCTGGGATTGAGTACCCGTACTGTTCATTACCCATAGATTGCCCTTCTTGTCACGTAGCAAACCATAGATCTTATCGGTGTGGAGCGATCGACCATCGTTAGAAGCACGATACTTTTTAAAAGTCTTCGTTTGATGATTGTAAAAGTTGAGGCCTCCCCTGTTTGTCCCAATCCACATATTGCCATTGCCAGCGTTGGCCAGGGATTTAGTGTCGTTGTAACTTAGTGAATTCGGATCATCCGGATCATTGACGATAATCTTGAATCGCCCCGTTTTCCGATCAAGGACATTGATACCATCATCTGTTCCAACCCAGACATTACCAAAGTCATCTTCACAGACTGCATACACATTCGGCGAATTGAGAAATAGATCATCGTCTTTACTGTCTGTGTATTTGATGAAGTTCTTCCGCATAGTATTACAGTAGCTCACCCCTCCGGCAAATGTGCCCAACCAAAGGGATCCTGTCTTGTCTATATAGCTACACAATATAGAGTTTTGCGAAAGTGTAGAAAACTTGTGATCCGAATTGGCATACTGAAAGTATGAATCCTTTTTTCGGTCCTTCATATAGAGTCCTCCCCTAGTACCAACAAAGAAGTTATGCTCCTGATCCTCAAAGATTGCCCTTACCCTGTTGGTATAATCGTTTTCAGTGTCTGGTATTATCCGTGTGAAAGCAGAAGTCATTTCATTATACTTGTTCAACGCATCATGCATGGTGCCAAACCATACACCACCCTGACGATCCTCATACATACGTTCTATTTGATTGCCACTGATTGAAGTATCGTCATTGTCGTCTGATTTGAAGCACTTGACCTCCCGTGTATTGAGGTTATAGTAACAAACGCCTTTTTGATAAACCGAAACCCACAATCTGTTTTTCGAATCGAGCAACAATCGATACATCTGACCTTCGGGCATTTGGCTCCTGATCTTTTTGTCTAAAGCAGCTAGTTCCCCAGTCTCAAGGTTGTATTTAAAAAGACCATTGGTGGCGCCAATCCACAAGGTCTTATCTTTCCCTTCCACAAGGGCATTTACCCTCTGTACTATTAAATCAGAGTTTTTCTTATCAAATGAATTAAATGCATCGAGCGAAGAGTTGTAGAAGTCCAGTCCACCATCATTGCCCACCCACAGCGTACCTTGGCTATCGCAATACAAGACCCGAGTCATCTTGGAGGACAGGGTATGCTCTTGATTATTGTCATGACGGTACGATACAATAGATCGTCCGTCATATCGATCGACACCATTGTAAGTGCCAAACCACATGAAACCATTTTTGTCCTGAACTATACTACCTACATGGTTATTCGATAGGCCATTATCTACCGTTAGTGCTTTAAACTCATACTGGTGCTGGACGATGTGGCCCTGGCCCGTAGCGACATATGCCATTAGGACCCCGAGGGTTAATAAAATTGTTGCTCTCATTCGTATAACTAATAATTCTCATAATTGTTGCTGTCGGGATTACAGGGAGGTTAAGTCAATATAAAAAATAATCGGCATTTTTCCACGAAAAGATGAAAAATACCCTGTCGTGCGGAGTAGGAAGTGGTAATAAGAACGTAACAAAATCATAGATATTATAACAGTTCAAATCATTACTTACCATAGCACTCACGATTTTATATTGGGTAATAATCCTGTAATATATACATTTGCCTCACATTTGGTTACCTGCTCTGTACTGAGTGGGTATGAAAAGGGAATCCGGTGTAATTCCGGAGCTATCCCCGTAGCTGTAAGCTCTATCAGAGTTATTTCTATCTCTCACCACTGTCTGGCAACCAATAGACGGGAAGGTTATGAAATAGCAGAGCAAGCCAGAAGACCTGCCAGATGAATGTTTAACATTTTGTGGCTTTCGGTGGAAAAGTCGGTAATGTGATCAAAAACTGGTAGCTCATTTTTTGAGGGAACTTTACTGCTTTGAGAAAGCTCATTGAGACACTATGTCTATGAGCAGATTTTTGGTATTTATTATTTGTCTTTTATCCATTCCTTCCTTTGGACAGAATTATGATTCAGTCCGTACGGTTGAGCTGGCGGATGTGGTCATCGTGAGTGACATGCTGAAAACAGCAGAAGTGGGCTTGTCCGAGGATAGATACGACAGTCTCCGCATTGAAACCGTAAATGGACTTACACTGGCTGACTTATTTCGCATTACAGCAGGAGGCCAAATCCGCTCTTATGGCAGCAATGGACTGACCACCGCATCATTTCGTGGAACTGGAGGCAACCACACGGCGGTGCTCTGGAATGGCATCAATCTACAAAGTCCACTTTCAGGTTCACAAGACTTGTCACTGATTCCTGTTACCTTCATAGACGACCTATCAGTGCAAAAAGGTGGTAGCAGCTCGATCTATGGGTCAGGTGCCATTGGCGGCACGATCCAGCTACAAAACCAACCGCACTTTGGCCGGTGGCTTTCACTCAGTACAACACAGCAGCTGGGTAGCTTTGGCCACTATTTCCAATCGTATCAAGGCTCCTATGGATCGGATCGATTTTATAGTTCTACCACTGTTTTTGCCCGTACCATAGACAATGATTACCCCTATACCAACACCTATGAACGTCCCCCGGTAGTAGAAAACCGATCCAACGCTGGGTCTGACCAATGGGGCATTCTCCAACAAAATGACTGGAGAATTGGTGAACATAACTTATTGGGAATAAGGGCCTGGTACCAAAACAATGAGCTGGAGGTACCTGCCTCCATCATTGCCAGCGATGATTCCCTGGCAGTGCAAAACGATGAATTTCTTCGCGGCATCCTTAGCTGGAGCCATTGTCGTGAATCCCATACCCTGGAGTACAAATCATCGGTCAACCTTCATAATTTGACTTTTAACTCCTCGAGTACATCCAATGCTCAAAACAACTTCCTTACCTGGACCAACCGTCTGGTTTCCACACAAAACTTTGGCAACCAATCCTCTCTCCTGCTAGGAATCAATCACAACCACAATCGCGCAACTGTAGATGCCTTTCGGCCGGAAGCCATTGTGCAAAACATAACGGCTTTATTTGCTTCGCTGCAGTTAGGTACATCCAGTGGTCGATTTAAAAGTGCACTGAACCTTAGACAGGAGTTGGTAGATGGGGCGTTCATTCCCTTCACTCCTTCCTTGGGGTTGGAATGGCATGTATTGCAGCCCTTGACCTTGCGTAGCAGTCTTTCTCGAAACTATCGGATCCCTACCCTCAATGAACTGTACTGGCGCGGATCAGGGGCACAGGGCAATCCTGACCTGAAAGCCGAAGACTCCTACAACGCTGAAGCCGGCATTGATTGGAAAATGATTTCATATGAGGTATGGTCACTGACTGCATCTGGTACAGTGTACTACTCCCTGGTCGACAACTGGGTACAGTGGCAAGAGAAGGTGGTAATCGATGGTCAGCCGCCACTCTGGACGCCCGTCAATCTCAAGACCGTCTTATCCCGTGGATTTGAAGGGAAAATCACTAGTGACTTCCTATTCGGAAAATTTCAAGGTAGTCTGACAGGTCAATACAGTTATACACGTACAACGAATAAAGAAGTAGCCGATGATGTAAACCCCAACATCCTGGACAAACAACTCCCCTACACCCCATTGCATGATGCCAGCGTTTTTGCGTCCGCTCAATGCCAAAACATCACCCTCACAGTCGACCATACCTATACTTCCAAACAATACACTGAAGCAGAAAATCGAGCCCGGTTTGCCTTAGATGGCTATCAGATCACCAATGTCTACCTGGGCTATCAAAAAAACTGGAACAAAATCAATACGGCCCTTGGTTTTCGAGTCAACAACCTGATGGATACCAACTACGAAAACCGCCGCGGCTATCCCATGTATGGAAGAAACTATTTAATAGAATTAAAAATAAGCTTTAACAATAATCAATAACACAATGAAAAACCTATTGAAGTTAGATTACTACTTTCTGTTCTTTTTTGCAGCAACACTAATATCCTGTGATGAGAACGATACCAATCCCGAACCCGAAATACCTCCTGTAGGATCAGAAGGGTTCTTTATCATCAATGAAGGTGGATGGGGAAATGGAAACACCTCCCTTTCGTTTTACAGCAAAGAAAGCGGTACCGTCTCCAATGACCTCTTTTATAATGCGAACGATCAGACGCCATTAGGTGATCAGGCTCAGTCTATGACTATCCATGATACACTTGGCTATATTGTAGTACAAAACTCAGCCAAAATTGAGGTCATAGATATCAATACCTACAAGTCAGTGGCCACTATCTCCGAAGGACTTCCCAGCCCTAGATATTTTGTTGCTTACTCTGACACGAAAGGTTTTGTCTCTGACTGGGGTGCTGACGGGTTGTCCGGAACAGTGAAGGTCATCGACCTCAACAACTTCACGGTATCGAAAACCATCGAAACAGGCCAAGGGTCTAACCAGATGCTGTTGATTGGCAATGAACTGTTTGTCACACACTCAGGTGGTGGATTCGGTGGCCGAGACAACCAGGTGATCGTAATCGATGCGGATAGCGAGGAGATTACTGATTCTTTTGAGTTAGGGGACAACCCCAATTCTATTCAGGCCGATACGGACGGTAACTTGTGGGTTTTGACAAGCGGGCATACCGTCTACAACGCAGACTGGTCAGTAGATGAGACCAATAGTACTCTAGCTCAACTGTTCAAAGTTTCGACCACAGGTGATTCATTGGCGTCCTATACTATGCCGCAATTAGGAGCTGCCACTAGTCTATGCATAAGCCCCAATGGCGAAACACTATACTACTTGTACTCAGGAGGAGTTTACAGTCTGGATTACATGGCCACTAAACTTTCAGCAAGCCCATTGATTTCAGATTCTTTTTACGGACTGTCAGTTGATCCCGTAGATGGAACCATCATTGGCTGCGAATCAGACAGCTTTGAAGCATCGGGTAGCATCAACTTTTTCAATACATCCGGTACCAGCACAGGCAACCATCAGGTAGGTATTGGCCCTAACAGTGTGACTTTTAAATGATCATGAGAGATCAGATCAACATACGATTTATCGTACTGGTTGTGCTCACCATAGCCATTGGGCTATGGAGGGTACTGACCGCTTCTGTGGAAAGTTCAGAATGGTCAACATTCTCACCACTGGGTGCCCTGGCTATGTTTGGAGGTGCTTATTTCACCAAACGGTCTTCATCATATTTGTTCCCAATTCTGATTTTATTACTCAGTGATCTAATTCTGATGAACACGATCTATGCTGAGTACAAATCGGGCTTCCTTTACAACAGTTGGTATTGGACCTATGGCAGCTTTGCCTTGATGGTATGGGTTGGTGAAAAGATGAAGAACCGGATTTCTGTTAAAAACGTGGCCATGGGCTGCCTTACCAGCGGAGTGATCCATTTTTTAGTGAGCAACTTTGGTGTATGGCTCAACGGCTGTGTCAGTGTGGCCTCAGGATTAATATACCCTCATACTTTTTCAGGAATGATGGGTTGCTATATCCAAGCCATCCCCTATTTCAAAACATTTCTGATAGGCAATGTGGTCTACAGCCTGTTTTTATTTGGTGGATTTGAATTGGCCCAGGCAAAGTTTGAAGTGCTTAGACTTAAGACTACCGAAGCATGAAAGTCTGCTCCTTCATACCGGCGGTAACCCAAATGATCTATGATATGGAACTCGAAAGTGACCTGTATGGGGTCACTTTCGAGTGTCCTGAAATAGCGCTCCGAGAGAAGCAACGGGTCGTACGATGTGTCCTCGAAGGAAAATCCTACACCAGTCAGGAAATCGATAGGATATTCTCCTCCAGCAAAGCCGAAGGCAGAAGCCTCTATTATGTGGATCAGGAAGTGCTAAAGGAAATCATGCCCGATGTGATTTTCACTCAGGATGTGTGCGAGGTATGCCAGATCGATACGGCTTGTACTTCAGCGGCTGTTGCCAAACTGGACAAAGAAGTGAAACTTGCCACCATCAGTCCTGATTCATTAGAAGATGTGTTTGATTCAGTGGTCACTATTGCCAAGGTGTTTGGCCAGGAAGAAAAAGCCTACAGGCACCTGGCGGAGCTCAGAAAACGGTTGGATCATATAGTCGATCAGCAACGTAAGCATCGGTTGCGAAACCGCCGTGTCAGTCTGTTGGAATGGACGGATCCGATCTACAACTGCGGTCATTGGATTCCTGACCAGATCGGCTATGCAGGTGGTATTGATATGCTCTCTAACCCTTCCGGGGATAGCATCGTCACTCCCTGGGAAAAAATCGTGAAGTACAATCCGGAAGTGATTGTCATTGCCCCATGTGGTTTCACCACAGAGCGCACCCGGGAGGAAATCAACTTTCTCACCGAAAAATCTGAATGGAAAACTTTGAAAGCCGTACAAAACAAGGAAGTGTACATTGCGGATTTCGACCTCTTTACGCAACCAAGTGCTTCTACGCTCGTGGATGGTATTGAAGCTTTGGCTGCCGTTTTTCATCCACAGGTTTTTAAAGTGCCTGATCATCTTTCACACAAGGTGGTTTCTTTAAAAAAATTGGAATTGGTTTGAGGATAGAAGAAAAGGTCAAGATCTGTCCCGAGTGTAGGAAAGAGCATAGCTGCTATTCACAAGGTTGCTGGTGTGCTGACTTCCCTCCTATTTTGCCTTTGGTATCCAAAGAGGACTGTCTTTGTTCTTCTTGTTTAAAGGACCTGATTCAGGATGAAATCCATAAGTACATGAAACACCTCACACCTAAAAAAATCAAAGATGTTCAAGCCCTTGGCAAACCAAAAAACTATGTAGAAGGCATAGACTACTCCATAAATCCTCAGGGCAATTGGGTATTTACCTCCTGGTATCTGCTAAGACAAGGAGGCTGCTGCACCAATGGATGTATCAACTGTCCCTATCCAAAATCGTGAGTAAAATCTACTACATCACCGGTGGAGAGCGGTCCGGAAAAAGCCGATACGCACAGGATTTGGCCTTGTCGCTTTCGCAAAACCCAGTGTATTTGGCTACTGCCCGAAAATGGGACGAAGACTTCTCCGAACGAGTCAAGCGCCATCAGTCCGATCGCGATGATCGCTGGGCGAATATCGAAGAAGAAAAGCACCTTAGTCGAATGGACATCGTAGAGCGGGTGGTTGTATTGGATTGTGTCACGCTATGGTTGACCAACTGGTACATAGATTTGAAAAATGATCGGGATGCTGCTTTTGCAGCATGCAAAGAAGAACTGGAAAAGCTGTTTAAACTGGACACCACTTTGATCATCATATCCAATGAAATCGGAATGGGCTTACATGCCGAAACCCAGATGGGAAGGCACTTTACCGAATTGCAAGGCTGGATGAATCAATTCATAGCCAGCCAGGCCGATGAAGCGGTGTTTATGGTTTCAGGATTACCCTTAAAGCTTAAGTAATGAATAACGCACTACATGGAAAAGATTTTGAACTTACAAAATCAATGGCAAAATATACCCCTAGAGCTACACGCTCAATCTTCGAGCTCGTGGCTCTCGATTATCCTAAAGGGGACTTCCGCATTCCCCTTCAGGGGCTAGGGGTGATTTGGACAAACGAAAAATCTTTTCAATTATGACTGCATACATAAACCCTCAAAAAGCTTATTTCAACTGGAGTGGTGGAAAGGACAGCGCCCTGGCGTTGTATCATGGGTTGAAAGACGATAAATTCAGCATCGAAAAACTGATCACCACCACCAATGAACATTTCAATCGCGTAGCGATGCATGGGGTGAGGAATGAACTGCTGTATGAGCAGGCAAAGAAAATAGGTCTGCCACTCACTGAGATCAAACTCCCTGAGATGCCCTCAATGGAAGTCTATGACCAGAAAATGAAAGAGGTAATTACCCAATTGAAGGAAGAGGGCTTCACCCATAGCATCTTCGGAGACATCTTCCTTGAGGATTTGAAGGCATATCGTGACAACAAATTAGCAGAGGTGGGCCTCACAGGACACTACCCCATTTGGAAGCGAGACACGATCGAATTGGTTCATGAATTCATCGGTCTCGGTTTTAAGACTATGCTCGTATGCATCAATGCCAGTAAGCTACCCAAAGAATTTACTGGTCGCATCATTGACAAAGATTTTCTCAAAGACCTACCCAAAGACGTGGATCCCTGTGGAGAAAATGGCGAGTTTCACACCTTCGTTTTTGACGGGCCAATTTTTGAAGCTCCTATCGAAATAGAAAAAGGTGAAGTCGTCTATAAGGAATACGAGGCACCAAAAAACCAGGATGATTCGTGCAGTTCAGACTTGTCCCCTGCAGGTTTCTATTTTCAGGATATAATGCTAAAAACTTCATGATAGAATTTGATATCACCGCTCCGGATCAAGCGATAGGTAAAGAACTACAACACAAGATCGACCAAAAAACCAAACCGATTGGAGCACTTGGCCAGTTGGAAGAAATCGGCCTAAAAATCGGCACTATCCAACAAAGCCTCACTCCCACATTGGTCAAACCCACGATCGTGGTTTTTGCTGGCGATCATGGTATTGCCAAAGACGGGCTGGTCAACCCCTACCCTCAGGAGGTGACCGCTCAGATGGTCTACAACTTCCTCAACGAAGGAGCTGCCATCAATGTGTTTTGCAAAACCAATGAGTTGGACTTGAAGATTGTGGATGCCGGGGTAAATCATGATTTTGAAAACGCACCGGGACTCATAGATGCCAAAGTGGCCTATGGCACAAAAAACTACTTACAGGAACCAGCCATGTCGCAGGTAGAATTTGAAAGTGCCCTTCATAAGGGCTCTGACATTGTACAGGGGATTCATGAACAAGGAACCAACATCATAGGCTTTGGCGAAATGGGCATTGGTAATACCTCATCTGCTTCCCTGCTGATGCACTGCCTGGCGGGTATTCCCCTGGATCAGTCTGTGGGCAGAGGCACCGGGTTGGATGATGTCGGGCTGAATCGCAAATTAGAGACCCTGGAAAAGGCCATGAAAAAGTACGGGAAAAAGGTTCTGGCTTCAGATGCTTTGATGACCTACGGTGGTTTTGAAATAGTGATGATGGTTGGAGCGATGCTCAAAGCCGCAGAGCTCAAAATGATCATTCTAGTGGATGGGTTCATCTGTACAGCTGCCATTCTTGCAGCCTCGAAAATCGCACCTAAGGTATTGGAGTATTGTGTATTCGCACATACATCCGAAGAAAAAGGCCATCAGAGACTGTTGGACTATTTGAGTGCTGAACCCATTCTATCTCTCGGCATGCGCCTGGGTGAAGGTACAGGGGCCGCACTTAGCTACCCCATCATCAAAAATGCTGTGGCCTTTCTTAATGAAATGGCCAGTTTTGAATCAGCAGAGGTTTCACAATCAACTACCTAATGCGAGAGATCAGGATCTTTTTTACCGCGATCATGTTTTACACCCGCATTCCCTGTCCCAGGTGGACGGATCATGATCCTACATTTATCGATGCGTCTATCCGTTATTTTCCTTTGATCGGATGGATTGCGGGGTTGGTAGCGGGGCTTGGGTATTATCTAGGTTGGGTTACGGTTGGGCCTACGTTTGGCGTTCTGATGAGTATGGCTGCTACGGTACTGTTGACCGGGGCGTTTCATGAGGATGGTTTTGCAGACGTTTGTGACGGCTTTGGTGGCGGCTGGACCAAAGATAAGATCCTAATGATCATGAAAGACAGCCGAGTCGGGGCTTATGGGGTCGTTGGACTCTTACTTCTATTTGGCTTCAAAATTTCACTTTTATTCAAATTACTTAACGATTTGAATGACTGGATTTTAATCTTATTGATCCTGATCAATGGGCATACCCTGAGCCGATTCATGGCTTCCACATTTGTGTATACCCATCAGTACGTTCGGGACGAATCTACGGGCATGAACAAGCCTGTAGTCAAGAAGAGCAGTGTATATAATCTGGCAATATCTTTTGTTCTCACGCTGATACCGCTTACACTCCTGGTCGTCTTGGTCAAAAGTTGGTTCCTATTTTTACTCCTCCCACTCACCTACCTTCCGAAATGGTTATTGGCTCGCTATTACCGGAAATGGATCGGAGGCTACACAGGTGATTGCCTGGGTGCTGCTCAGCAGGTTATCGAAGTGAGCTTCTACCTATTCTCTGTTATACTATGGAAGTATATCTAGTCCGACATACCACTCCTAAGGTTGAAAAAGGCATATGCTATGGCCAAACGGATCTGGACGTAGCAGAAACCTTTGACAAGGAAATGGTCTCTGTTCTAAATCAATTGCCGGACTCTGTGGATTATGTTTACAGCAGCCCTCTAAAACGATGTTTGAAATTGGCACAACAAATTCCTTGTAACAAGTCCATTGTGACTGACAAGCGATTAATGGAACTCAACTTTGGTGATTGGGAAATGAAATCCTGGGACGGTATCCCAAAGCGTGAAATGGATCCCTGGATGCAGAACTATGTGCATCAGGCACCTCCGAACGGTGAGTCTATGTTGCAGCTTCAAAACCGGGTACTTGACTGGTGGTCAGCTTTGAAAAATCCGATTGCTGAAAGAATTGCAGTAGTAGCTCACGCCGGGGTATTACGCTGTCTTTGGGCTTATTTTGAAGAGATCCCACTAAAAGACACATTCAGTAAATTCAAAATAGAATACGGTACGGTTGTTGCCCTGAAGAATCCTAAGACATAGCCTTCAGAGCTTTCTTCATGGAGGCCAGTACAGCATTAAATGAGGGCATCTCCACTATCTGATTATCTACCTTCGTGTAGTATTGAAATTCGTTAACAAAGTGCTGATCGACTAGTACTGATTTTTTCTTTCTGTGAAAGGAAAAAGTTCCATTGTCCGTTTCGATATACACCCAACCTTTCCGTTTCACTAATGTAGTGTTTTCCGCCAGTCCAAGGTCATTGAGCACCTCCAGGATTTTCTTATGTTCAGTAGCCAGGAGTCGCATCGGTCATTTTTTTACCCTTTTGTACTCACTTAGCTCTGCTGTAGGAGCTATTACAGTTCCACTTTCCCACATATCTGCGGAATAGACCAGTTGCTTGGTGAACTTGATTTTTTCGGGTTGTTCTATTTCGGCAAACACCTCATTTGTGATTTCTTCCCTGTTCATGATCAGCAGCTCCCAATACGATGAAATATCAAACTCAAGCTCAGTATCAAACTTCATTTCATTAAGCTCTTTGTCAATCAGGAACCGTTTTTTCTTCTTCTTGATAACGAAGGTTCGCTCAATGCTGGCTGACTCCTCCTGCTGGGCATAAATGTATTTTGGAAAATACCCCTGAACTGTTTTTTCAAAGATCACTTGGCCCTTCTTGAAATTCATATCATGGCCAAATCCGAGCAACTGAATGTGCTCATCCCGCTTGCCTGATGCAAACTGAAAATCCAACTGCAAAACGGCATAGGTCGATGCAGATATGTACATCTTTCCTTCAAATAGACCCTTGCCTTTGGGTAGAAACGAAATAGGATAAACAATCTCATCACCATAGTTGGTCAAATCCTCGAGCGTGTATTTGTACCGACCGGGTTTGGTGATGAACTCCCAATTCTTGCTGTCAATATCAGCAAACTTGTTCAATGCATGGTTCAATTCATATTTGACCGTACCAGCGCCTACGCTGTAATACGAGCTGTCGCTGCTCTCCATGTCAGTAGAATCCATCTCTTCCCCATTGGCAAACTTCCCCGCAAAGATCCCGGTACGAAAGCGGTAGTAGACATCATCATCTTTGTTGGTTTCCAGCACGTCTTCAAAGAACCCTCCCATCATTTTTTCCATTTCCTTGAAGAGATCTTGCTGTGATCCTTCCTCCATAGATATGGCCTCTATAGGAATGATTTTTTGTTCTTCTTCTACTTTATAGTGATCTAGAATGATGTCATGATATTCAACAAACTCAGAGGGGATCATGCCTAGAAATTGCTCCAATTTTCCTTTATCAAGCTCTTGAAAATCTGAACGTTTTACATGTATTTGCTCAGCAGCATTGAATGGCACTCGCTCGTATTTGTGCAAAAACATCTTTTGCTTCATGTTAAGATTGGGATGGTTTTGGTCGTAGTTTTCACGAACCAATTCCAAAATATCTTCGGCCGTCAAATCCTCTGAATAGACATAGATCTCATCCAGGTTCAAGGTAGATTTGGAAAGCCTGATTTCACACGGAGAGGTTAGCGAAGCTGGATCAAGTGTGAGCGTTTGATAGCCCATATAGGTCACTTTCAAGGAATCGCCCGTGCCAAATAACCGTCTATCCAGAACAAACTTACCTTCTAGGTTAGAGACAGTCCCTCGGGTCTTTCCTGCGACTGCCAGCGTAGCAAACGGTAATGCTTCTGAGGTCTCTCCGTCTACTACAATACCCGATAAAATCTCACTGCTACCCTGGCTGCTGAAAGCAATACACAACAAGAGAAAATACGGAATGAGTCTCATATTCATTTTTAAGGTTTGATCAATACTTTTCCTTTCGCATGCTTGGTTTCAACATAGCGTATCGCCTTGTCTGTTTCCTCCAACGTATAAGTCCTATCAATGACCGACTTTATTTTACCTTTTACCATTAAATCAGCCAAATAGCTCAAATCATTCTGATCCATTTGGGCAGTAAATGTTTTGATTTTTTGTGTGCTAAAGGTTGACCTCATCGCTCCAATTATCTGAACTTGAAACATAAGCTTTCCTGTTGTAAAACCGATCACAACTGCTGTCCCCACAGGCTTCAATAGGTGCTGGTATTCTTGTACAGAGAGGTTACCCACCGTATCCAAAATGTAATCGAACTTTTCTACCAGAGCTCCTATATCGGTTTGTGTATAGTCAATAACATTGTCAGCTCCGATGGACTCCACCATTTCCACGTTTTTAGTGCTACAGACCCCCGTCACATGGGCTCCCATTTCCCTCGCCAGTTGTACTGCATAGGATCCAACTCCCCCGGAGGCCCCGTTAACCAACACTTTTTGACCATGAGTAATTTCACCTGCAATTCGCAGACCTTGTAGCCCTGTTAGCCCGGCCACCGGTATGGCAGCTACCTGATCAAAAGAGACTTCTTTGGGTTTCTTTACCAACAGCTTTTCGTCCGCACATACATACTCAGAGAAGGCTCCAAGGCCGGACTTAAAAATCTCACCAAAGACCTCATCTCCGACTTTCAGATTTTTCACATCACTTCCCACTTCCTCTACAATGCCACTGACATCAGCCCCTAGCCTATTAAATTTTGGTTTGGTCAGCCCAAACATCAACCTGACAAGAAACGGCGATCCACGCATAATCCTCCAGTCCAGTGGATTTACCGATGCAGTATCTATTTTGATCAAAACTTGACTGGCTTTTGGTGTAGGTTTTTCTACATCCTGAAGGGTCAGATGTTCTGGCCCTCCATATCTTTCAAAAACTATTGCTTTCATGTTCATTAGTCAGGTAATGCTTCACAATAGAACCCATGGGCTCTTACATATTGGATCAAATCCTTTTCCTTTAGCTGAAGTGACTGTCGTACGCGTAGGACATTGTCTACGTCATTAGTATCTACATTCCAGTCATTTATTGCAGGATGGTTGCTCAAAATTGCCCTCACTTGCTTTAGCTGCTTCGGACGGTGGATGTCCGTCTTAAAAACGTAATACATGGTCTTAAACATTTAGGTGAGTCATCGCTTCGAATACCAGGAACGCCGGCCAAATAATGGCCTTGAAGAAACCTCCTACTCCCGCCCAAAATCCGGCTGCAGTAGAGATGAAATAATACGCTGCTCCGAAAAATCCTAGGATGTAAATACAGCTGGCCGGAGAACTTGAATAATTATTTGAATTTTTCATGATTTTTGAGTTTATGTTTTTTTAGTCTGTGAACTCAATGACATGAGCACTCACAGTGATTGTTCTTGTATAATGAAATGGTGGCCATCCACCGATATGTTCCTCTGTTGAGAGGTTGACCAATGCCCTCGAACCGCTTCCAAGGTCTGCTTCTTCGACCATACTGGCATGTGCATCCTGGTACAGCTGTAGCTTGTCCTTACCCCCAAAGATGAGTACATATGACACCTCAGAACTTCCCTTCACTCTATTTACAATCTTATAATTGCTCTCGGATAGGTGAACTTGGGTGGAGTTCTGATTTTGATTTTGGACTGTTGCCAAACCTAGCCCGCAGGACGTTAAAACGCTTATACCTAATGCAATTCCAATTAGCGTCAATACATTTCGTTTAAACTGTTTTAGCTTGCTTCTTCTTGAGTTTGCATGCCCCGTTGTTCGTTTTGAAAAAGGCAGACCTTTCCTGTTACTTAAAGTTTTCATCTAAGTTGATTTAGTGGTTTATATGATAATTAATTGAGTTTCTACATGTTGGGATCATCCACCAGATCGATGGTGACATCCCCCCTTGATTTGAATTTTGTGCTGTAAATCTGGTTTTCAACCCCTACGAAATACCCTCCCTCATCGAGGGATACCACCAGCGAATCACCGGAGTAATTCTGCACATCTACGGTCACGTTGTAATCTCCTCGAATCGAGTACACCTGGGGTACCGATATCTTTAGCCGGATTTGCTTATCAGGAGCCATTTCCGTCGAGTCCCGGTTAAAGAAGAGCGTGCCGTCTACATTTTCAACACTGGGCGAATAAATAGAATCCTCCGAGGCAATCTCTACCTTGTAGGTTCGCTCCTGCTCCAGTCGCACCAGCCAGTTTGAGCTGAGTACGATTTTATCAAACTTCTCCTGCACGATTACTTTATAATCTGGCAGCTCCTTTCCGTCAAGGAACTCCTGCAAGTCCATACGGATGATCATCACACCGGACACCACAAAGGCGGTCAAGATTCCGGTCACGATCAATAATATTCTATTGCTTGTTTTCATGGTTTAATTTTTCGGGTGGTTATCAGCTAGTTAATGAATTGGCTGTGAGGTATTCTTTATAGAAGCCTGACAAGTCGTCTATCGATAGGTTCAGCATCCTCATTGCCTTGAAGAACCGGGGCAATTCCTGATGTATAAAATCCTCTTTCTTAAGGTTCTGGGTCTTTGTGAGTCCATCATCTGATACAAAGTACCCGATGCCTCGTTTGTTGAATATGATGCCTTTGTCCTGCAGGTAAGTGAATGTTCTCATGACTGTGTTGGGGTTTACTTCTATATTGACTGCCATCTCCCTGACAGAGGGGATCCGATCGCCCGGGTTCCATTGGCCGAGCAATATGTTTTCGCAGAATAGATCTGCTATTTGTAAATAAATCGCCTGGTCTTCTCTAAACTCCATCTTACACCTCCTTGTCTTTTAGTCCCAAAAATGAAATCACCCAGGTAAGCGGCGCCAGCAGGTACCAGAAAAAGAATTTGATGGTCGCCCAGATGTAGCCGGCCCCTATCACGTCTGTATACTCACACTCATAGCCCTTGCATTCGTGATCTGTTAAGAAGATATCTTTCAGAGAAAAAAACACCACCAACCCAATGATCATTAATGCGGTCAAAACGGTAAAAAGCGTTTTTGGAAAAACGTAGCCTTTGAAGTGAGTCGCTCCTACCAAAAAGGTCCCCTGAACAACTACATAGTAAGTCATAGCCGTTAATGCATAGGCTCCAAACGGATCAAAGGGTTTGAACTCTACCAAATGAAATACAACACGACCTATACTGTTGGCCAGGATCGTATACAGCGTAAATACTATCGTAATAGACACCACCCATCCAATGGTGGTCAGTATCCACATGCACAGCCATCGCTCCAATGTTGATACGGGTAGTGTCAGGTATGAAAAGCTTTTTAGGGTATTGCCTAATTTATTGAACGCAAGACTGGTTAATACAAAACCTCCAACCAAAAGTGTAAACCCGTAGCTCTCACTGTGATCAAACTCGGTAACACTCTGATCAAACGTCAGTCCTACGAAAAACCCAAAGAACAATAACCCGATCACTATATCAAGGGTAATCAAAACACCCATCCGTGCCTGGAATACCTCCAGCTTCATGAGCCTCCAAAATCTTGTGATATCAAAGTATCTATTCATCCTCTATGCGTTAAATACCTGATGTACTTTTTCTTTATTGCTCACCACTGCGTTAAACAGTAGCTCGAGGTTCATGTTGGATTCCTCAGAAGTCTTGTTCTCCTCAATGAGCGTGTAGCCACCAAAGGTCGATTCACAATACACATAAGAATCGGTGGGCATCTCTTTGGTCTTGGTGACCTTGAGCTTTTGAGCTATCTGCATGGCATCCTGAAAGAACACCACCTGCCCCTCATCCAGAATAATGATCGGATCAATCAGGTTCTCCATATCCCGTGCCTGGTGGGTAGAAATGATAAAGCTTCGATCCTCAGTGATGGCACTGGCCACCACCTTTCTAAACTGACTCTTAGAGGGAATGTCCAGGCCATTAGTTGGTTCATCCAGGATCAACAACTTGGTATCAGTAGCCAAACCAAATGACAGCAAGAACTTCTTCTTCTGACCGTAGGACAGCTTGTCCAATCGCTGATCGGTAGGTAGATCAAACTCCTGTGCATAGTGATCAAACGCCTCATGGTTGAACCTTGGATAGAACGCACTGAAGAACTTCACATACCGGTTCATCTTCATAGAGGGCATATGAAACTCCTCTGTGACCAAATAGATCTCTTCGAGAAACTGTGGAATACGTTGTTTGGGTTCGAACCCAACCACCTCGAGGTGACCGTTCTTTGGAAAAAGCAGTCCGGCCATGATCTTGAGGAGTGTGGACTTCCCTGCCCCATTCTTGCCGAGCAGGCCATAGATATTGCCGGGCTCCAGCCTTAGGTTGAGCTGGTCAAAGAGATCTTGTCCCTTTTTGTATCCAAACGAAAGATTGTCAATTGCTATCATCTTCTTTACAATTCTAGTGTACTACCATACTAATACACTACAAAAGTATAGAAAAGGTTTCAAGAATTAAAAATTATTTTTCTGAAAGAAAGTAAAATGGCGTCCGAGAATTTTTTAATATTAATGCTAGGTCGAATTACCTCACTTGCAGCACTTTGATATTTTTTCACTAAATCAGAATTCAACCTCAGTAGTTAATAGAATCATATGTCATATGGAAGAATACCTTAAATGGTTAGACGATAGTCAATGGCTCAACCTCATTTTTCTTGCATTGGCTACCTTCAGCATATTAATATCAATTTTCCTCTATAAAAAATCTCGAAAGAAGAAGTCGCCAACTTATGATATTAGAAGTACCAATGTAATCTCAGATAGTCTCAAAAGTATTGGTGATGTCCAAGTAAAATTCAGAGATGAAATTATTGATAATCTCACAGTTACAAAAATTGCTTTCTGGAATGCTGGCAATGACACCCTCAATGAATCGGATCAGGCCCCAACAGATAAACTTCGAATTGAATTATCTGATGACTTTGTGATTCTTCAGTCAGAGATAATTTTTCAAAGTGAACCTACCAATAACATCATTTTAGTTGAAGAAGACAACCTATTGAAATTAAGCTATGATTTTTTTGACGGAAATCAAGGAGGAATAATAAAACTTGTACACACTGGCAAGAAGTCAAGTGACGTAGCAATAAAAGGAACTTTTAAAGGTAGCGACAAATTAAAAAAAACAAATACCCGATTATCAAACCTGGGTTTAGTCCTCGCAATTGGCATTCCATTTATTGGAAAAAGAATTGAATCAATTGAAGAGAAAAGGTTTCTTCGAAAAACAGTCCCTTGGGTTCTAACACTTACGGGGATAATTGTTGTACTCGGTAGTTTATATTTCAAACCTCATACTGATCTTTTTGACAAAATTCTTACCCCACTTCTTGGTGGACTTTATTTTGCGTTGGGCTTATTTGTTATTTTCGGAACCAAGAAACTGCCAAAAGGTTTTGAAATTTTTTATGATGACGAATGAAAATTCTGCTCTGGAGTATTTGAATGGCCGCTGAAATATAATTCGGCATTTATGATGCCAGCAATTGACCCAATTTAATGTCTCGTTGTAATTAAAGCAAGAAGATATTTAACGAGTTTCTCTTAAGATTCCGGTATGCTCACCTGCCCTCCCAGGCCTGTGACCAACCGGAATGACGGATCGTAGGAGGGTCGTCTTTCGGGTTTTCTGCGACCGAAGAGAGACGGAATACCGGAATCCATCGTATCTTCAACCCATAAACCTCACGTGTTTTATATATGAAGAAAATCAGCATACTCGGTTGTGGTTGGCTCGGTCTACCTATTGGAAAGGCTCTCGCAGTGGCGGGCTATAAAGTCAAAGGCAGTACCACCCAGGCAACCAAACTAGAGCAGCTGGATAAACTTGGCATCGTACCTTATTTGATCAATTTTCGGGACGATAAAACAGATGTTGGAGACTTCTTCGATTCGGACATTCTTATTATTACCATTCCACCATCGAACGCTGATAAGCCTAATGAGTACTTCACACAGCTAGAAGAAATTAGACGACTATCCAAAGAAGGGACCATAAAGCACACTATTTTCATCAGCTCTACGAGTGTTTATCCTAATCTACAACGCGAGGTAGTAGAGGAAGACGCATCTTACGACGCACGCACAAGATCCGGCATCAGTCTATTGAGAGCAGAGGATCTATTCAGAAATGTCCAAAACACCATCATTCGGTTTGCTGGGCTTATTGGACCTAACAGACATCCCGGAAAGTGGTACGCCGGAAAGAAACAGCTTTCAGGTGGTGATACACCAGTGAATATGATTCATCTAGAAGATTGTATTGGAGTCATCCAGAGAATCATCGAAAATGATCATTGGGGAGAAACCTACAACGCTTGCGCTCCCGAACACCCATTGAAGAAAGATTACTACCCAAGATGTGCAACAACCCTGGGATTAGAAGTCCCTTCCTACAAGAAGGAGCAATCGTCAAATTGGAAGATCGTATCGAGTAAGAAGTTAATGGATGAAACGGGGTACAAGTTTCAGAAAAGCATTTATGATCTATAGTACAGAGATCAATAGATAAGTCTGATCGGAATTCAATTCCTGAAATCTCACAATTTCAATCGAATGCCGACATATCTATTCAAAACCCCAACAGGATAGATGATCAGAAAACTAAAGACAAAAGACTTTAATAGCCCTGGCAGTCCTGAACTGAGTACTGAAGGCCACCACCAACCACACAAACTCATCATGGCCCAGACGAGATAAGGCAACACATAGCAAGTCAGGGTGTTGCGTCCGGCAGGTTCTAGTGGTTTGGCCCAGCTCACCCAATTCCTTAGATCCGCAATCCAATACAGCAGAGCAAAAAACAGAATGCTTATCCCGATCGAAATAGTCGTCCAGGAAGGAGTCGCCATGATTTTTGAAATCCCCCACTCCGATCGAGTTGCAAAGCCAAAAACAAAAAGTAGAAGAGCCAAGCCTATCAGTGAGAATAACACTTTTTGCCCATTACCATTGCTCTTTAAATGGCTCACCAAAACCGACACGAATACTCCACTCATGACACAGGAATAGTTTGACGAGCTGATCACGAATCTAACACTACTTCCAAAAATTGGCACAAATTCTTGGATATTCAAAAGAATAAACACCAACAAGGCTCCTCCGATCATCAGCAAATTGTCACGAAACAGCAGGTATAAAATCGAACAAAGTCCATAGCTCCATCCAATCAATCCCAGTATACCCCACCAATGAATTTTCATCCATGAAGGATCATCAGGAGAGCCGCTTTTATATGTATAAGCAAGGAAAATTAATACGACCCCTCCCAAAGCCTTCATCACCCATTCAGGTATCTTTCCAAAGGCCAAGCCATTAGGATAACTATTCCAGATTAAGAAGAAAGCAATCCCCATGAGTAACTGCCAAATGCTCTTGGGTAACAAACTGAGATCGCCATTCATGCTATCTAAATTCACAATAAAAATCCCCATCAACACCAGTGAAAATGTCCTGACAAAAATGTGTTGGATGGTTTTCATTTTAGACCTATTACTTCTTTCTCGAGTAGAAATCGCGTGTGGGATTGACATACCTACTATGAACAAAAAAGCAGGAAACACAACGTCTGCCAGACCCATCCCGTCTTCTTGCATCTCAGTGTGTCCTATCCACTCCGGTATGTCGGACAAAGTCATGGCATCAATGACAAAAATCATAAGGAACATATTCAAAGCGCGAAATAGGTCTATTGAGGCTATTCTTGATTCAAGTGGTGAGATTCGCATAAGATAATAGTTTAGATCAAAGTCTAAATTATACCTGATGCAATCAAGATATTAGGATGATAGCGATAGTAGACATAAACTATACCCATAAAAATCATCACATTACTCCCGCATGCCTGTGACACTTATAATTGCTCTATTTCCATTAAGGAATTTGTGATATCTCTAACCAGGTTCTATGATTTAAACTTAAGTTGCGAGAATTTCACACCAACCAATCAATAGTTATGAAAGTCTTAACCCAACCAATCGAAGAAGAGCACTACACCTCCGGTGCCTCTCTCCTTGCCAAAGCCTTTTATGACAATCCCGCCCATCAGTACTTTTGTCCTAACCCAGACAAGAGAGTAGCTCAACTAACATGGCTCCTAGGTGCTAATCTCAACCTTCAATTAAGTCACGGAGCCAAAAGTTTTTGCCTCGTAGAAAGAAATAATATCCAGGCAATGGGATACTGGACCGATCCAAATCTTAAGATTTCTTTGGTAAAAAAAGTTAGGGCCGGTTTATTGAAAGCTCCGGCAGTTTTGGGACCTAAAAACTTCCTCAGAATGATGGAGGTTTCCAGTCATATTGAAAACAGCATATTGGGTCTCTCTCTTGGTCGTCCTCATAAATATTTAAACAATATGGTCGTTGAAGAACGCCTAAGAGGAAAAGGATTAGGTTCTAAAATCCTTAATCAGCAAATTGACCTTATTACCAAGCAAGACCCTAAGACTTTTTTCAGCCTAACTACTCAAAAGCCTGAGAATGTACAGTTTTATGAAAAACACGGTTTCAGAGTTGTCAGAGAAGAGCATCCCAAGGATGGAACTGGAAAGTTCGCCAATTGGATTATGTGTCGTGACTAGCGCTGATCACTCAAATCTTAATGCGTTATCCCTGATCGGTTTGAGCTTTAGAGAAATCCATTCCTTCAGATGGTTCTGATTGACCGTCCAGGGGCTGCGATCTCCTTGTTTAGGCAAGACGGATTGCGCACGCTTTAGGTAGTTGGAGTCCAGATCGAAAAACCGACGCGAGGACATGGAAGTCATTCCATTTTTCGGCATGCAGACTTGGTAGTTCTTCTTTTGCATGTGCCTGAGCACCCGGGTCACGAACTGACTATTTAGATCGCTCTTTAATGTCCAGGAGGCGTTAGTGTAGCCAAGGTTAAGAGCGAAGTTGGGCACACCGCTCAGCAAGACCCCACGATAGGCATGGGTATCGGCTATATTGATTTCCTTATTGTCGAGAAACACCTTCATCCCTCCCAGTAGCTGGACATTGAGTCCTGTGGCAGTGACAATCACATCTGCTTTGACTTCTTTGCCACTCTTCAGGCGAATGCCGCCCGAGGTGAACTTTTCTATCGTATCCGTCACAATACTTGCCTTGCCTTGGTCTATCGCATCGAATAGGTCATTGTCCGGCACAACGCACAGCCGCTCATCCCAGGGATTGTATCTCGGATCAAAATCTCCATCGACATACTTATCCCCTAGCTGCTCTTGAATCTGTTTTTGGAGATATCCTTTGATCTTCTCCGGGTAGGCTTTCGATAGCTTGTAAAAAAGCATCACCATCAGGATGTTTCGCCACCTCATCACCCTGTGGGCTATTGCCGATCCGAAATATTTTCTCATAAAAAACGCCAGAGCATTTTCATTGGATCGGCTCATCATGTACGTTGGAGACCGCTGCAGCATGGTCACGTGTTGGGCCTTTTTGGCCAGGGCCGGCAACAAGGTCACTGCTGTAGCCCCGCTACCGATGATCACTACGCTCTTGCCCTGGTAGTCTAGCTCGTCATCCCAATGCTGAGGGTGGATTACGCTTCCTTTGAACTCCGTAATTCCAGGAAACTCAGGGAGGTGGCCTTTGTCATAATTATAATAGCCACTACACATAAACAGGAAATTGCAACTCAACGCCTCTGCGCTATTCGAGAGACGAAGCTGCCATTGTTTATTCTCTGACGACCAAGAGGCGGACACCACTTTTTGATTGAAGGCTATATGTCGACGAATATCGAACCGGTCTGCCGTGTCATTCACATA
Source organism: Reichenbachiella sp. (assembly GCA_965222305.1). GTDB lineage: Bacteria > Bacteroidota > Bacteroidia > Cytophagales > Cyclobacteriaceae > Reichenbachiella. The sequence goes on from OZ244943.1 coordinate 1,195,198, forward strand.
CGAAAGAATCGACGCTCCATCAGCTATGGGCTTGGGGTCATTCCAAGGGGCAAATCGATAGCCGAAGGTGTACATATCAGAATCAGAACGAATACCAGGATATTTAAAAAGATCCCACGTACCACCAATGGCATCCCTGGCCTCAAGAATGGTAAAAGACAGTTCGGGGCATTTGTCTTTGAGATGATAGGCTGCCCCAATACCTGACATGCCTGCCCCAACGATGATCACATCATAGTGTTTATCCATGGCAGTTGACATCTTTCATTTTACCAGGTACTTTCTGACCAGCTTAGTATAGGGACTCTTGAAGAATTTCTTGCTGTAGTAAATGGCACTGGCCGATAGCGGAAATCGCAGCATTTCTTTCTTCCGGTGTAGTTTGCTCAAAATGATTTGGGCGGCATCCCGACTGGTAAGTTTTGACCCATTAACCACTCGATGGGCAGATTCGAGCACATCGGCGGTGCCCCGGCTGTTTTGTAGGATATTGGATTTGAAAAATGTGGGTGTCACGCATAAAACCCGAATTCCATAAGGGCTAAACTCATGGGCCAGGGATTCCGATAGGGCGATCACGCCGGCTTTGGTTACATTGTAAGGGCTCATATTGGGTAGATTGGCATATCCCGCCGCACTCGCCATATTGACGATCAGGCCCTTCGACTGCTTCTGCATATGCTCAAAAGCAAAGTGACAACCTGCAACGACTGATTTGAGGTTGATGTCCATGATCCAGTCCCAGTGGCTCAGCGAATAGTCTTTGAACCGAACCCCCTCGCCTACTCCCGCATTGTTGAACATGATGTCGAGACCATCAACCTTATTGCAAAAACCTGAAATGGTCTTCCCAAAGCCCTCTCTTTGAGTGATATCGAGTTGAGAAACCTCTAATTCGCTGTGGCATTCTTTTAACCGATCAAGTCGATCAGTTTGAACATCAATTGCCAATACCTTCCATTGCTCTGCAAGCAGCAAGGTCATTAATTCGTACCCCACGCCACTATTCGCGCCGGTAATGATCGCACGTTTCCCGGGAAATTCTCTATGTAGTTTGGTCAGGTTCATAGGGTTGGCTTGATTTAGCAAATGCAATAATATGGGTTCAATACTACATAGACAAAACGTTCAAGCGTATTGACCCAATTTACCATATTGCTCAACCTAAATATGGTCTACGAGCTCCTATTTACCGAATACAGTTCTTTTCTTGATTGGTAAATTTTGCTTTGACAAGATTCTACAAAGGCGTGTACGCAAAAACTCACTCTATCTCACTCGGTTCTCAATCCCTCAACCGGATTGGATCTGGACAACCGACTTACCTCAACTACACCTACAATGAAAAGAATCGAAATCAGTATCACTACTCCAGTAACAGCTCCTGTATAGCTTTCGGGTATGTGGTACTGATAGGCAAAGTCAATCAATTCGTTCGATGCAATAAAGCTCACTGGAAGCCCCACTCCAAGTCCTGCAACATACAACCACAAATAAGGTCGCATCATTGTACCAAAGATATTTCCGGTATGTGCTCCAAGAGTTTTTCTAATGCTAAATTCACGAACTCTCCCGGCGACATTCAGTGTCACGAGACCATACAAACCCAAAGCCGCCAATAGCACTGCCACCATGGCGATGCCACGCCAAAAACGTCCGTGATTTATTACTTCAGTAAAGTAGTAGCCCCAGACATCCTCCTGATACCCTCCCTGAAAAGGCTCATCTGGAAAGAGATTGCTCCATTCATCCTTTAGTGCCAAATAGGTTTCTGTCTCTTTTCCTGATCGCACTTTCATCGACAGATATTGATAAGATGTATCCTCAGCCAAGGTAAACACCGTTGGACGAATTGTGCTGAAGAAACTTCTGTGATGAAAATCGTTTACCACCCCAATAATTTCAAACCTCATCTCTTCAAACTTAAAAACATCGCCAATGGGATCCTGGAGTTTCAGATCCTTCACAAAGGTTTCATTGACGATGACTTTTTGTCTCTCTGCAGCGTGATCTTGCTCAAACCACCTCCCCGTTTTCATGGTAAGCCCCATGGTGTTCTGGTAGTTATCACCAACCGCCAATGCGTGCACCTCAAACTCTCGATTGGGTCTTTCTATGACAATACTTTCCTGTTCTTTTCCGAGATGATGTATTGAGCCTGTCATAGATATCACATTGGGATTTTCGGACATCCTGTGTCGCAACTGCACATAAGTAGAATGGTCGGGTACCGAGGTATAGAGTACGGCAGACTGATCATACCCCCAGCTCCTCTCCGCCATGTAATCATGATTAATCGTAAACATTACCCCGACACTAATTAGTATACAGGAAAGAATCAGCTGGAAACCCAACAAGACTTTAGTCAACACATTCTTCCTTCCAAATTTGAGCGACCCTTTCATGATGCTGATGGCATGGAACTTCGCCACATATATTGCCGGATATAAACCGGAGACCAGACCTGTCACTAATACAATCGAAATAAGGAAAATGTAGAGTACGGGGGTGGCAAAATCAAAGGACATGTTGAAACTAAACATTCCTTCGAACCAGGGAATGAAAACCACCGTACCCAGAACAAGCCCGGCTATGGCGGCGATGGAAGTAAGAAAAATATTTTCGGTAAGAAACTGCGTCATGATCATGGACTTGCTTGCGCCAATGACCTTTCTCAAACTAATTTCCTTTAGACGCTTAGCCGCTGATACGATCGCAATGTTGATATAATTGAAACAGGCGAGTAGAATCAGAAAAATACTCAAAACGACCAGAAAGACGATGGAGTTGTAGTTTTCATGAACCGAATAGAAAATGTCGTCACGGATGTGCTCCGATCTGTAATGAATCGTAGACAAAGGCTCAAAACCAAACGATTCTATTTTCCATTGGCTCTGCGTACCATTGTATATATCAAGATAACTTGATATTTCCGTAGTGATTTTTGCTATATCATCAGGCTGATTAACCTGAATCAGATTTGCGTCGACCATTTGACCCCAATCATCATAATCATAGCCGGGATCCAGACTTTGAAGGTTTTTAATATTGACCAGAAAATGAAAGGAGAAGCTACGAGCATCTGGAAACTCCTCAGCCACGCCTGACACGAAATACATTCTATTCTTTTCATTCCCGTATTTTATCATGAGACTCTTGCCTATGGGATTCTCATCCCCAAAGTACTTCTCTGCCATTTCCTGGCTGATTACCACGTTGCCCACATCGTTCAGTGGCTCCTTTGGCCCCTGGCTTTCTAGTGGAAAGGTGAACATTTTCAAAAATGACGGATCGACCATAAGAATCCGCTCATGGAAAACATTCTCTCCATTTTTGACTACCACATTGCGTGAGTCAATACGACATGTGTTTTTGATGATGGGGAAGTCCTCTTTTAGCTGCTGAGTCAGAGGCCTGGGAGTCTTACCGAATTGCTGCGGTCTGCCCTCCCTATCTGCAAATGAAGTGACAAGAAACACATTATCCTTGTTTTCATGAAACTGATCCGTGCTATACGTCCATTGCACAAAGGCATAAGCGAAAATGCAGACGCCAATGGCAGCTGACAGCCCTACCAAATTGATTAGAGCACTGATCGGATTCTTCATCAAAGCTCTGATAGAGGTTTTGAAATAGTTTTTAAACATGATTAGAAAATTGAGTTTTGAGTTGATGACGATATTTCGAACCACCGATGGACGTATCATTTTCACTACCTCCCAGCGATACATCCAACTGGCTCTTCTTTGACCTTTGCTTCTTACATTGTCATGAAATCCCTCTTGCAAATCCCCCTGCAGTTCTTCAAACAAGTCCGGGTGACACAGCCACTGAAAGAGCTGCTTAAAATATTTCGGAGGCTGTGGGTTCATGACCAGTGAATCTTAGGTACCAGACCCCACATCTCCTCTCGCAGTTCGCGAGCCTGCTGAAGGGCAGATTTTCCTATACTTGTCAGGGTGTAGATTTTCTTTCGTCGACCACCCCTTTCGGCAGTCGCCCCTGCAAATTCCGATTCAATAAAATCCTTTTCTTCAAGTCTTGACAATGCTGCATGCAGAGCACCTCGACTAATTGACCTTTTCAATCTTTCCGCAAGTTCTTTTTGAATTTTCAGACCGTATGCCTGATCATCGAGCACCAGGATGCATAGGAGCACTACTTCTTGAAATTCACCGAGATGAGTACCTTTCATGATTTATTTGTTTCGTATTTGAAGACATACGGCAAGTTAATTTATTTGTTTCGTAAACGAATACACATCGTTTTATCACCATTGGATCAATGCTCAAAATCCTCCGAAACACATTTGGCTCTACCGTCAAATGACTTATCTTCGACCGTATCTTTTCAACAAGTATTCATCCTTATGCGATTATCATGCTTCCTCCTGTATTTGCTGTTTTCAGCGCAAATAAATGTCTCGGGACAAGCCATCGAATGGGAAGACCCTGAAGTCTTTCAGATCAACAGAGAAAAACCTCATGCCACCTTTTACCGATATTCTGACCAAAACCAGGCGCAGTACAATGGCACATGGGAAAACTCCTCATTCTATCAAGGCCTAAATGGTACATGGAAGTTTAACTGGGTAAGAAGACCTTCTGATCGACCGAAGTTCTTTTACCTCCCCTTCTATGATGTTTCGGTATGGGAGGACATCCCGGTGCCTGCCAACTGGGAACTTGAAGGATTTGGTATTCCTATTTATACAAACATCAAATACCCTTTTCCTGCTAACCCGCCTTTTGTAGATCGCGACTACAATCCTGTAGGCAGCTACAGACGGGAATTTACCGTGCCTGATGATTGGAATAATCAGGAAATTTACATTCATTTTGGAGGTGTCCGGTCTGCGATGTATTTGTGGGTAAATGGTCAAAAGGTAGGTTATAACGAAGGAAGCAAAACACCGGCTGAATTTAGAATCACTAACTATCTGCAAAAGGGAAACAACACCCTGGCTGTCGAGGTATACCGCTGGGCCGATGCCAGCTACCTCGAGGATCAGGACTTTTGGAGATTAAGCGGGATCGATCGGGATGTCTATCTGTACGCCACACCCAAAGTCACCGTGAGGGATTTTTCCGTGATTGCTGATCTGGACAGCACCTATCAGAATGGCATGCTTGAAGTTCGTCTGGATTATAGAAATACCTCAGGAAAATTAGTCGAGAACTACTCTATCGAGGTACAATTATTTGATGGTGGTCAGGTGCTCAAAGAATTTGGCATGTCAACAAACATCGATACCGCCGACCAGACCACACGCTACTTCATTGGGGATGTAGCGAACATCAAACCCTGGACGGCTGAAACGCCAAACCTATACGACCTGGTGATTTCTCTGAAAGACGAACAGGGAAAAACGATTGAGGCTACTGCCACCAGAGTTGGCTTTCGCAAACTGGAAATCAAAAACAGCCAACTCCTCGTCAATGGTGTAGCAGTAAGCTTCAAAGGGGTCAATCTACATGATCATGATCCGGTGACAGGTCATGTTGTGGACGAGGCATTGACCCTCAAAGACCTTAAGCTCATGAAAGAAGCCAACGTAAATGCCATCCGATGTAGCCACTACCCAAAGAATGCTTTTTTCTATGATCTCTGCGATAGCCTCGGCTTTTATGTGATCGATGAAGCCAATATCGAAATCCACGGCATGGGGGCTACCAATCAGGGCTTGGAGAACGACCCTAAAAGACAGGCCGTTCACCCCTCCTATCGACCGGAATGGAAGGCCATGCATATCGACCGGGTCGAGCGGATGTATGAGCGGGACAAGAACCACCCCAGCATCATCACCTGGTCACTGGGCAATGAGGCCGGTAATGGTCAAAACCATGTGGCAATCTATGAATGGCTTAAGGAGAAAGATTCGTCTCGACCGGTTCAGTATGAAGGAGCGACAAAATTTGACAATACGGACATCTATGCGCCCATGTACGACCGTATTGAGGACGTAATCCGATATGCGGAAAACAATCCTCAAAAGCCTTACATCCAATGCGAGTATGTTCATGCCATGGGCAATAGCCTTGGCAACCTTCAGGACTATTGGGATGTTTTTGAAAAGTACGATGTGGTGCAGGGTGCCTATGTCTGGGACTGGGTTGATCAAGGATTGCTTGCTAAAACGCCCGAAGGAAAAGAGTACTTTGGATTTGGTGGGGACTTTGGCGGTCAGAAACTCCAAAACGACGACAATTTCTGCCTGAACGGAGTAATCAACCCGGACCGAACACCACACCCCTCTTACTTTGAACTGCAAAAAGTATATCAGTACATTAAGTTCAGAGATTTCGATAAAAAGAAGGGATTGCTGACTGTGTACAATGGATATGATTTTACCGATCTCAACCTTTTTGACTTTTCATGGATCTTATTGGAAGACGGAAATAAAATCGCCGAAGGACCAATTGAGCGTTTAGGACTTCAACCCAGACAACAGACAAAGGTGAATTTGAACATCCCTTCATTGAAAAAGGGGAAAGAATACTACTTGCAGGTCTATGCCAAAACAAAAGCTGAGCAGCCGCTGTTGGCCAAAGGGCGTATTGTTGCCAGAGAAGAGTTCGAGCTTACTTCCTTTGAAGGGCAGGATTTCAGGAAAACTACGGGTGAAATCATTGTTGAAGAAAATGACGATCGAATACTTATTCAATCAGAGGTCGCATCCCTAGTATTTGACAAAGCATCCGGTCAAATGATTGAGCTAGACTATGGACAGGGCAATATCGTACGGCACCCGATTAAGCCGAATTTTTGGCGTGCTACTACCGATAATGACTATGGATATAAAATGCCAGAACTGATGGAAAAATGGAAACTGGCCACTCAAAATCAAGTTCTAAAGGATTTAGGCGTCTCTGGCCAGATCAATACCAAGACGATACCGATTGAAGGAAATACAACCATCAAAAATGGTGTGGTGCGACTCATGGCAACCTATGACCTCAAGGACGTAGAAGCAACCGTCAAAGTGCTGTATGAAATCAATTCTACTGGACATGTAAAGATTGAGAGTGCATTGGAAGCTGATTCATGGACGGATATTCCGAAAATTCCACGCCTCGGCATCAACTGGGTGATCGACAAAGCATATGATCAGGTATCATGGTATGGACGAGGGCCACATGAAAACTATTCCGATCGGAATACATCTGCTTTTGTGGCCAGGTACACTTCTAATGTAAAGGACATGATGTACAATTACATTCGACCACAGGAAAATGGCTACAAAACAGATACACGAGAAATCTGCCTGGTCAATTCAACCGGAAAAGGTATTCTGATCCAGGCCTTGGATCAATTGGTGAGCTTTAGTGCCCATCACCAGCTCAACGGAGATTTTGATGAAGGAAGGGACAAGATACAAAGACATAATTGCGACCTGCCTGTTAGAAGTTTGATCAATCTAAACATTGATCACAAACAAATGGGTATCGGCGGGGACAACAGCTGGGGTGCCAAACCTCATGACGAATACATGATCCCGGCGCAAAACTACAACTACGCTTTCGTGATCAAACCGATATAGGCCGTCTTAGTAATCACAGTCCTTTCCAATATAGGCCATAGCCAGCCACGCGTAATTTTCCGGGCTTCGCTGGGCATGATGGTTTTTATAGGATGAGGCTGCCCTCAGCGCAGCCCAGCAGCCGTGTATCTTTCTATGAAAGAGCATACCTACCTCATGGCCTAACTCATGAACGATCACCTTTTCCTGTAGGTGTGTGCGGTATCTAAAGTAATCATCACATAGACGAATCTTCACAGCTCCATACGGCAGCGTCCAGGCACTGATCCACCCTCGGCATCTGCCCTTATTTTTCTTGGTCACATGCAAGGTAAATTTCTTATGAAATTTTGAATGCATCTTCATAATACGCCGATGCACCACATTGATTCGACTTGGCTCACCCAGCCATTTCATAAACAACGAATCACTGTGCCATTTCAATTGTCTCTGTTCTTTTCTTGTCAGATCAGAATTTCGCTTAAGCGTCCAGATACTGTCCATCGCCCTATGCATCCTGAGTACAGCAATTTTGGCCATAGTAAATGCCTCTACGAGCTCTACAGAATCCTGTGCGGTGTAGTCCCCGGTAATCACCAGGTTTTCCGGGTGCTGTGCTACAGACCAGGTACAAACCATTACCAATAAAAGACAAAGGAGTTTGTTCATTGAAGGTGAATGAAGCCGAAAATTAATCAGAAATGCTGAGAACCGTAGATCATCTGGTCTGATTGAATTGTATAGCTCATACATGTGCACACAATAAGCTAAGTCGGTCAGAGCTTGCTTAAGACCTTAATTGTCATTAACTTATAGTAATAGGATAAAGCTTTTCCTATTGCTATAGTTTTATGTTTAATCCGAAATTTTCAAGATGATGAAAAAACTACTGACAGCTTTTGCTTGCCTATCCCTGGTATTCCTTTGGAGTTGCAGCGAAGAGGATGAAGGGGGCAACGGAGATGACTACCTGGCCGACCTGGTAGGAGAATGGATGATTACCTTGCAGACCAATACTGGTTGCGACAATTCCATGTACGATGGTATACTCGACATGGACAACTCAAGTAGCCTTCATGTGACCATTAATGCCAATAGCACTTATTCCATTAGCCAGTGTGGCGAAATTGATGAAACGGGAGACATCCTGGAGGTTACTGCTACCACCATTACACTATGCGAAACCGGAGATACGGATTGCGAACCGGAGATGTACTCGCTAAATGGTAATACCCTTACAGTGACACCATCAGACCCGGATGACTCTGGTGATCTGGCCGGCTGTAATGTGACCTTCACCCTGGAGAAAAACAGGGATCCTGCGGATCTGCTTGATCCATTAGTAGGCACCTGGACCTTCACCTCCATGATCATCTCAAATTGCCAGGACGCCGGGAGTGAAGACTGTACTATGGACTGCCCGACTTATACCGTCGATGATGACTGCTCCTATATGTTTGATGATGGAGAAGGCAGCCCTGAAACAGGGTTTGTGGTCATAGGTGATGGTTGGATTCTTACCTGTGCTGATGGCGAAGATTGTGATTTTGAAGAGGACACAGATTCCTTCTCGATTGATGGCAACACGTTGTCCGTTACATCGGATGATGACAATGATTGGCCCGGTTGTGAAGTCACTTATGTTTTAGAAAAGGCCTCATAGCAGAACAACTTTTGAATTATTATTATGGCTGCTCTCCTACCGGATAGCAGCCTTTCTTTTATCTATGAGTTAACAAAGGCGCAAATCGGCTGGTAAAATGATCTCCCAATACCGAATTGGCAGGATTTTGAAATCAATTGGCAGCATCGTTAATCGGCCAGGAAGCATTTTTGAGTAATAATTAATTTTTCTCAATATGCTGCTGGCTCCAGAATCCTTTCTGGAGCTTTTTTCTTAATATATTAGCCTCAAATTTCGGAATACGTCCCTTTTTTGGATATATTCATAACCACAATTACCTGTTAATTTGAATGCTCAATTCTAGCGAGAGAAACAGAATTTACCGATTCATTGGAGGAGCCATACTCGGTATCATCGTTTACTTTATTCTTCTAACGCTTCTCATACATTTTGAGCAGGACAGCTCACAGTCAGCAATTACGAATTATACTCAGGCCATCTGGTACACTGTAGTGACATTGACGACTGTGGGGTATGGTGATATATACCCGGTAACAATTTTCGGGAGGATTATTAGCTATATATTCGTATTGCTAAGTGTCGGTATCTATGGCTTGCTGATTGGTCAGTTTGCGAATTTGATCACAACTTTTAAACAAAATAAAATGCTTGGTTACAACGGAACTGTATTTGAAAACCACGTCGTAATGATTGGTTGGAGTGAGTTTGGTCACATGGTCACAGACCAACTGATAGGTGCTAGCAAGGATGTTGCTATTGTGACCAACAACAAGGATGATATTGAGGTTATTCACGAGAAGTTTGATAAGAAAAAGGTATTTACACTTTACTCAGATTTCGAAAACTCAGAGATGCTGAAAAAAGCCAATATTGAGCGGAGTTCTGTGGTCTTCGTCAATCTCAATGACGATACGGAAAAGCTGGTGTTCATATTGAATATGAAGAAGGTCTTTGCCAATCTGGATTTTGTCGTGACTCTTCAAAATGCCAACCTCAAGAATACTTTCATCAATGCCGGTGTGACCAACGCCATTTCTCCTGATGAGATATCTTCGAAGATCCTTGCCAGCTATATGTTTGAGCCGGATGTGGCTTCTTATACAGAAGACATTATGTCGTTTGCCCATACCCCTACCGACTATGACATCAAGCAATTCCTGGTGACCTATGACAACCCTTACCTCAATAAGAGCTATCACAAGAGCTTTGTAGATGTCAAAAGCCGCTACAATGGCATTTTGATCGGAATGGTAAAGCGGGATAAGAATGGCAAACGTAAGATCATCAAAAACCCTCTACAGGATTTTCAGATCAACCTGGGGGATTACTTGATAATTATCGTCAATGGCAATTCATTTGAATTGATTCAAAAAGCATTCAACGTACAAGAAGGTTACTTTAAAGAAAGTTGATATGAACCGCCTACTTATTATTGGGATTTTGACACTGCTGATGGGATCATGCGAAAACCGTGATGTAAACTATGGAAGCGGGCCTAACTTCAGTGAAATCCATGAAGACATTCATTATCATTTTGATAAGGTCGCTATTGACGGAAGTGAGTATTACATACTCGAGCGGGATCGAAACAACCCGCATGAAGGCTTTGGGTTTATGGCCCTTAAAGGCACTGATCTCAAGGCCAATCAAGACTCCATTAAAGCCTATTTGAAAACCATTCTGGATATGCAGATTCGGCTATCAGCTAAAGTCAATAATCAGTCGGAAGAGAGTGCTGCAGAATTCGCGGATGATCTGTTTCAGTACTACATTCAGCAATCAGCCAGTCCGTATTACGTACAGGAAAACGGAGATAAAGAGGACGGAGAGGAGAAATAAAAAAGCCGATGACGGCAGTCAACGGCTTTCAAAATCTTTTAAACCTATCTCTTATAGTTTGGCAAAGTGCCCTTTCAGCTCTTCAAGAACCACCTGGGTCTGAGGATCAACCACCGCAGATTTCGCGATATCCTTAGCCACTTTCACTGCATCTATCAGTTCGTCTTTTTCTCTGAACACCTCTCCGAGAATCTTACAGTTGTTCAACACAGACATTAGCACTACAATAGCCAAAGACGGCTTCTGTCCTTTTTGAACCACAGCCTTCAACGTATCTCGGATTTCCTGTTCGAAGGCATAGTTCGCATTGTCCATTCTTTCTGATACTGGAATCCACAACAGTTTGGTAGATTCTACTTTCAGGATACCTCTTTGCACCAGCAGTTCGATTACATCGTCCTGAATTTTATCAAAATGAGGAGCCAGTTTCACAATGGTACTTGCTACTGAATCTCCGCCACCACCAATTGCTTTCAATACACCATCCAACACCTTGTTACCCGTACCGGTCGTATCTTTTACCACGACTTTTCCATCAGCAAAACCTAATCTTTTGATCAGTGCCAATTCCAAAATAACGATTGAAAGCAAACCATGGTCGATGGAATGCTCTGCAGCTGACAATAGTCTACCCTCTTCATCATCGAGAGCAATAAGCATTAGTCCTTCAGCTAAACTTAATTTCATCTATTAATTGTTTATCCTAGTTTAAGCAAAATATCAATTCTTTATAATTTTTTCAATTGTAAGTCCCTGCACCAGGATGGAAAACACTACAACTGAATAAGTGGCCGCTACGATTATGTCCTTCGCTGGTATGTGGTCAGACAATGAAAGCGCCAAAGCTACTGAAATTCCCCCTCTTAATCCGCCCCACGTTAGTATTATAATGGACTTTTTTTCGAATTTCTTTTTCGTGATTGCCTCTATACTTAGCACTGGAATAGACACTCCTAAGAACCTGGCAAAAAGCACTACACCGATGGCGATTGGCGCGACGGTGAGATACACCATTTTGAAGTCCATGGCTATCACAATCACTTCCAATCCAATCAGGATAAAGAGAATCGCATTCAAAGCCTCGTCAAGCAGGTGCCAGAACTTATACACATACTCTCCTGTGGCATTGGCAAGCTTTTCACTACGCCCTTCGTTCCCAATAAACAATCCCATCACCACCATTCCCAGCGGAGCAGACACGTGAAGGATTTCCGCGATACGGCCTCCCACCATCACGAGAGTGAGTGTAACCAGTACCTCCAATTCTACATGGTCATTATCGATAAAGTTTAGAAGCCTAAATCCCAGAAAGCCGAAAATAGCCCCGAGTGTAACTCCTCCGAGCACCTCTATACCAAACAACTGCGCAACACCCCAGGCAGTGACTTCCTCATGTCCACCACCTCCATGACCCCCGAATCCGGCAATACTCAGGATGGTCATAAATATCACAACCCCAACCCCGTCATTGAACAAGGACTCTCCGGCTATTTTGATTTCAAGGTTTTTAGAAATACCAAACTTTTTTACAAGCGCCAATACGGCAATCGGATCTGTGGGTGATATCAAAGCTCCAAACAGCAGGCAATAAATCAATTCTACCTCCAGACCAATCAATGGGAATGCAAGGTAGAACATAATAAATCCTACAATAAAAGTAGACATCAATGTCCCTACTGTCGCCAGCACCAAAATAGGAACACGCTCTTCGAGAAGTTTACTCAAATCGACCGATAGCGCACCAGCGAACAACAAGAAATTAAGCATTACATTGAGCAGAACTTCTTTAAAGTCAAATTCTTCTACGATATGAGAAGCTCCGTTCATTAAAGGAGGAAAGGCCAGTCCGATTAATACAATCACAATAGATGACAACAAGGCTATTGCCATAAGGCCTATAGTAGATGGCAATCTCAGCAACGTGATGTTGACTAGTGTAAATACAGCCGCCAGGAATATAAGCAGCGTGATCAGGTCCAGGATACCCATTAGTAATAAGTTATTTTAGGTTTTAATATCAATTAGTCTCGAATACAATTCTAGCACAAATCCTATTATGGGACACTTAGTATTGGGCTTCAATATACAAATATTTCATAAGTAGAAAAAGTCCAAATACGTGATATCTCTCAGTGCTAATCATTGGCACCGAAAATATTATCTCAGAATTGTCCAATTACATCGATCTATATTCAAGACCAAATTAATATCTAAGAAAAGGAATTGATTCATTAATAATTAGGTTAAATAGAAATACTTTTGCGAACTCAAATAAAAAGGGGGTTTTGACGCACATCAATACCTTCTAAAACGGGCAGTGGGATGGTCGAAACCAAAGTAAAAAAATTCGTAATAGATTTTGATAGTACTTTCACTCAGGTGGAAGCTCTCGACGTGCTTTGTGACATCACATGCACAGGAGAAACTAAAGCCGAAAAGCTCAAAGAAATCGCCGAAATAACGGATCTGGCGATGAACGGCGACCTGTCTTTCCGCGAGTCACTGGAGCGACGCTTAGAGCTACTAAATGCCAAAAAGAAACACCTCCCTCAACTTGTTGAGCGCTTGAGCCAACAGGTATCAAAATCGTTTATTAGGAACCGAGAATTCCTAAACCAAAACAACGAGCATATCTACATCATTTCTAATGGTTTCAAAGAGTTTATCTGCCCAATAGTCAAACCATTTGGCATTAAAGAAGAGAATGTTTTTGCCAATACTTTTCTTTTTGATAAAGACGAAAACATCGTTGGTTTTGATCAAAACAATATTCTATCCCAAAGCAAAGGCAAGCCTGCCCTACTCGAGGAACTCAAGCTCGACGGAGAAGTATTTGTCATTGGTGACGGATACAACGACTATGAAATCCGCAAAGAAGGTAAGGCTCAACGCTTTTATGCCTTTACAGAAAATGTAGAAAGAAAAAATGTGGTGGAGAATGCGGATCACGTCGCTCCTTCACTAGACGAAATTTTATATCACAACAATATGGAACGCGCACTTTCTTATCCTAAAAACAGAATTAAAGTCCTACTCCTGGAGAATGTACATCAAAAGGCCGCTACGATTGTAGAGGAAGAAGGCTATCAGTTGGAAATCCACCCTGCGGGCATGTCTGAAGATGAACTGGCAGAGAAAATTAAAGACGTTTCCATATTGGGTATCCGATCCAAAACCAATGTCACAAAGAAGGTACTCGAGAATGCCAACAGATTACTTGCTGTGGGGGCATTTTGTATTGGCACCAACCAAATAGATCTTGAGGAGTGCACCAAAAAAGGAGTTATCGTTTTCAATGCTCCTTATAGCAATACGCGATCAGTCGTGGAGCTGGCCATTGCGGAGATGATCCTTTTGATCAGAAACCTCTCTGACAAGATCGCCCTGATGCACCAGGGAAAATGGGACAAATCAGCCACAGGTAGCTATGAAATCAGAGGTAAAAAACTTGGAATCATTGGCTATGGTAATATTGGAAAGCAGCTTTCAGTGCTGGCCGAAGCACTGGGCGTAGAAGTGTATTATTATGATCTGGAAGAAAGGCTTGCATTGGGTAACGCCAAGAAATGCAGAAGCCTGAACAAACTACTGGAAACCGTGGACATCGTAACGCTCCATGTCGATGGCCGTGCCTCCAACAAAAATGTGATCGGCGAGAAAGAATTTGCCAAAATGAAAGATGGGGTCATTTTCATGAACCTGTCCAGAGGACATGTGGTGGATATCCAGGCTTTGAAGAAGAACATTATCTCTGGAAAAATCAAAGGTACAGCCGTAGACGTATTCCCCGAGGAACCATTGAGCAACAACCATGAATTTGTCTCTGAACTCAGAGGCCTGCCCAACGTAATGCTCACCCCGCACATCGGTGGCAGTACCCTGGAGGCGCAGGAGAACATCGCAGAATTTGTACCAAGTAAGATTATTGATTATATCAATACGGGAACGACTACTAACAGTGTAAACTTCCCTAATCTTACACTTCCTACTTTGGTGAATGCCCACAGGTTCATTCACGTGCACCATAATCAACCGGGTATCATGGCCAAAATCAACAATGTTTTGGCCGAGCATAATATCAACGTGATGGGCCAATATCTGAAGACCACAGAGCAGGTGGGTTACGTAATCACGGATATAGACAAGGACTATGACAAGGAGGTCATCAAGGTCTTGAAGAAGATTGAGGGAACGATCAAATTTCGGGTACTGTATTAAAAAAAAATCCCGCAAAAGCGGGATAAGTACTTTGGGTCCAGAGTTAATAAATCTCTGATATAAAAGGATTTGAGCTATTCCATTGATTCAATCGTCCACTGTTATCCTCCCATCAGGGAGGCCCCGATTGCTCGAGGTGAGGCCTGATTTAGCCACGAAAGTCACTCGGCTTTGTTAAGTTACTAGATTTAAAAACGTAGTTAACCCAAAGCATGACACAAAGATATTTACATTACCTTCTTTTAGAAAAATGTAAAGAAGGAATTTCAATCGACATCCCGACAAATGAATAGGATATTTTTCACACCCGGACCGGCAGCTCTATATTTCACAGTAGACCAACACATTAAGAATGCCATTAAGAGCGGCATACCGTCGATAAGTCATCGTGGCAAGGAATTCATTAGCCTATACCAGGAGACCGAACAAAATCTAAGGGAGTTAATGGCCATCCCATCTGATTTCCACATTGGGTTCACTTCATCCGCTACAGAAATATGGGAACGCTCCATTGAAAACCTTGTAGACACCCACTCCTACCACTTTGTCAATGGATCGTTTTCTGAGAAGTTCTACAAGGTGTCTAAGGCCCTGGGTAAGAATGCGGAGAAAAACAGTATTGCCTCCGGTACCAACCATGACATTGCCTCTGCCGCTGTACCGGAGGAAGCTGAATTGATCACCCTCGTCCATAATGAGACGAGTACAGGGGCTGCTTTGCCAATAGAAGATTTGGGTGCATTAAGAAGTCATAATCCCGAGGCACTAATCACAGTAGATGTGGTAAGCTCAGCGCCAGTAGTTCAGCTACCCTTTGACGAGATAGACTCTGCTTACTTCTCTGTGCAAAAATGTTTTGGCCTACCGGCAGGACTTGGTGTCTGGATATACAACGACCGGTGTATCGCCAAAGCCAAAAAACTCAAGTCCACTGGCAAATACCATGATGCATACAACAGCCTTTTAAACATCCATGCTTTCGCTCAAAAGAATCAAACTACCTGCACGCCAAATGTGCTCAACATATACCTACTCGGAAAGGTCGCCGGGGATATGCTGACGAAGGGATTGGATATGATACGAAGAGAGACTGCCTACAAATCAGCTCTGATCTATAACCTCTTCGAAAATCACGAGTCCATCCAGCCCTTTGTTAAAGAGAAAAAATTCAGATCTGCCACGGTAGGTGTCGGAGTGGTAAAAGGAGGCTCCAACCGACTCATAGAGCAATTGATGAATCAAAAGATGGTCGTGGGCTCGGGGTATGGTTCATTTAAAGATAATCATATTCGTATTGCCAATTTTCCAACCCATTCCAAAGAACAAATGGAGATGCTTGTTGATCAATTCGAATCGTTGGAGTTTTGACAATTCTTATTAATTTTAGTTCCACACCATAAGTTGAGTCTCTGCCCATGCAAAAATTCGAAAGATTACTTGTAACACTTGACAATACGGACATTGATGAAGATCTGATCGCTGCCGCTTCTGCTGCTTCGAGCCTTGCTCACAGCAAAAAAGTATTTTTCATTCATGTGATTCGAGACATAAACCTTCCAGCAAAGGTGAAAAGAGAGTTTCCTGACCTCTTGAAAAATGCGATGACTGAGCGGAAAAAAGCTATCGCTGAAAAGGTGGATAAATTCTTCACCAACGAGGCTTGCAAACCAGAAATCGAGATTACGTCAGGAGTAGGCACAAAGAAAATCCTGAGGTTTAGTATCAAGAATGACATTGACCTCATTATCATGGGGCGAAAAAACAATGAAATGGGTAATGGCATGGTGGTACAGCGTGTCGCTCGTCGAGCAGCGTGCTCAATGCTCATTGTACCTAAAGGCTTTGACCGTCGTATCAAGAAGATTCTTATTCCTGTGGATTTCTCCGCCCCTTCTCTTGAAGCATTCAACCAAGCCATCTCATTGGCCAGAGACATCCAAGACGTTAAAATCATAGCCCAAAACGTATACCAAGTACCTAGCGGCTACCACTCCACTGGTAAGTCATATTCTGAGTTTGCCAGAATCATGGCAGAAAATGTGAGAAGTGATTTTGAGAATTTTGCTAAGAAAATCGATAAGCAGGGCATGGACATTTCGCCGATCTATACACTCGATCGTCATGAGGATGTGATTTCTACTGTATACAAAACGGCGAAAACTCAAAAAGCGGACTGCATTGTGATCAGTGCTAAAGGAAGGACAAGTGCCACGGCTTTATTCCTGGGTAGCCAGGCCGAAAAAATGATACAGCTGGATACGGAAATTCCTCTGGTGGTAATCCGACCTAAGGGCAAGCTGGAAGGAATTCTTGATTATTTGAAGAAGTTGTAGGTCAATCAGGCTGACTGCCTCTAAACCGGTCTAAGAACTCATTAACCTGACGAGCTTCATCGTGAGAAAACACGTTAATCTCCTCCATTAGTTTCTGGACTTCTATGTCGAGTTCTTCAAGAAGGTCTAGCCCTTTTGTAGTGATTTTCACATCAACGGCCCTTCGATCCGATTCATTTTGTACTCGCGACACAAACTCTTTTGCGACAAGCTTGTCCACGATTCTGGACACATTGGACATTCGATCAAGCATTCTGTCTATGATCAGGTTAATGGTAGCCGCCTTGGGATGTTGACCTCTCAAAATCCTTAAAACATTGTATTGAGCGGTAGTAAGGCCATAGGGCTTAAACAGGTAGTACTCTTGCTGGTTGAGCCAGTTGCTCGTAAACATCAGATTCACTAGTACCTTTTCAAATTCTGACTTAAATTTAGGTTGCTTGATATCCTTACTTAATCCCATATTATATGATTGAGTAATTAATGTTGGAACATTAAATATACTAAATTAGACTTTTATCAATCTGAACGAATGCTCACTAAAATATACAAATTCCTGCCTCGCGCTATTGTTGCGTTTATACTGCTCCAGACACTAGTTTTCAAATTTGGAATCGGAGGACCGGAGTATCTGAATGAATCGCAAATGCTTTTCACCGCCTTGGCAGAAAATGCATTTGGCAATCCTGTCCTTGAGGCGTTCCTACGAATCGGTACGGGAATTTTAGAACTCATCGCGTCGATACTTATTCTTCTTCCCAGAACTGCCCTTTACGGGGCTGCCATGTCAATGGGATTGATGTTTGGAGCAATCCTATCACATCTCTTGTTCATTGGCATTTCCATCAATGATGACGGAGGCCAACTGATGGTGCTGGCATTCGTGGTGCTTTTCTGTAGCCTGTGGGTGATATGGCAAGAGCGTGAGAACTTTCCATTTAAGTGACATTACCTCACGATAAAGTCGCCTTTGCCCATTCGATAATCTTCGGTGAAGACCTCAACTATATATTTACCGGTAGAGTAATCAGAGCCTTTGTCATAGAGATACACCATTGATTGTGTATTCCTATCGTAAAGTATCTCTTTCTTAATGGTGTAAAACGACTCGCGACCTTCAAACATAAAAGTACCAGAGCCGGAAGCCACGTCAAATATCACGTTGCCGTCAGGGCCGGTGATCTTGACCAGGATGTCCTTACCCTCTATAGGCGCCACTTTGTTTTCCAAAATATCAAACTCAATTTTGAGCTGGGCGATGTGACGACTTCTAAATGAATCGGTGCGTTCCTTTCCGCTTGAGCTGACCGCAGCTATCGTCATGCCATCTACTTTCAGTTGAGAAGCTAGGGCAACTTTGTTTTCCAGCTCTTCACGATCACTACTCAGCTCCTTTATTGACTGATTCAGTTCGTTCGCTTCATTTTTCAAATCGGTGTTTTCGGTGAGCAATTCTTCATTGACCTTTTTGAGTCGTTCTATTTCTTTATCCTGTGAGAGCAGAAGCTCCTTATACCCATCTACGCGATCCTGCAGTTCATTGATTTGCTTATAAGCCCTTCGGCGAAAAGCTTTCTTTTCTTCCTCCAATTGATTTTTGACCAATAACAAAGTATCGATCTCCCCTCCTAGTTTGGCGATTTCAAGGATTCGGGCATCGAGCTCAGTGCTCATGGAATCGAGATCAGCAACCGCCTCGTCCAGCTGTTCCTGGGTCAGTTGATTCTGAAGGTTCAATGAATCATTAACGAATATCAAATAGACCAACGCTCCGGCGATTAGTGCCGAAAGAATCGATAAATAAATGATAACAACTTTTCTCTTCTTTGCTGTTTGATCCTGTGCGTCAGTGGATTTCTGTATTTCTTCCATACCTAAAATTGAATGAGCAAATTTATCATTTTAGCCAAAGATGCCAACCGGAGCTCTACATTTAAAAATCCAGAACCAAGTGCCCTTCAGCTTCATACCCATCCATAAAAATGATGCCAAGGTTGAACCGCTCGATAGTCAGCTTATGCTGTAAGCGTAGGTCTTCCCAGGCTCGCTCCATACCCACTGACCAGTGAATATCGTCCAGAACAATAATTCCATTTTGAGACGCTCTTGACACAAGTTTTTGGACATACCTCATAGTAGCCTCATAGGTATGATCGGCATCAAGGTATACCAAGTCAAATGATCCGGCTTGCATATCCAGGTACTCATCTACATCGGAGTTGATCAGTTGGATTTTTGAGCTCTTTCCTTCAGCTACCACACTTTTTGCGATTGCGATTAAATCAGAGTTGGCATCTACAGAGACTACTTGCTCCACTGAGTCTGGCATAGAAAGATAGGCTGTATTGATTCCCACGGATGTGCCCAGTTCCAGCACCTTCTTGCATTGCAGATAATCAATCATTCTGCACAAAAGCGAAGAACGTTGCTGGTCAGAGATTCCATGCCTCACAATAGAGCGAATCTTGTTAGGAGATATCGCCACGGACTGGGCTCCGTGAACCTCATCAGAAATCAAGGTAGCGTCATTGCTCAATTTTGATCTCATCGACTCTATACCTGAATGGGTACAAGGCTGTGGCCTTCGTAAGCACTTTGTGTAAAAATCAAACAGAAATGGACTATGCAAACTATGTTGATCGACCTTGTACAACCAAAACCTGATGTAGGCCAATACCCTAAAAAATGCAATCCGAAATGTCACTCAGAAGATTAGTTGGAGCGCTCGGGAACGATCATGATGAATTCAGGAATCTGCACTTCGATCTCCTTGCCATCTATCACTCGCTCCATTTGGTAGCTGCCGTACATTTTACCTACTCCACTCTTTAGATTACAGCCTGATACATACACATGGTCTTGTCCCGGTTCAAGGATAGGCTGCTGTCCTACTACACCCTCACCTTCCACTTCACGATCCGGATAGGCCGCATCTTTGATGTACCAATGCCTACGTCGTAGCTGTACGGTATTCTCACTTTGATTTTCGATGATAACCTTGTAGGTAAAAACGTAATGGAGTTGTCTGGGACTGGAGTACTTTGGCTGGTACTCAGTCTCGACACTTATTTTGATTCCTTTCGTTTTTTGGGTTACCATATTTCACTAGATTGACGCCCGATTCTGGCCATCACATATGATCACAAGTAAGTCAAATTATTTTATTTACGAAAGAAATGGATGTAAAAATTGAACAAAGCTGGAAAAGATTGCTTTCTGCCGAATTTGACAAATCCTACTTCCAAACACTGGTTGATTTTGTGAAATCCGAGTACCAAAATCACAAGGTTTATCCTCCGGCTAAAGACATATTCAACGCATTTGAATATGCGCCCTTCGATCAGACAAGAGTCGTCATCATCGGTCAGGATCCCTATCATGGAGTAGGCCAGGCACATGGACTTTGTTTTTCTGTACAGCCCGGAGTGGTCTCTCCTCCTTCGTTAAAAAACATATTCAAGGAGATACAAGACGACCTGGGACTTGCACTTCCGGAAAATGGAGACCTCACTCGCTGGGCTCAACAAGGAGTACTCTTACTCAATGCTACCCTGACCGTACGAGCCCATCAGGCCGGATCTCACCAGAGCAAAGGCTGGGAGGAATTTACGGATGCGGTGATCAAAGTATTATCTGACCAGAAGAAGCATTTGGTCTTCTTGCTATGGGGGGCCTATGCCCAGCGTAAGGGAGAACATATTGACCGAACCAAACACCTGGTGCTTGAATCGGCCCATCCCTCACCTTTTGCGGCGCATCGCGGATTCTTTGGCAATCGGCATTTTAGCCAGGCCAACAAATACCTTGTTGACCAGAAGCTTCAACCGATCGAATGGTAATTAGTTGATGCCGTTAAACAATCTTGACCACCGGATCTTTGAGAATAAAGACTCATTAGGGTCAACCGATAGCCAGATAAATGAGGCCTCACCCACAACGTGATCTTCCGGCACAAAGCCCCAGAATCTAGAGTCCTCAGAGTTATGTCTGTTGTCCCCCATCATAAAGTAATAATCCTGATTGAAGGTATGCTGCGTCATCAACTCTCCATTGATGAACAATTGATCGTTTTTCACTTCAACATTGTCTAGCCCTTCATAGTCTCGGATGGTTGAACCGTACCTGGCGACCATTTCCCCGTCCAGCTCAATGGTCAAACCTTTGGCAGGAATAACCAATGGTCCGTAGAAGTCAGCATTCCACGGGAACTTTGAAGCATCCGGAAAAATCCTGGGCTCTGCTCTACCCTCTTCATCTTTGGCCATCACCACTTCCTGCACAAATCCCAGGTCAAGCATGCGTTCGGCATCTTCAGGTCTTGCATGAGCGAAATAGCCTCCCCTTACTTTCCTGATGTCCCAGATATCATATTTCCTGAATGTTCTTTCGTTTATGTTCTTGTCCGTTTGGATATAGTACCGATACTGCATCTTTTCAGGGTTCTCTCCTTTTTCGCCATTGATATAAACTTGAGTATCCCGTACTTCTATCGTATCCCCCGGTATTGCCACACATCGTTTGATGTAATGGGTCTTCAAGTCAGATGGATGCTGAAACTCCAGCGGATAATTGAATACCACTACGTCATTTCGCTCGACTTTTGAGAGACCCGGGAAACGGAACATTGGCAACTCCAATGCGCTAGAATACGAAGGGATGAAATCCAAAAATCCCCAAAGCTTGGCATGTGTCAGAGGTACCTGCAAGGGTGTCTTTGGTGTTCTCGGGCCGTAGTTTATTTTGCTTACGAAAAGGTAATCGCCTACCAGCAGAGAATTCTCCATAGAAGGCGTTGGAATCACATAAGCCTCCATGTAAGCCCATCGGATCAATGTTGCCGCTATGACAGCAAAAACAATGGCTTCTACCCACTCCTCTACTGTTGACTTCTGCTCCTTAGGAAGATCCTTCAGTTTACCCAGGTAGTCAACATTGAGTTTCAAACCTATGTATGGGAAGTAAACAAAAGGGAACAAAATGGCAAGCACCAAATCATACCACTTACCTCTGCCGTAGCATTTGAGAATGTCAACAACCAATCCAATACCTATGATAAAGCCTACCACAGGCACAAACAATAGGGCCAAGTAATACATCGGCTTGCCGACCAGGCGAATGATCACGGCATAATTCCAAATGGGCACGAAAGCAATCCAACCTTTTTCTCCTGCTTTTTCAAACATCCTGTACAGCCCAACCGACTGACCAAAGAAAAGCACCAAGAGTACAATCACCCAGAAAACAACATTCATAACTGTATTACTTTAAAATTTTTGGCAAATATATGAGAATAAAGAAGTTTTAAAATTTGAGCAGGTCATCCATGGAATATACCCCAGATTTTCCGGCCAGAAACTCAGCGGCCAGCACTGCACCGAGGGCAAAACCTTTTCTGCTATGAGCCACATGGCTTATCTTGATTGTATCTACGTCTGAGCTGTACGTCACATCGTGTGTGCCGGGCACATTTTCTATCCTTTCAGATACAATGCCGATTTGATCCTTTTGGGTTGTCTGTTCGTTGAGCCATCCTGATTTTTCTTCAAGATTATCAATCAATCCCTCTGCCAGGGTAATCGCGGTACCACTTGGGGCATCTAGCTTTTGCGTATGATGGATTTCTACCATATCCACCTGGTAGTCACGGCCGTTCATCATTTTAGCCAGCATCTGATTGAGCTTAAAGAAAATATTCACCCCAAGGCTATAGTTGGATGCATAGAAAAAAGCACTACCATTTTCTTCTGTGATCTTTTTCACCTCATCATACTTATCCAGCCAGCCCGTACTACCAGACACCACCGGCACTTTATGTTCCAGGCAGGATTTTATATTTTGAAAAGCGGCATCCGGAGCGGTAAATTCTATGGCTACATCCGTGTTAGAGTCATTTATTTTCTCCAGGTCTTCGGGGTTATCGATACTGATTTTGTAGGACACGTTATGTCCTCTGTTTATCAGAATCTCCTCAATGGCTTTGCCCATCTTTCCGTACCCGACTAGTGCTATATTCATTCGTATTTATTTATTGAGTTTTATGACCAGGGATAACCCTATGTTTCTCGCTGTGTATTGCGTTTGATCCTGATACGTAGGCACCACAGACAGGTCTTCATTGATATCAAACTCTGCCAAATGCGCTGCCACGTGAGCATCGACGATATTCAAGATGTAAACCGCCACACCGATAATAATCAGGAAATCACGATCTCTTCTGAAGCGCTCTGCATTTCGCTGCAAGGCGTCCTTAGAAAACCCTCCCAAAGGATGGTCTTCGGAAAGCGACCCTTCGTCTTTTGCTATCCAGGCATTTCTAAACTCGTTGTAAAAACTATTGTTGCGATTGATGTAATGTCCGATCATAATAGCACCACCATAGATGATGGGTAGCTTCCAATACTGTCGGTTGTACATTTGACCCAAGCCCGGGAAAACTGCGGAGTACAAGGCCGCTCTGTCAGGATCCAGGGTCGATTTGCTTTGGAAAGTCTCGATACCCGATATGCCGGTAGATAACGAATCAATCAATACCGTACTGGGTTCGTCCTGAGCCTGCAACAGCATGACAGGCATCATTAAGATTATGAGAATAAAAAGTCGCTTATGAAATAATTCAGGCATCGATGATTTCCAGAATCCTGTTTAATTCCGATACGGAATCAAACGGGATTTTGATTTCTCCTTTGTTGTTATCATTCGAAGCTACTCTGATTTTAGCTCCGAAGTGCGAAGATAACTTTTCCTGAACTTTTATTATTTCTTTGTTCGGTTCTTTCTTTGATTCTTTCTCCTCAGGCTGCTCATCAGGGAATGACGCCTGCTTGACCAATGCTTCTACTTTCCTTACAGAGAGATCTCCTGCCAATATTTTTTTCAGGATGTCCAACTGAAGGGATGTATCATCAAGACTGATCAAGGCACGAGCATGCCCCATGGAAATCTGTCCATCGCGCACGGCTGCCTGGATGTCCGGAGGCAGCTTAAGAAGTCTCAGGTAGTTATTAACTGTAGACCGATCTTTTCCTACCCTGCCTCCTAGTTCTTCCTGTTTGAGATCACACTCGCTAAGGAGTCGTTGATAGCTCAACGCAATCTCAATGGCATTAAGATCCTGTCTTTGAATATTTTCAATCAGGGCCATTTCCAGCATCTGCTGGTCGTCTGCCTTGCGCACATAGGCTGGCACTGTCTTAAGTCCTGCTAGTTTACTCGCCTGGCAACGACGCTCTCCTGAGATCAACTGGTACGAATTATTATTGAGTCGTCTGAGTGTCACGGGCTGGATGATGCCCTGAACCTTGATAGACTCTGAAAGATCCTGCAGGGCTTTTTGATCAAAATCCGTCCTTGGCTGGTACGGGTTCATTTCAATCTGGTCAAGGGCTACCTCTGAAATACTTCCAGGTGTAGCCAGCCTCTCCCTATGTGGTTTTTTGACTGCTATCTCTTCTGATGAGGAATCATTTAGCAGGGCACCAAGTCCCCTGCCCAAAGCATTTTTTTTTGCTGTTTTCTTAGCCATTATTTCTTATTCAACTTCCGCCAACTCCTCATTACGTGCCACTATCTCGTGGGCAAGGTTTAGATAACTAATCGCTCCTTTGCTCTCTGCATCATGGGCAATGGCAGGAAGACCAAAACTCGGAGACTCGCTCAGCTTAATGTTTCTCGGTATCAATGTGTCAAACACCATAGATTTGAAGTGAGTGGTCACTTCTTCCACTACCTGATTGGACAATCTCAAACGTACGTCATACATGGTGAGCAGAATTCCTTCAATTTCAAGATCGGGATTTAGCCTTGACTGGATGATTTTGATGGTATTGAGCAGCTTGCCGAGTCCTTCCAGGGCGAAGTATTCGCATTGTACCGGAATGATTACAGAATCGGAAGCTGTGAGGGCATTAATGGTAATCAAACCCAGCGAGGGCGAACAATCAATGATGATAAAGTCATAATCATCCTTGATAGAATCAAGTACATTCTTCATTTTGAGCTCACGCTCTTCATAGTCCACCAATTCTACCTCGGCACCTACCAGATCGATATGCGAAGGAAGCAAATCCAAATACTCAATATCTGATTTAACAATACAATCGTAGGGATCTACATTGTCCACCATACATTCGTACACACCTGCCTCGACCTGTTTAGGGTCTTCTCCGATACCCGATGTAGCATTCGCCTGTGGATCGGCATCCACGATAAGCGTCTTATATTCAAGCGCTGCCAAACTTGCCGCCAGGTTGATGGATGTAGTTGTTTTGCCTACTCCTCCTTTTTGATTTGCTATCGAAATGATCTTGCCCATAAAACTGCGTGAAAATTATTAAGTGTTAAGTTACCGCCGGAATCTCACTTTTCCGATAATGGCAAATATACTTTTCCATTAATCAACCGAGTCATCGGTTTACGACAAGTTGTCCACAAAAAATTGTTGATAAATAGGATCAAATCCCTCCTACACTTCGAAAATCTTTTCCATCAAAACCCACTTTTCTCCCGCCCCGGCAAAGGAAAGTCTTTGCTGATAAGTGTCCATCAATTCCTCCCACTCTACTACTCTTGGATTGGAAGAATCCATCTTGGCTTTCTTCTCAAAACTGAACCCCTCAGCCACTTGCATGATCATAGTCAGACGATTGGCTACATGAAATATTTCCATTTTTTCAATGCCGCTTTGTTTGATGCTTTCAAGTATTTCAGGCCAGACGTTTTTGTGGTAGTCAATGTATTTGTTGACTAATTCAGGGTCATTTTTTAGGTCTAGGATTAGGACGTATCTATTCATTTGTTGCTGTTTGTTTTGGTTTATGCTCGGCAGCCACTCTTCGTGTTTCCCGGATCAAAGCTAATATTCCTTCATTCATTCTCTCAAGCAAATAATCCTTTCCTCCGACAAAATCCGGCGGCATATTGACAATGTAGTTCAAGGTGTAATTGACTATCAGGGTCTTATGTTGACCCTTGTCAAAATACAGCGTGAAGGAGGTCGACATCTTCGAAGTACGCTGAAACAATACCTTACCATATTTGAAATTGTGCTGGACCGAGATGATTTCCGGGCCAATAGAAATGTCATTGTACTTGACAAAGTACGCCCACAACCCAGGATATTTTGAATCCAACTCATCTTGAGAATAAAACTTCAAACTATAGTCAATATCAGGTGTCCCAAACCCTATGGACAAATGATAAACTGAGTCTTCTTTCTTGAGTCTGGCCTCCGGCATGCTAGCGGAGATATACTCTGTGCTCGCTAAGCGACTGGCACTAAAGTAGTCAGCGGATTGGTCAATGGTATAGGCTGTTTTGGTTAGCAACACTTCGTAATCTTCCTCTCTTCTATTCCAATAGTGATGGATATCCAGAGGAAGGGCTTCAGATTCGAAATTCGGAACAAATCCTTCCTCCTCTGTTAGCAAGAATCGATTAAAAGCATAGATGGTCGTGTCGTTGTAGTCCTCCAATTCTATCCCATACTCCAAATCCGGCATGTCTTGCCATCTATACTCTTGTGCTCCGGAGATTAGCGGCGCATGGACACCCAATAGTAGGAAAAAAGAAGAAATAGACTTCAAGGGAAATGTTTTTTTTGCAAAGGTATTTCATACGAATAAAATAAGGCAGGTCATGGATTTAACCTGCCTTATTCTGCTAGGAGTGCATTTACACTACCTTATCATAAATTCTCAATTTTGGTTTACTAAACATATTGTAAAACACACTGGGGATACATAGATCAATAAACGAAACGGAAATCACTGCCATGAGTAGCGACCCTCCGGCTATATATCCTGCCAACATGTTTCCTACAAAGAAGAAGGCAATTGTCGTTCCGATCCAAAGGGTGGCAATGGAGCAAGCAAATTTGAGCCTTACATCACGTTTGGGAAGTTTGGGTCGTTGCATTCTATCTGCAAGAAAATGGTTGTAGAAATAATCAAATGGATGATTGGGCAGTACTACCCCAAAAAAAGCGATGGTCATCATAGAAGCCAAAATAGGTATATTGGCCATAGTCACGCCTACTACCAGTAAACTGAGGCAGCTTCTGTATGCAAATCGAATCCCGAAGGCCATCTGGCTAAGCTCTGCATCTGACTGTGTAAAATACCCCTGGCCTCTTAATCGGTTCAATCGGGTCTGTGACAATAAGTTGAATTTAGAATTTTTCATTTTGATTGATTTAATGGTATAACATCTTTAAGCGGCTATCTTTTTTTCCAGTCTCGAGATAAACTCCTCAAGATTTTCATCCCTCGGTAGTTCGAGTTTCTTCTTAAGTCTATGACGTGCGGTTTTGACGCTATCCGGAGATATTCCCAGCACATTCGCTGTTTCCTTTAGATTAAGCCTCAACTTGATGAGTGCACATAGCTTGAGGTCAGTCTTACTCAGGTTGTGAAAAATCTGCAATTGTTCTATGAACCCCACATGTATCGCCTCGAACGAAGCTCTGAAATTTTCCCATTCCCGATCGATTCTGGTGGATTCTTTTAGTGTCCTTTGTATACTATTGAATTCCTGAATTGCGTCCGGTGTTGATACTTTTTTTAGGGCATCTATTCTTCCCGATAGAGTCAGTATCAACTCATTCTTTTGGATGATATTGAGCGAGTATCCGGTTATAGTCTTTCTTTTAATTTGTAATTCTTGATTTAGATTCCTTATGGCCTTTACCATATGCATCATTCTAAATATGAAATAAGTGACGAGCAATACGACAGTCATTATGACTAGTAAAACTTCCGTATCAATGATTGAGTAATTCATGGTTCTTGGTTTTGTCTGATGCAAACCTATCTGAGCACAGAATCGACGGAATTAAGCCATGTTGCAAAGGCATTAAATATTGTTGCATGTGCCTTTTTTTGGCGCGCAATGGGCTATTATTGTGATGCAACCTATCAATATTTCGCCTTGAAAATCAACCGTTTCATTAGCTGGGTCACAGAGATGGGCGCCCGCCCGGAAGACTCTGATGACGAAAAACTGAAGAAGGCTAGCCTGGCAGTAATGGCGTTGCCCTTTGCGTTTGCTGGTTTGATTTGGGGCGTTTTGTATTTTGCCTATGATCTGTGGATTCCCGGTAGCATCCCCTTTAGTTATGGAATACTCTCGCTATTGAGCTTTGCCCATTTTGGCATGACAAAGAAGTATCACTTCTTTCGGTCTAGTCAACTTACGCTCATCTTGTTCCTTCCCTTTTTCCTGCAGCTTAGTTTGGGAGGTTTTATCCCGGCTAGTGGAGTAATTATGTGGGCGTTTATTTGCCCTCTAGGAGCACTGGTATTTCTAGACACTCAGAGGTCTAAAGTTTGGTTTGGTGCATACATCGTTTTGTTAATCATAGCCTATGTTATCAATGATCAAATTACCACATACTTCAATTGGCCCATAGAAGAGAGCTTTATCAATATGGTCTTTCTCATGAACATCCTGGGAGTATCTGCATTGATCTACACCGTGCAAATGTTCTTTGTAGGGAAGCAAACTCAGCTCAAAAAGGAAGTGGAGGAACAGACGGTAAAGCTACAGGCACTGGATGAAGCCAAATCACGGTTCTTCGCCAATATATCTCATGAATTCAGAACACCGCTCACTCTTATTCAGGGATTGATAGACAAGCAATTGTTAAATCCAGAGCAATCTCCGGATGCTCAGGATGTAGCAATCATGAAAAGAAATGTGAACCGATTGCAGCAACTCATCAACCAGCTATTGGATCTCTCCAAGTTGGAATCAGGGGAAATCCGCCTCAACCTGCACCAGGGCGATCTGCTGATGTTTATCCAAAAGATGGTCTCGCTTTTCGAGTCTACCGCCCTGGACAAAGCCATCAAATTGGAGCTAAAGCAAAATGAGATCGGCAGTATCGTCGCTCCATTTGACGAGGACAAGCTTTACAAGGTGCTGACCAACCTGTTATCCAATGCCATCAAGTTTACGCCTGAAAAGGGCACTGTCCTTGTAAACATTTCCATAGAAACGGAAGCGAATCAATTAAAAATAAACGTATCCAATACAGGATCAGGAATACCCGATGAGAAGCTACCCTACATTTTTGATCGGTTCTACCAGGTGGAATCAGGTTCAACGAGAAGATACGAAGGTACAGGGATCGGCCTGGCACTAGTCAAGGAACTGATTGAATTGCATCAAGGTAGAATTGAAGTTACAAGTGAAGACTCGCTGACGACATTCAGCCTTTGGCTAGCTCTGGACTCCTCCGTTTACCAAACATCCGATTTTGAAAACGCTCCCGTGGAGACAGCAGTTGAAGATATAGCCGTTCCCAGACCCAGACTCAACAACAAGACAGTAGAAAATGGAGCCCCTGATGATTCAAAACTGGTCATACTGGTCGCTGAGGACAATCCTGATTTGCAGTATTTCATCAAAGACATCCTGAGCGATCAGTATCATGTCATTCAGGCGCTAGATGGAGAAAGGGGCCTGCAGTTGGCCAGAAAGGAGATCCCCGACCTGATCATCTCTGACGTGATGATGCCCAGAATGGATGGTTTTGAAATGAGTGAGCAAATCAAGAAAGACCCCCTTACCGATCATATTCCAATCATCATGCTTACGGCCAAAGCCTCCAAAGAAAACAAACTGGAAGGCCTGGAACTCGGAGCGGATGACTACCTCACCAAGCCTTTTGACAAAGAAGAGCTGCTCGTTCGAATCGCCAATCTAATCTCAACCCGCAGGAAGCTACAGGAAAAGTTTGGCAACCAAATCAATCTCAAGCCCGATCAGGTCAAAGTAGACTCACAACAGGTTCGATTCCTAAATCAGGTCAAGGAAGTAATAGAAGAAAACATCTCAAACGATCAATTCAGTGTCGATGACCTAAGTGACTCTGTGGGAATGAGTCGATCTCAACTACACCGAAAGCTCAAAGCCCTGACTGATCAATCCACGACCCATTACATTAGAAATTACCGTCTACACCGGGCTGCTGATCTGCTCAAGCAAAATCATGGCACCGTAAGCGAGATTGCGTACTCTGTAGGTTTCAACAGCCAAACCTATTTCAGTTCATCGTTCAAGGAGTTGTTTGGGCATGCTCCATCGGAGACGGGTTAGTGCAATAAGATGATTGGCATGACCTGATGCTTTTACTTGAAGCCTCATGACCAGCCTTTGGCAGAAATCAGGTGAATTAGCCCTTACTTTCCAATGATATTAAACGCCCCCCAATACTTTGGTTCAGGGTATTTTTGTTTCAACATTTGCTGTGCCTGACGAAACGCCAAATGTTTATTCTTAGAGTCATTTAGCTGTGCATAAAAATCGCTCATGAGCTCCATAGTCGTTTGATCATTTACCTTCCACATACTCATCACCACTGATCCTGAACCGGCGATGAGAAATGCACGTTGCAATCCATACACCCCTTCCCCATTTTCAATCCGCCCCATACCGGTTTCACATGCGGATAGCACTACCATTTGAGTATCATGCAAATCAAGGTTCATGGCTTCGTACGCGGTGAGGACACCATCTTCACCTGTGTAGCTTTTGTTTTTGAAATTGCTAGTGGCCCCAGACAAAAAGAGCCCTGAATACAACAAAGGGTTGAGTCCTTCATCCGATTGTTGAAAATAGCCATGTGTGGCTATATGTAATACTGTGGGGTTACTGATTCCTTTTATGTTTTCTTCTTTGGCCTCTGGCCCGGTCAGCACTGTAGTGACCCAATTGGTCTTAGAAAATAACTTTTCGATACTTTTTACCTCAGAATAAGTGCCGGGTAGCGGAGCCAGGTACTCCATACTGGCAAAAGCGCGGGTTTCAACAAGCG
Organism: Reichenbachiella sp.; assembly: GCA_965222305.1. Taxonomy (GTDB): domain Bacteria; phylum Bacteroidota; class Bacteroidia; order Cytophagales; family Cyclobacteriaceae; genus Reichenbachiella. The sequence continues at coordinate 1,226,565 of OZ244943.1, forward strand.
TCTGCTTTTTTTCCGTGTCTGTTTCTGTATCCAACTCAAAAGAAGGGAATCCAATGAGACATACGTTTCCCTTTCTCGGCATATTGGGAGATTTCAAAAGGATATCCCGGGTACTCGTGACCAATCTTATATCCAGTTCGTCGATAAGATATTTTTTCGTGGCAGGATTGTACAAAGTATTGAGGTTGATTTTATGATAGACTCCATCACCTGCAAAGTATATTTTGTCAATTCCTTTCAATCTTTGCTGGATAGGCTCCCAGTAATGCCCATATGAACTATTATCATCTACCTCATATTCTATAGAATTGGAATAGGCCTCATAACCCTTTGTTTCGATAAATGAACCATTGTCCAGCAATACAAATTCTATTTGTTGCGTCCCACCTTTTATGATCAATGCTACATAGTGCACCTGGTCTGTAAATCGTCCACCATAGGAAAAATCAAATTTTCGAAACCTGATGATTTCCACCGCAGCCTCATTGGGGGCTAATTGCTGTTGAACTTTGTCTACCAGATTTTCTTCATAAATCTTCATCCTTTGTTTTGTCGCACTTATTCGACCCAATGAAGTCTGAATGCTGTCAATTTCTGTTTGTATCTTTTTCAGGTTGATGTTGCGCACTGTTCGCTCCGCGGCACTTAAGGTAACACTTCGGGCCATAAGGTTTTTCCGGACGATCAATTGATCGTTTAAATTGCTTACTTCAGGATTATCGGATTTTGACATCATTCGATGAAATCTGGCGGCATCATTAAACAACAACCCTTTTTTCAATAATTGGTTTTCGTACAACTGCCTTAGCACCTCTTGAGGGGCATTGGTATGAGTAAAGGCATAAGAATTGAACCGCTCAAATGACTCACTGGCTTCCCGGTAAAAGAGCATTTTTCCTTGCTCGTTCATCACAGGGAAATTAGTTTCTATTTGATAGACAAGGTTGTTATTGATGTATTTGAGATTATTATATGTTGCCTCTGCCTGATTGAGGTTTGCCATGATGCCTGTAGAGGTCCAAGCAAAATCAATCAAAGAGGCATGATACGGTACGTTTTTTTGAAATTCCAAATAATGGTTCTCTGCTGCCAGCAAATACTTTTGTGCTTCCTTATACTCACCCAGCTTGTAATATACCTGTGCCGCACCCAGGTTCAATGCAGCCATTTGATCTTCTACTTTCATTTTACCACCTTCTTCCAGCATATAACCAACACTGGATTTGGCTTTGGCCATCTTGCCGCTGGCGCTATAGGATAAGGCAAGTTCTTTATGTGCAATGGCTTTCTGTTGCGCGCTTCCATTGGCAGCTGCCTCTAATGCCTTTTCGTTATAATAAACCGAACTGTCATGCTGGTTAGACTTACGATAATATGAGCCAAGATTGATGTATGCGTCATATAAGAATTCGTCCTGTCCGTATTCGTGTAGGTAGTCTACGGATGTTTTCGTGTAGTCAATGGCTTTTATCAAATCACCCCAGCGATAATAGATCATACCGATTGTAGCCGTCAAACTGGCCTGATCAGTAGTAATGTCATTTTCAACAGCTAATTCTAATGCATCCTCGCTTGCATGTATTGCTCCGGCATAGTTACCCAATTCCAGATTACAATGAGATAACCAGGCAAGTATCGACATTGTCCACTGGGCTTGACTATGCTCATAATCCAGATAGGCATCATAGCATTGATGAAATAAGTATAAGGCCCCATAGTAATCATGGTTTTGTGCCTTTGTCACGGCCTCAGCATAATAGCGAGGATAACCGTTAGCGTCCAAAGGTCCTTCCTGATCAGAGCCTTTAGCCCTAAAGTTGTAGTTGTTCAACTCTGGAAAGTTCTCCTTATACATAGGCAGATACGCTTCAGCCTGTGGATTATTTTTAAGTGCTTTTTTGATGAGTTTGACAGCCTCGGTGGTATGACCGGTCATCAGCTCTACGCCTGCGAGCATCATCTGCGCATAGCCAAAGTCTGGAAAGAATTCTAATGACTTCTCAAAATGGTACCGCATTTTTTCCAGGTCTCCTGCATTCCAATAAACCTGACCTAGAGCAAAATGTGCTTTGTAGTTTTTGGGAGAAATATCAAGGGCCTTTTCATACGAGATAACTGCTTCGTTGACCATACCCAAAGAGTTGTAATATGCTCCAAGTTCCTGATATAGTTCGTAGAGGTCTGGGTTCAGGGACAAGGCCTTCTCGACATACGCATGTTTCACTTTTTCAAGACCCTGAGCCGGTTCCAATGTCCATAAATAATAATACGCCCGACCATTGCCAGGGAATAGCTGTTGTACATACTCAAAATCCTGCCTTGCCTGTTCCAGGTGTCCATTGTACAGATACATACGGCCTCTCAGCAGTCTGTATTCATCGTGGGTATTATTGATGGAAGTCAATTGAATTGCCTGACTCAACGCCTCTGCAAGCAACTCTTTACTTTCCTCATCACCACCGTTAAACTGAAATTGCAATCCTAATTCAAATTTAGCTCTGGTCATTCCAAATAGAGCTTCCGGGTTTCCTGTTGCCTTGTAAATATTGGAATACGATGATGCTGCTGCTTCGAATTGAAGATTTTCAAACTGCACGTTTGCCTCTTCAATGCTAGATTCAAATGATTGAGAATGTGCACTCAAACATATAGCCCAAAAGAAAAAAATTCTAGGATATCTCTTCATGTATAATTTTTTAAGGGCGGCAAAATTACACGGATAAATGAACTAATCGAATCATATCCAAAAGATGTTAAAAAGGCCCGCTACGTTTGTTTTCCAATCACTAAATAAACCTACCAAGTCGTAAAACGAATAAAAAATAGCCTCTGCTTTTGCAGAGGCCAGGTATAGCATTCTATCGATAAATTTCTAGTTCACAGCCCCACCATAGTTGGCGATCAGATCTTTCTGAATCTCAAACGGTACCGGCGCATACTCAGCAAATCGTTTGGTGAAGCTGGCTCGCCCTTGTGTGAGCGACCTCAGCGAACTTGTATAGCGATCCAGCTCCGCTTCCGGGGTTTTGGCTTTGATCAGTTGATATTGGCCTTTGGCTTCTATACCCATGATCACCGATCTGCGAGTCTGCAGGTCTGTCATCACATCGCCCATCAACTCCTCAGGTACCAGTACATCCATTTCGTCTATGGGTTCCAGAATCTTGGGATCAGCTTGGGTAAACGCCTGTTTGAAGGCCATCATCCCTGCAATCTTGAAGGCAATGTCGTTGGAGTCTACCGCATGCATCTTGCCATCATAGACGATCACTCTCACATCCCTCACATACGATCCGGTGAGCGGTCCTTCTTCCATTTTCTCCATGATGCCCTTCTGGATAGACGGCAAGAACCTGGCGTCGATCACCCCTCCTACTATGCAGTTGTAGAAAACTAACTTTCCACCCCACTTGAGATCTATAACTTCCTTACCCCGAATGTTGACGCCTTCAGGCTCTGGCATACCCTCATAGTACGGCTCTACTTTCATAAAGACCTCACCAAACTGACCGGCACCTCCAGATTGCTTTTTGTGACGATACGACGTATCCACGAGCTTCTGAATGGTCTCGCGATAGGGAATCCTCGGTGCTTCAAACTTGACGTTGAGCTTGTAGATATGTTCAATGATCCATTGAACAACCGATAGGTGCAACTCCCCCTGTGTATTGACGACCATTTGCTTCAGCTCAGATGAAAACTCATGAGAGGCTGTTGGGTCTTCCTGTTCGATTTTTTGTAGCACTTCACCTAGCTTTTCATCATCAGTCTTATTCTCCGCAATCACGGCCATGGTCATCTTGGCTTCCGGGAATTCGATGGGTTTGATCCCAATATTGCAACTCTTAGCCCTCAACGTATGGTTCGTCTCTGTGTGCTTCAACTTCAATGCTGCACCCAGGTCCCCTGTTTTCAAAGTATTGATCGGATTGCGTTGATGTCCATCTATGATAAATAACTGGCTGATCCTTTCTGATTCCCCGGTCTGATGATTGATCAGTTCGTCCCCGGCGTTTACCTCACCTGAGATGACCTTGAAGAAGGACATTTTACCCAGGTTGGGCTCAATCAATGTTTTGTACACAAATAGGACTTCCGGCCCTTTTGGGTCATGAGGCACCTCTTTGTCATCTTCAGATATTTCAGGTTTCAGATCCACGTTGGATGGGGCTACATTGTCGATAAAGCCCATCATACGCCCACTACCCATGTCGTTTTTCGCTGACAAGCAGAATACGGGGAACACATCATGATTTCTCATTCCGATCTTCAAGCCCTGGCGCATTTCGTCCTCAGTGAGCGTCCCTTTTTCAAAATACAACTCCATTAAACCCTCATCATTCTCAGCTGCCTTTTCAACCAATTCGTTGTGCAGCTGATTGGCCTTTTCTTTTTCGCTCTCGGGGATTTCAAGCTTCTCCGGTTTGCCACCTTCGGGCCCAAACTTGTAGTAGCGCATTTTCAATAGGTCAATAATTCCATTAAAGCCTTCCCGCTCATTCAATGGGTACTGAACGAGCGTTACCGCTGGTCCAAATTGATTTCGAACGGATTCTAGCGCTGCGTCAAAATTGGACTTAGGATGATCCAACTGATTGAAAGCAAATAGCGTCGGCTTGGCAAACTGATCCACGTAATTCCAAATCAGCTCCGTGCCTACTTCTACCCCATGCTGGGCGTTGATCACAAAGACGCAATTATCCGCCACCCTAACGGATGAAGCCACCTCGCCAACAAAATCGTCGAGGCCCGGGGTATCTATAATATTGATCTTATAGTTACGCCACTCCGTGTGCAATGAAGTGGCGTATACTGAACTTTCTCTTTCGTGCTCTATTTCATGGTAATCCGAAACAGTGTTTTTGGTTTCCACACTGCCACGGCGATTGATGATGCCGGCCTCAAACAACATGGTCTCGGCCAAAGTTGTCTTGCCGGATTTCGAGCCTCCAAGCAAGACAATATTTTTGATGTGTTTTTCGTCGTAAACTTTCATACTAGTGGGGGTTTAAAGAGTTGACTATTAATTTACTAAGTGATTGTCATAAAATTAAGAGACGAGCAAGGAAAATTCCCTGCTGTAGATCATGTCGCAGGGTGAGCTTTTTGTTATTTCTCAAGGTATGGGAGAAGCTCCTCGTCGCTCATGTAGAAAGTATCCATGAACCATTGGTCCTGCTCATAAAACTCAGCGCAGCTTGAGTCTTTTCGTACAAAGTAGGCATACTGATAAATCTGATGACCTAATCCATATAAGACGGGCATCAGGTCTGTGGAACGTTCGTGTTTGGCTCGAAAGTCATTATCCATAGCGTAGCAAAGGCCCCATTGGGCAAACTCCAGGAGGTTAAGGTTATGGTAGTAAACGGTATGGCCCAACTCATGAGCCAGGATTCCTACCTGAGCATCAAAGGGCAGGTTGCGCAAAAGTATCGGGTCAAAAAAGCTTCCGGTGGCATCATTGAGTAGGATTTGGTACTTACGATTTCGTCTCAACCCTATCAGTGACCAAGGATCAACGGAAGACTCCATGGGAGCTCCGTAATCCGTCATTACGAATTCAATGCTCACTTCCTCTAGCTCAGGAAAAGCCGTCAGGGCAAGAGCCGACTGCACTTCGTATCCTGGAGCCAATATCTTGTTCTCTCCTATCCGTTTCTTTAGACTGTCCAGGTCATATCGGCTATTAGCTAACGTGTCCGGAAATTCGTGATATGGGTAGTCACAAAACGATTGTTCAGGCTCTACATCCTGGATGAGAATTGAAAAGAAAAGCAAGCCTACAATCCATATCGTACTTGACAGGAAATAGCTGAGTCCCTTTGATATCATAAACGAGATATGGATTGTAGACCAAATTTGTTTTTACTGAAAAGTGCTATTCAGCAACTCCTGAAGCTCCGCCCAAGATTTTTCATCTGCCTCGGCATTATAGGCCAATGGCAATTCAAACTTAGCGCCCAAAGAATCAGCTCCTTTGCTAGTAAAAGCATGAACAGCCCCAGGGTAAGCGACATATTTGTAATCAGCCCCGGCAGCATCCAATGCTGATTTGTAGGCATCAACGGACTCTGCGGAAATGAAGGGATCATCTGCGCCATTGCACACGAGCATCTTGGCTTTCACTGCTCCACTGTCAGGCATCACCGGCAGCTGAACCCCACTGTGGAATGCTGCCACGGCATCCAGGTCATAACCGGTATTGGCCATGGACAATACGACACTACCTCCGAAGCAATAACCAATAGCCGCTATCTTTTCAGCATCCACTCCCTCTTGCGCTTTGAGTGTTTCTACCGCTTTGTCAAAACGACTTTTCCCAACTTCGAAATTGCCCATCACAGTTGAAGCAAATTTCATAGCATCCTGTGGGTGAGCGGCTTGTGCACCGTCTCCATACATATCGACAGCCAGGGCTACATAGCCCAGCTTAGCCAGCTTCATCGCTCGCTCACGGGCATAGTCATTGTGGCCCCACCATTCGTGCACTACGATAATTCCGGGTTTCTTTTTGGTGCTGTTTTCGTCATAGGCAATGAAGCCATTCATTGTGAGCGTATCCAGCACATAGCTGATTTCCTTACCTACTATGCTAGGTTCAGAAGCAACAGATTCTTCTTTGGATTGGTTTTGTGATCCGCAGCCCCACATCAGGACAACGGCTAAAAGTAATAGGACAGATGGATTGAAAATTTTCATAAGTAAATAATTAGGGTTGAAAGATTTTAGAAAGTTAAGAAATAGCACTTAATACTCCTATGGCCCCGCACCATTTGGGAGGAATATCAATCTTCAATTTGGTTTGCCCCTGCCCTAAAGGGAGCCAAATTGTTTTTCGTCTTTCCCTTTAGGGACAATTGAGACTAAGGTCGAAAATTGCGAGCATAGCTCAGGGTAAAAAGGCGAAATTGACAAATTTGAACTAACTTAAATCCGTAATCGAGATGTCCATTTTTGATTGCATTACCCAATCAAAAAATATAATTTGATCCCTACTTATTATGAAACCTAAGAAAGTTTTAGTCCTAACAGGCGGTGGAGATTGCCCTGGTCTCAATGCCGTAATCCGAGGTATCGTCAAGCGCTCTCAGCAAGAAGAAGGCTGGGAAATATATGGCAGTATGGAAGCCTACAACGGCGTACTGCGCAATCCACAAGAGATCATAAGACTGGACAACAGCAAGGTCGCAGGCATCCACGTAAAGGGCGGCACCATCATCAAGACCACCAACAAAGGCGGGCCTTTCTCCTGGCCTGTGAAAAAGGAAGACGGCACATGGGAAGCAGTCGACCGATCTAATGAACTTGTACAGTTATTAAAAGACTTTGGAATCGATGCAGTGATCAGCATTGGCGGGGATGGGTCACAAAAAATATCCCAGGGCCTCTTTGAAAAAGGGGTCAACATCATTGGTGTCCCCAAGACCATCGACAATGACCTCTCTTCTACCGATTTTACTTTTGGGTTTCAGACCGCAGTACAAATCGCCTCTGATAGCTTAGACAAGTTGGTCACTACAGCCGAGAGCCATCATCGGGTGATTATCATGGAGGTCATGGGGCGATCGGCCGGATGGATTGCCTTGCACACAGCAGTGTCTGGAGGAGCTGAGGTTTGCCTCATTCCTGAGATTCCCTATGATATAGAAAAAGTAAAAGAAAGAATAGATTCAAGATACAAGGATGGAAAAGGCTTTGCCCATGTGGTGATCGCCGAAGGTGCCGCTCCCAAGGACGGAACTGTCCTCAGTCAGGAAAGTGGTGAGGTGGGCTATGAAAATGTTCGTCTTGGTGGTGTGGCCTATCAGCTCACCCAGCAACTCAAAGCAGCAGGATGCGAGGCGGATATTCGCGAGACGGTACTTGGACATATTCAGCGAGGGGGCAGCCCGATTGCTTTTGACCGGGTGCTGGCGTTACAGTTTGGTGTTAAGGCCTTTGAAATGGTGCTTGAGGGCAAATACGGTCGAATGGTGAGCTACAAAAACAACGACATTACGGATGTCTCCATTGAGCAGGCCATCACCCAATACAACTACATCAACACCAACTCCTACTTGGTGAAAACCGCCCGTGGCCTGGGGATTTCATTTGGGGATTAGAGGAATTCGCATCGATAATTTTGGATCACAAATGTTTAATTATCAAACGTTTGTGCATTAAATTTATCTTGAGGTATGATATGAAAAGCATTGTACTCCGGCGGCAGAAACCACTTATGGAATGATAAAACCTAGAAAGCATCCTCACGAAGCTGAGCGTCTGATGGAATTAGAATCTTTTTCCATTCTGGATACATTGACCGAGGACGACTTTGACAACATGACTACCATTGCGTCGGAAATTTGTGGAACGCCTATTTCCTTAATTAGTTTGATTGATGACAAAAGACAATGGTTTAAGTCTCATCATGGACTGGATGTCCACTATACTGATAAAAAATATGCATTTTGTGCCCATGCTATAAACGATCAGGACAACGTCATGATCGTATCGGATGCCAGGTTGGATGATAGGTTTCATGACAATCCCCTGGTCGCTGGAGATCCATTTGTCATTTTTTACGCAGGTGTACCTTTAATTACTGAAAATGGGCTTCCACTGGGTACACTGTGCGTAATAGACCATCAGCCTAAATTATTGAGCAAAAGTCAATTGGATTCATTGAAAGCCCTTGCCAAACAAGTAATGAATCTAATGGAACTGAGAAAAATAAGAGTGCAAAAAGAAAAGGCCATCCTGGATCTTGAAGCTATGAATTTGGAACTCGACAGATTTGCCTCAGTTGCTGCACATGACATCAAGTCACCACTCAACAACATTACCAGTCTTGCAAAAATTCTGGGAACAAGTTTGAATATAAATGAAAACGCTGAGCATAGAGATGTGATCAAGATGATAGAAGGCTCATGTGCAACACTTAAAAACCTTGTGGATGGCCTTCTTCAGTACAGTAAAACAGACATAATAGCCAGAAAAGGAAAAGACAGAATTGATCTAAATCATCTCATAAAATCGATTGAGATGCTTTTTTCATATGACAACAATTTGGAGATTAGACTCAACTCCAAACTCAAAACAATTGACTTTAATTCTACAGCCCTAGAACAGATACTGATCAATCTTGTTGCCAATGGCATCAAATATAATGATAGTGACAGGGTGACCATCACTATTGATATTGAGGAGAACCCGACACATTACATTGTTTCGGTCAGTGACAATGGCAGAGGAATTGAAGACAAAGACCTCTCTAGAATCTTTAACATATTTGAACATGGTGAATCCAAGGACAGGTATGGTCAAATAGGTAGTGGAATTGGTCTTGCCACAGTAAAAAAAGTCGTAAACTCATTTGAGGGTGATGTAAGTATTTCTTCTACTGCCGGAAATGGATCCACATTTACCTGCAGCCTCAAGAAATAGTCATACCATATCAAGTAACTCCCTTTTGATTTCCCTGGAAGCAAAGAGCCTATCCAATTCGGACAAACTTTTGCGATTAATTGATCTCCAAAGCTTGGTTGCCTTAAAAAGTCGAAACTGCATCTCTGGTGTTAGCCCTTGCTTATTTTCCATGGTGTCCAGAGTTACTGTGCCGTCATTTTTCCGGATTTCCCTTAGAATATTATGAGTCTCATTATCAAACCCATCTTTCGCTCCACTTCTCAAGGTGAATATCAAACCCAATATGGGTGTAAAAACCAGTGAAAAAAGAAGTGCCTCAAAGCCACCTATTTTTCTATCCATTCCGATCAAGCCAACCACCCCGCTGACCAAGATCCATATCATTATAACTTCCATTTTTCTAGTGTTTAAAGTTCACCTACACTGTAGACCAAATCTGTGCCGTGTCGATGATCACACTTGAAAATAGGCATTTCACCTATTGAGCAGATGTATTTTTGGCTATTCGACCATTACCTGTATATTTAGAATTATGAAAAGATCAGACATATTATTCCTGGCAGCCACCTTCCTATCCTTTCTGCTTTCGGTGTATTTGTGGTTCAACGGCCAGCGCGAAGAAGGCTTATTTGTAGGGCTCTGGGTTCCTTCCATTATGATTTGTGCAGTATTCATAAAAATGATCGCTCAGAAAACCATCAATGAGAAATGATGCTGACCGAAGAACATATCTTCATCTCCGGCGTGGTGGTATTCAGTCTCTTTGTGTATGCGGCCGTTTCTGAGGTCAGAAAGAAAGAGAAGGCGAAGGAGGAGTAAAAAAAAGCCGAACTCGCGCTCGGCTTTTAAAATATATTCCTAATCCATTTGTATCGACATCTTTTGATGCAATCCTTAATATCATCTGCATCGTACGAATCGGTCGTGGCATAGAACGCCTTTCTATAATACTTTAGCGCCGATTTAAACTTTAGCTTGGCCTCATAGACTCTACCCAAGCTCACGAAAACGCAGGGCTCCACATTGCCATTTGAAATCACATTTTGCAGAAGCGCTTGCAGCTCATCGTATCGGCTGTCCTTGATGTATAGCTCGGTAATATTATCGAAAGCCACACTCAACCTGGGATTAAACTGAATAGCGTATTTTAAATGAAGATCCGCTTGCCTCTTGTTGTCAAAACAATACTGGTACAGCCAACCCAGGTTATTATGCACTTTCGCATAACCCGGCTCATCAAATAGCAACCTATTCAGCAAATCCTTCGCCTGGTCGTACTCACTCGCGTCGATCATTCGATCTGCTTCCTTGATGCCGCTTTCTATGTATTCTATGTACATGGTTTTTGATTTAAGGAATGAGCCCATTTGGCTCATTCCTGTTTTATTTAGCTGGAGCAAAGATGCTTTTCAGCTGGTCTACCACCTGTCCGTTTCCGGCAACGGTGATCTCACCAATCTTCTCTGCAATCTTTTCTACATACTCCATCTCTTTCAGCTTATACAACATTGCGTTGTCCTCCATCAACTTGGCGGTGTTCAACAAGCTCCTTGTAGAAGCTGTCTCCTCCCTTCTCATGATCACATGGGCCTGAGCCTTTTTTTGTGCAATCATCACCTGGCTCATGATCTCCTTTACCTCACCGGGCAAAATGACATCCTTCACACCGCATCCATTGATCCTCACACCCAACTCTTTGGCTTTTGCTTCCAGGGTTTTCATGACATAGTCAGAAATCCCCTCCTTGTTTTCAAGCAACTCGTCCAACGAGAAAGTACCCACGTACTCTCTGAGTGCCAATTGCATCAAGGCATACAACTGCTTTTCGTAATCCTTGTTTTCAATCAAAGCCTTCTCTACATCCACTACCTTGTACTGGGTGTTGAAGTTGATCCTCAAAGCAGCCTTGTCCCTGGTCAGAATCTCCTGACCGGACACCTCCAATTGCAACATCCTCATATCGGCCTTCACAATTGAGATGGGCGTGGCGTTCTTCCAGTAGAAATATGAGCCGCTTTCCAGCACTTTCTCAAATTTCCCATCGACGAACAAAACACCTTTCTCATAAGGCATCACGTCATAAATCCTGATGTAAGGAAGTACCTCTTTTCTAGTCAGAGTATCTTTATCGATCCCTTTGATTTCCAATTGACTCAAGTCAATCCTGCTGAAATCATAATCGATCAACCCTTTCCAGAACACGTACCTTCCGCCACCTAAAACTTCCTTAAAGTTCTTATCAGCATACAGCAAGACAATCTCATTGTCTCCCACCTCCTGGATTGTAATGTAAGCTTGCAGCATTTCATCCTTCACCAAAAGGTTGAGGCTATACGGTAAGTTGGTGGAAGTATGCAAGGGTCTGGCCAAGTCATACTCGTACACCAGGTCGAACAGGTTTAGCCAATAGGCTCCCTGTGGAATAACTTTCCTAAGCCTGCCTTTCCTCACTACCAAACCGATTTTACCGGCATCAATTCTGATCCTTTTCATTTTCTTTTTGGTTTACGTTTTACATTCAATAATTCAGCACCTCCGATAACTATCGTGAGGTTATATTACCCGGCCTGATAATTTCTTTTCAATTAGAATCATGATCCACCTGACCATCCTTATCCCTGCAAGCAGGGCATTCCAGAACGGAAAAGTCATTGAGCGAAATCGGAAATGATCGGTTCTCCAAATTCACTGCAAAGCCATTCCTTTGATCGAAACCAAGGAGATGACCCAACAGCCACCTGAAGAAGCAATCACTTCGTCATCCACGGTATCCTGACTTTTCAGGGTTCTTCCCGGACGCTCCCGACGGACACCGAAGTGTCCCTCTCGAATCAGGCGGATCACGCCTCATTGTGATCAAATTTTATAGAAGTTGATCGCTTCTCTTTAAAAGGATTTTCATTCCAGTTAAAAATTCAACCTACGTCCACATCGTAGTGCTCTACCACTGAGCTACCCTAAATCTGAATTAGGAGCAGGATTCGAACCTGCGTCATCAGGGCTGTTGTTCTAACCAACTGAACTACCTCGGCTTTCACCAAGAAAGGGAGTCGAACCCTTGTCCTACAGCATGGTGCCAAATCGCCTAATTACCCAACAGCATACCCCTATCCAAAGAATCGGGCACTATGGTGCAATACAGATACACTCATCCGGTTTGAGCAACCAGCTCTATTCAGCTTCTTTTGTTCACCGTCTGTGAACAATATCTTTATGTGAGAACAGCTGGAGTCGAACCAGCACTCATGGTGCTTCAAACCACCGCTCTACCATTAGAGCTATGTTCTCAAATGGACCCTCTACTATCGGATCCAGTCAAATTCCCATCGAAGCTTTTTCCAACATCACAGAACGATCGGAATTCTGCTTGTGGGCTTCAACCACTCTTCGACTCAATGGAGGCGTCCGAACTACCCCTCCCTGGAATTATAGATGTCGATGCAAGACTCGAACTCACTCCCCCAGGATCAAAGCCTGATATCCTACCGTTAGACCAATCGACATAAAAAAAGCCCCGACCTATACACAAGGACGGGGCTTCTCAACCTGCTTAATTTCTTAAGTCATGTTGATACACTTTTGTCCTTAATACATAGCCAATCAAATGATGGCCTTGTTGTCATCCCCACAATAAATTGGACGCACCTCTCCTGTGAGCTTAGCGCCCAAAACCAAATATTATTCTGATATATAGTCATACAGCTATAATTCATACAAATAAAAAAACCCGAGCAAATGGCCCGGGTTTCAAAATATCTTAATCAATATTCTAAATCTATTCCAGACCAATATACCAATAACGCTCAAATAATGGACTTCCTGAGTCCAATGTTCGTGCTATGTGATTAATATACTGTTTCATCTCTTTTCCTTTATGAGGATGCAATTATCGGACAGGTAATTTTAATAACCAAATAATATTTCGTATTTATACTTTTTCTAAATTACCCATACAAACTTATAAGGTTTCTAAAACCTAAAAGGCTTCATCCTTTAAACCTCCCAATCGTCTAGCAATCCAGCCGTACTATCAGCATGAAATTTGACATAACCCTCTATCCCACCAAACCATTCAAGGACCGCTGCTCTGCCAAGTAATGTAGGCTTCTGCGACAAATGAGATAAATACGAGCTATGTTTCCAGTCTTCTATATCTGTCGCAAAGCCATGCTTTATTGGGTTTTGGTGAATGTAATCTATAACTGCAGTTAAGTAGTCATTCGTATCTATCCTGAATCGCCTGGTATAGTCCAACCATAGCGCTCCTTTTCGATCATATTTCTTACTATAGGCTTTAGTGTAGGCGTTTAGTAGATTGCTCAGATGTTGCATAACCAACTTGTGAAAATCACCTTTGAATTTAACATGTTGCTCCAGTTTCTCTTCGCTGTGGGTCTGAATCAAAAAGTGGATATGGTTGGGCATCATACAGTAACATAGCGTACTGCAAACGGATGGCATATAGTGTGTATATCTCTGCAGGAAATATCGATAGTTTTCATCTGCCCGAAAGAGGTTTTCGCTGCCTACAGCATGATTGACAATGTGATAGTAGCTTTCCGGTTCGAAACGATCTAATCCTTTCATATTCTTATTCCAAACCTATAAGGTTTTTAAAACCTTATAGGTTTTCATCTTCGGTTTCGCTCAATTCTTTCGACAAGCCCTGATCTAACTCAAGTGCTTGAACACTTTGAATAGCACTTCCGGCAATTCCCTTGATTGAGCCATACATGTCTATGGTATTAATAATGACTTTTTCAATCTGCTTCTCACGCTCTTTCCAAATGCGTTGCATGGATCTTTTTTCAGCTTCCAATGCATTCTTCATACTAGAGAATCCTTCTACTATGGCCTCTACTTGCATACGGAAGGTGTTACTAGTCAGGTAATCATAAAGCATATGCATCTTATCTCCTTTTCCTTCCTGAGAGGAAACTACCTTGCTGAGCTGTATAACAGATTCTCTGAGAACGGAACTCAGACCTTTAAATTCTTCAAATGAGCAAACCCAAACTCCGTCTCTCAATCCCATACGATCCATGTCCGATGGCATAGACTCGGTAACTAAAACTCCTACATCCGCTTCTTTGATCCTCATGTCTGCCTTAAACTTTTCAATCCACCCTAGTTGGAAATCCTTGGTACGCTTACTCTCGTAATAAATTTTGCCACAGTTTTGTGTAGATCGGGTATTTACAATTTGAATACAGTCGGCCCCACGAGCACCTTTCTTAATTTCATCAATACTATCCAAAGGAAACTGACTAGCCAGAAACTCCTCAATGGCCAACTCTTGAACCTCTCCCTGTAATTGCATAGACCCTTGAGCTTGTTTTCTAGACATTTCTTCAGTAAGCTTTTTTTGATCCTCCAGCTTTTTTTCAAGCTCCTTCAACTTAAGCTCATTTTTCTCAGCTTCCAGCTTACTTATTTTCTCTTTTTCGGTCTTGAGGCGTTCGGTGATTTGTTTTTCAGCCTCAATCATGGCTAATTCCTTTGCCTCTGCACTATCTCGTTTCAATCGCTCAATCTCAGCTTTTGCTCGATTCAGCTCCTTTATTTGTTCGGATTTTTCGTTCAGCTCATTTTGCAGATTTTTGAATTGCTCTTCCTGCTCTGAGGTCAGCTTAGTTTTGAGTTTTTCTTCTTTGACTTTCAGCTCTTCGGCCAACTTTTTTTCGAGCCGCTCCTGAAAGAACTCATTTTCCTGACGTTTCTTTTCTTCAAATTCAGCTCTTTCTTTCGACAGACTCTTTTGATCATCTTCAAACTTCTGCCTAGCAACATTTAATTCCGCTTGATATTTTTGCTTGATTTCATCTTCCAATTGATGCGAAAGAATGTCTTGTACATCTATAGAGGTGCCACAGTTTGGGCAGTTGATTTGGTTATTAGTCATTTGTCATTAATTAATAAAACTATTGATAGTGTCAAGCCATAGTTTGATTTCATCGTATCCTCCACGCTCTTGTAATCTTTCAAAAGTCATACATTCAACAGCTCCCATATTGAGGGTTTTCTTTGCTCTTGATATTTTACTTTTCTGTTTTTCCTTTCGCATATCAGGATTTGAGTGTATTTCGTCCCATGTTGTTTCACTCTGAGCTTCATGAATTGTCTTGGCAACAATTCCAGGGACATCATCATTATCCCTTATTTCAGTTATCTCAATATCAATCCCGTTATTTTTGTAGCATTCTATTATGGAATCATGATGCAAATAGTTCTCCAATTCTGTTTTCTGCGTATTGAATCCAATTTTCCTGGGATTTCCTTCATCATTGAGAGATTGAACACTAGAAATATATTCTGGCTTGTCTGAATCGTAAATATGAACCTGAGCTTGGGTAAGGCCGTCAAGGTATTTTTTCTCTATATAATGTTTTAATTGAGAACCTCCAGTGGGAATGAAAGCAATTGATTCATTGTTTTCTAAGCTGAGGTTTGCTGAATCATGTTCATGCAGAAGTTTGCTAAAATTAATTAGGCCATTTACATCATTTTCACCTTCCACAAACACTAACACTTTCACCTTGTTTTTAGGGTCTGGTAATGCACCCAACGTATCAATTATTCTGTCAATGATATCTGAATTATCCGTTCCATCCTCATGGGTTCCATTTTCAACTTTTAGATTATCATTATCTTGATAAATGTATCTCAAGGAATCTTTCGAAATTTCTTTCGCCAGATTTGAGTTATGAGTAGTAAACAACACCTGAGCATCACTTGTTTCTGATAATTCCTTTAATGCATTTACTATCATCATTTGGAAATCTGGATGCTGTGAAGTTTCTGGTTCTTCTAAAGCATAGATTATGTTAGGAGAACTGACTGATCTTCTGTTTTCAACTTGAGCCCTGAAAAAACTAAGAAGAACAAGCCTTCTCATTCCACTTCCTCGTTTATTTAAAGGAACCCCTCTTTCGTCCTCCAAAGAAAGTTTGAAAATTGTGTTCCAAGATGGTTCTTTTGGGAAGTTAGACCTTAATGTTTCAGCAAGGTTAGAATCGAGATCGTTAAGCTTCGCAATGGTGTCATCAGCCAAAGAGGTTGAAGCTAGCTGGATAGCCGTTTTCAAATCTTCTAAAAGTGGTGCAATAGAATCCCTTTTTAGTACTTCTTTGACTATTTCTTTCATGGGATCCTGAATATCAGAATCTTGATCAGTCAATGGTTTGTCAACAAAAAAAAGAGAATAAATTGGAAGGTACTTATTCAGGCTAGACCAAATTTTCCTTCTATTATCCTCATTATCCAGCTTTGCTTCTACAACTATTTCTTTTTGAATGGTTGTTATGTTGCCATCAGGGTAGTGGTGGTTCCTAATTGCATTTCGCAATTCTTTACTTCTTCTTTTATCCACACCCTCCGAATTAATCCCCAATTCTTCAAACATCAGTTTTAAGGTTGTGTTCTTTTTTGATAGTATATCAGCCAGACTATCATGATCTGGGTACTGACATATTATCTTAGTTTTTTCGGAAATGCTACCAGCTCTGGATATTGGATAAGTTTTCTTAATCTCTAAATCACCAGAATTATTGAGCAAATACTCATCAGAAAGCGATGTGGAAACCGTGTCATCTAAAATCAAGTTATCAGGTAAATTATCAAAAACACACGTTATCTCTATTTGAGGAGAATCATGCGTTACTGACAAATCATTCATATCAGGTTTTCCATTGAAAAAGATATCGAGTGCTTCTAGTATGGATGATTTGCCAACATCATTTCGGCCAATTAAAACATTCAAATCTGAAATTGAAATTTCAGATTCAATCGAATAACTTCTAAAGTTCTTTAATCTAAGCGTTTTTAATTTCATAGGTTAAGTTTATAGATTAACAAAATCAATTCAATATAGTCTCAATCAACTGAGCAAATTCAAATCTGCTATAAAAGCAAGCAGTGTATTCATTAGTTAGTTTTGGCTTTCAGTCTGTTTTTGATCAAACAATTGATACATCAGATTTTTGAGGACCAATTCAGTACTTGACTTTTTTAAATTACCCGTAGTTATCTAATAAAATTGATCGCAACAATAGTTTTTGAGTTGTTTAGACATTCAATAGGTATTATCAGTAAATGCTAAACTAATTTATCTCAGAAGTGCTGGTCTAATTTCATAAATAATCCTCACATGCGCAACTATACCGTCATTCCGGCCCGCCTGACCGGACGGGTAGGTTTTCAGTGAGCGTAGTGAAGTGGAATACCGGAATCTCAATCAAACCGTGAAGATTCCGGTATGCTCACATCCCTACCGGGCCTGTGATCAACCGGAATGACGAAAATATGAATACCACTTCCGCTCCAAAAAGTATCTCTAACAAGCCCTTGAAAGTCAACAATTTTTACCTTTATATTGTTGCATGATCCTATTTCAACCCTATGCCTGAATCTGACTTGCCCCACACACCAAACGAAGCCGTGAACCCAAAAAGCGAGACTTCAGACCTACCTCCAAAAAAATCCAAAAAGAAGTACCTATGGATTCTGCTGCTCCTCGTATTGATGGTCGGCGGCTGGTACGGCTACAAAATCGTTAATCCCGACATCTCAGGACCAAGGATCAATCCGCTAAACCTGATCCCCGGAGATGCCTTGTACATACTCGAAACAGACAAGCCCTACAAACTCTGGTACGAACTGACGGACACCGAGATATGGACACTGCTGGAGCAAGACCGGGAATGGAAAGAATACGGAACCATGCTGGCCGAAATTGAGGACGATCTTTCAGGTTTTCATAAAGCCTTGGACATCCTGGCTAACAGGAAAGTGTTTATCTCAGGCCACTCCTATAGACGAGAAAAGACGGATCATTTGTTCATTGTGGACTTTGAAGGCCTGGGAGTCGTGAGCGCATGGATGACCTCTTTGGACAATGTCACCAAGCGAAACTATCAGGGCAGCACCATTTACGAAAAGTTGGATTTGAGTTCTAAGGAAACTTTCTACTTCGCCCTTGAGGACAACTTTCTGGTGGGCTCCTTCACACACTCCATCATAGAGCAGGCCATTGATGAAAAACAAAAAGCAACATTGCCCAGATCCTTTGAGTTTCTCGATGTACATAAAAAGGTGATTGGCGATGGACTCGTGCGTTTGTACGTTAATTACGCGTCCATTTTCTCGTACCTGGAGCAGCTGGGTATTGAAGATTTGGCTTCTATAAGTGAGCGAATGCCCCTGTTGTTCAGCGGATTGTATTTCGACATTCAGGAAAACTCCCTTCTACTCAAAGGCTACTCCAACTACAACGACAGCCTTAGCAGCTATCTCAAACTGTTCAGAACTACAGGTTCAGGGCCTATGGATATATCCACTGTGGCACCTGCAAGTACCTCAATGTATATGAGCATCGGTTTTGATTCATTTGATGAATTTTACACAGAACTTGCGGACCAACTTTTGACAGATGAAGTAGCTAAGGAAGATTTTGATTTGTACACTTCAAGGACCGAAAAATTCCTTAACATCTCCCTCAAAGAAGATGTGGCCGCATGGATAGATGATGAGCTGGCCCTGATTCAGTTTGAAAACGAGGGTACGTCTGAAACGGCCTTTATCCTCAAAGGAAAGAATGCGGACCTCACCAGAGAGAAGATGACCTTTCTCAGTCGACAGATCAAACGAAAAACACCCGTACGGTTCAAAGAGGTAGAATACCAGGGATACAAAATCAACTACATGGCAGTCAAAGGCCTTTTCAGTTTGGTCTTCGGCAAGCTGTTTGAAAAGTTTGACCGCCCCTACTACACCATCATCGACGAGTACGTGGTTTTTGCGAGTAGTCCCAAATCCCTCAGGACGATCATTGATGCCCAAATCAGTAAGCAAACGCTGGATCATGAAGACTCCTATCAGCAGTTCGTCGATGAAATCGGCCAGAATCACAGTCTTGCGCTGTATCTCCAAATGGAGCTGCTGGGGAAAAGCAAAGGCGGGCTGATCGACGATGAAACCATCGAATACCTAAGCACCAAAAGTAAATTTTTCAGCCATTTCCCACAGATGGGATTTAAGTTTTCTCCTTCCGGGGATCTAATAGAAACCCACATGGTCATTTCGGTCAACAATCTTGAGCTATTTGAAGCCTATGATTTTGATGCACTTCTGGACTCGCTCAATTTCGACAGCCTGTTGGTGGTAGACCCCGGAGAGCAAATTGTGATAGGTGAGATTGAAATCGAGGACCTGGGTGCCAAAAGCCAGACCGAGCAAGACAGTGCCGGCAACACCAAATATGAAATGGAAATCAAGGACGGTCTAAGGCATGGTAATTTCTTTGAATACCATCCGTCAGGAGAGCTAAAGAGCAAAGGCAAATACAAGAATGACCTCAAAGATGGAACGTGGAAATACTACGATTCACTTGGAAGATTGACTAAAAAGGAGAAGTACCGAAACGGCGAACTAATTGATGGATAACCTTCTGAAGTTAAAGAATTTTAGAGCACGAAAAATACAAGAGATGACCATTGGAAAAAGAGAAAGTATATCCTTTGAGTTTTCGATCAACTCGGATTGCTTGCTCAATATCAAATTCCATATCGGTAATAAATTAGTTTCAAATGAATCAATTTACACACCTACCTATGCCAATGCGTTCGACAAAATTCTTGAACAACTGAGAACTGGAAAGTTTAAGAACGAAAATTTCCATGCACTATCCCCAACTGAAATCATCAAAAAAATTGAAGAGGAACGAGACTCAAATGAACAACAATTCTTTAAACACCGACTTCAAATCGACGAATCTACCGACCAATACTCCATTTACATTTTGGAGGACTGCGAAACGACTACTTTTAGTTGGTACTGTTGGGATAAAAACAATTGCAATTCTGATCACCAGATCAACGAAATCTACACGATGGAAATACCAAGTTCGGAACTCATTTCAATCCTGGAACTGCTAATCTTTGAACTGAAAAATCACAATTAATATCACTTTTCAGCCAACAGCATCGACTATTTCGTCGCCAAATAAATATCAGTCACCAGATCATTGGGGGCTACTGCAGACGGATCGCTGACATAAACCTCAAAGGGATGAATTTTCTTGTTTTGCTTAAAGACCTTCCCTCGCTCATACATCATCTGTGTGCTCCAGGCATTGCCCAGATGCTCATACGGCCCAGTATGTCTCACGATGTGAGCCGGTGTAGATGGAATTTCGCCAACAATAAAATAATTCGGTAGGTCATCAGGCACTCTGGACACAGGCACACCTGAGGTGTATTCTACATTTCCTTTTACGAACTCCCATTTGTGATAGATGGAAAAGGGCATCCCATTCACAAAATCTTTTTCCGAAATAAACTCGTGCAGTTTTTCAAAATCCCCTTTCATCTGCTCTCCAATCTCATCCATTTTGCACCGGGTTTTGATCCCTATGTATTGGCATCCCTCATACTGTCCATGACCAACAAACTCAATTTTAGAATGCACCTCACCGTCTTCCACAAAGTCTTTAAGCATTTTCAACCCACGATCATAGTCCATACCGACCATCACCTCCATCATCTTTTTCATCCAAAACAAAAAGAAAGGCAGGCTGCTCTTCATGGTCCAGGTGACTTCTGTACCTCCATCTACTTTTTTGAGTAGAAATGCGACATCAGCCTGCGACTTCCAGGGTTTGATAAAATGCAGATCAATATCCAGCGCTTCGTCTGCTACTGACTTTGTAATCTTCATATTTCCCGATCCGGTGATTTTACCCTCCCACGAGTATTCTTCACCATCAGGTGCCACGTCCACCTGAGCGTCAGGTTCGGCAATTAGCCAGGGAGACCACTGAGTCCACGAATTGAAATTACCGACGACCCGAAATATCTGGTCGGCTGGTGCATTGATCACAATAGATTTGGAAATATTCATAGAAGGCATGACAGTAGATTTTTTGGTTTGACTAAACCTGAATTATTTACCGATCCGAAGAATGCCCCCGGAAAGGCGTTTTAATAATTCAGGAGTTAAAAGTTATCGGGTTATTAGTTAATGGCCAAACAATTAAGACCCTTCTGAATTACTATTCATTTATAACTCCTAAGCAACCAGGAAGACTCTTTTAACCCAATAACCTTTAACTATTAACCCTGAAAATGCCAGGAGCATTTTCAGACTAAAAATAATAAAGAGTTGTGAAAATTCTATACAGTAAATGGAAACACCCTGCGAATTGGATGGTGTCATTTTTCGTAACTTGTTTTCTCAAATTAAAACCTAAGTTATGCGCCTCTTTCAACTAACAATTGCTTGTATTTTATTCAGCGTCAGTGCCCTTGCTCAGGAGCATCCGTTTCAGGATATCAGCCTTTCGGATGATGCCCGACTCGACAATCTGATCTCTTTGATGACCCTTGAAGAAAAGCTGGGCAATCTTTCCCCCCGGCCCAAAGGAGTTCCCAGGTTGGGTGTTCAAAAAACAAGGATTGTAGAAGGGCTCCATGGATTGGCGCTCAGCGGCCCCGCCAACTGGGCTGTAAAAGGAAAAGGGGAAGCGCCTACCACGACCTTTCCACAGGCCATTGGTCTGGCGCAAACCTGGGATGTAGACTTGCACAAAGAAATCGCCGAATGGGAAGCCTATGAAACCCGCTACCTCACACAAAATGAAAACTACAAAAGTGCAGGATTGATCCTGCTCGCCCCCAATGCCGATCTGGGTCGGGACATTCGCTGGGGCCGAACTGAAGAATGCTATGGAGAGGACGCCTATTTAGCTTCTGAATTGACTGTGGCTTTCGTCAAAGGACTGCAAGGCGATGACCCGAAATACTGGAAGGTAGCCTCCCTGATGAAGCACTTCCTGGCCAATAGCAATGAGAACAATCGGTCGTTCAATTCATCAAACTTTGATGACCGGCTCTTTAGAGAGTATTATTCTTATGCCTTCTACAAAGGAATCACCCAGGGCGGCTCACGAGCCTTTATGGCTGCGTACAATTCCTACAATGACGTGCCCTGCCATGTACACCCCATGCTGAAAGACATAGCGGTAAATGAATGGGGACAAAATGGAATCATTTGTACGGATGGCGGAGGCTTCCGGCTGTTGGTCAATGCACACAAGTACTATCCCAATCTGGCACGGGCTGCGGAGGCCACCATCAAATCGGGCATCACCATGTATCTTGATAGATATATGGAGCCGGTACAGCAAGCACTCGATTCCGGATGGATCGGTGAGTCTGACATAGATCAGGCAGTGAGAGGTACGCTCCGAGTCATGCTCAAACTGGGACTCATGGATGATGGAAAAACGAATCCTTACCTGTCCATTGGTGTCGCTGACACAATCCGCCCATGGACAAAACCGGAAGCCAAAACTCTTGCCAGAAAGGCCACGCAAAAATCGATTGTACTGATGAAAAACGAGGAACTTCTTCCCATCAATGAAAACGAAATCAAATCCATTGCTGTGATTGGCCCAAGTGCCGATATGGTGGTGTCTGACTGGTATGCAGGCACTCCACCCTACCAGGTATCGGTACTCGATGGAATCCAAAATGCTTTAGGTGATAAGGTCACCATAAATTACGCAGCCAGCAACAAAGCCGACTCGGCGGTCATAGCCGCTCAAAACTCGGATATCGCCATAGTATGTGTGGGGAATCACCCCCTCGGATACGGATTGGGCTGGGGTGAAAACTATGTACCGAGCGATGGACGTGAAGAAGTAGACCGACAAGCTATCTCATTGGAAATGGAAGATCTGGTCAAGCTGGTAAAAAAGGCCAATCCAAACACAGTGCTCGTGATGGTGTCGAGTTTCCCTTACTCGATTGGCTGGTCAAAAGAAAACGTTCCTTCCATCCTTCATGTCACACAATCCAGCCAGGAGCTGGGAAATGGGGTTGCCGATGTCCTCTTCGGCGATGTAAGTCCTGCGGGGAGATTAGTGCAAACCTGGTCAGCCTCGATCGACGAGCTACCACCGATATTGGATTATAACATTCGAAATGGCCGAACCTACATGTATGATCAAAATGAGCCTTTGTTTGCTTTCGGCCATGGGCTGAGCTATACGACTTTTGAATACTCGGATCTGAAGGTGCAGAAATCTATAACAGATGGGGAGATCGTGTATGTATCGCTCAAAGTGAAAAACACAGGCAGCGTCGATAGTGACGAAGTGATTCAACTATACGCGGGTTTTCCTGATTCGAAAGTAGAACGTCCTGACAAAGCTTTGAAGGCATTCACCAGAGTAAACATTCCGGCGGGAAAAGCCCAAAAAGTGACCCTACCACTCAAAGCAGAGGAGCTCAAATACTGGGATGTAGAACAGAATCAATTTGTGCTTGAGCCAGGAGAAGTAACCCTAATGATCGGGGCGTCTTCGGCAGATATAAGGCTTGAGGGTAAAATAAGTGCTGAATAATTGTGCATCTGGTGTCCGCGAGACGCTAAGGTTGAGTAATTGTGAACTAGGCAAAAAAGAGACTCTTTACAGCAAAAAAAGTAGAATTATAATGTAGAGTATTTCTATATATTTGCTCCTTTCAATCTTAACCCAATAACCAACCATGAAAAACCTTTTGTGCCTGCCAATACTACTATTCTCAGGAGTAAGTCTTTCTATTGCTCAAGGCGAGCTGTATGGAGGAGTCAAAGGTGGCTATGTCTATTCTAATTTGACTTCAAGTGAAGGAAATGAGAATTTTAATCCTGAAGGAAGAAATGGCTTTAGCGCATCTGCAATCCTGGGCTACGAGCATGAAAGGCTACCGCTAGGCTTCACGTACGAACTTGGATACATACAAAAAGGAACTCAATTTTCTCAGGATTCCTTAAACTATAAGTTCAACTGTGTCAATACAGCCTTGTTCATGGATGTTATTATCCTGAATAGAATAAAGCTTTCAGCCGGTCCTGAATTGGGCTTTCTCCTATCAGCTAAAAACCATGTAAACGACACATTATCCCATAGTCTATTACAAACTTATGATCGAAGACTTGAACTTTCAGGAACATTGGGTGCGAGCGTTGCGCTGTCCTTTTTCTCAGAGGTTGGGTTTCGATACAACAGGTCTTTTACAAACATAGCCAAGTATGATGCAATACTGGACAGAAGAAACATCTCAACGGAATACTTCCAATTTTATATTCTGCTTAAGATAGCGAATTGAGTTCCTGTCAATTCCCTGAATGATCAAAAATCTAAAGGGTATCTGGCCATAGCGCCCGGCCAAGGCCAAATACCCAAGACCATTATTGCTCGTTCCTTTTCTGGCTAATCTTATAATCCACGCTAAATCTGCCCGATCCCAGCACAAAGTAAATCGCCAGGAGGATCAGGGTAGCCAGGGTCACGATGATTTCCAGGTCGGTATTCCACGCGACCAGTCGGCTGCCGCTATTGATCATAATCAAAGCGCCAAGCACCAAAGGAAACTGTAGCAATATCGCAATGCGCGTACTGTACCCAAACGCGATAAAAATACCACCTACGAAGTGGACGAACACGATCGAATGCCAAAGCATCAGATCTATCAGAGGATCCATACCCTTGAAAGGCATCGCTTCAAAGTTGCCCATATTGAGCATGTAATAAATTCCTTTGAAGCTAATAAACAACCCAAGTATGATCCTCAATATGCACAGCCAACCCGGATACTGCCAGGCCAGCCAGGGTTTTTGTTGTGTTAAAGTTCTCATGATGGGTCATATTTTCAGTTGAACTATATGTGCAAACTCAAAACGGGCCGATCGATGTGGTTGATGACCTTTTCTGTCAAACTGCTCACCAGCATACGTGCTATACCTGTGCGGCCATGAGTGGCCATCGCCAATATCACATTGTCTTTCTGGAAACAGTAGCTCTCTATGCCTCTTTCAAAATTGGTCGAATTGATCATCTCGACATTGCCCAGGTATGAGGCAGCATGATCTATAAACATCTGCATGCGGCTATTCATTTCCCATGTTTCGCTGAAGTAAGTCGGCGTATTGATATACAAAAGGTCAATCTTGGCCCCCACTGTCTTCGCAAAATCAAGGACTTTATTAAACGCTCCAATGATCTCTGACTCAAAGTCGGAGATAAACACCACCCGTGGATTGTCCAATGACTTCATTTCTTTTTTGACGACAAAAACGGGTACATCAGAGTACCGCACCACTTTCTGGGCGTTGCTACCGATGAAGGCTTCTTTGAAGCCCCTTGCTCCGTGAGAACCCATCAGCACAAAGTCCACATCGTGCTCATTGATGTACTCCACTACGGCGTAGTTATCCTCGTTGTAACATACACTATGATGCGCTTCAATTCCTTCTTCGTTGGCTTGTTTTACCCATTCCTCGAGTTTGGAATTGACGTTTTTGATTTCCTTACTTACGTCTTTGTAAATCTGATTTTCTACATCGGTGAGGTACACCCAGTTGAAGGGTACTGCTTTGCAATGAAGAAAATGAATGCTCGAGCCACTCTTTTTGGCTATCTCTATCGCTGCACGGGACGCTTGTCCTGCACACTCAGAAAAATCGGTGAGAACTAATATCTTTTTCATCATCCTGGTGTCTATGTGATGGGGAGAAGATATTGATTATCCAATACATCCCCAATGACACCTGTCAGCCGGATAGATGAAAATTGTCAGGCGCTGATTGCCCGAAAATATGTAATGACTGTGAGCCTACTTTACAGAATCAGGACTGAACGCCTTGAGGCTTTCGAGCAGCGCTTCGCAATACTCATGTACTTCACTGATCAGGTCTTGCACAGCCACTTCGTTGTCCATATCCAGGGCCTTGTACTGACTGATCAACTCACAAAACTCATCAAGCTCAATAAACATCAGGGAAGACATGATCTTATGCACTATGTCTGATACGGCCTTACGATCCTTTTTCGAAACACCTTGTTCAAACTGGGCATCAAACTCCTCAACTTGAACTGCAAATTTTTGACAAAATCGGGTAGCGAATTCGGGTTCAAAGGTGGGATTATTAAGATTGCTCAGGTCTATGCTTGCTTTACGATCTGCCATCTCGTTCATATTAATGTGCATAAGTTATGAAATATATTTAATTATTTTGTCGATCATCTGATCCGTTTTGAATGGCTTGGATATAAAATCCACCATACCCGAATCCTTTATTTTATCCATCGTGGAGTTGTCCAGCTCGGCAGTAAAGGCAATAATCGACTCCTTTCTTTCGGGGAAGTCCTTAAGGAGTCGCTCGGTAATCTGGTATCCACTCATGTCAGGGAGTCGGATATCCATAAACACCAGGTCAAATTTCTTCTGTCCAAACAATTCAATAGCCTTCTCTCCGGTCTCTGCATAGGTCGCATCGATCTTCCATGCATTGAAGTACTGTGACACGACCATTCTGTTGATTTCATTGTCTTCGACACACAATATCCTCACGCCTGCGATCTGCTTAACCTTCTCCTCTTCACTCTGGAGTTCCGCTGCACTAGAGGCAGTATTGCTTGATTTTTCAAATTTGGCATTGAATGAAAACTCAGACCCTTTACCCAATTCACTGGACACCTTGATTTCTCCGCCTAGCAGTTCGACCAGCTGCTTACAGATGGCAAGCCCAAGACCTGTACCACCGTACTTTCTGGTCGTGGATACATCTTCTTGTTCAAAGCTCTCAAATATCTTGTCGAGTTTATCTTCTGAAATACCAACCCCAGTGTCTTTTACAGCGAATCTGATCTCCGCCTTACTGCTGGTTTCCTCAACTAGTTGAATAGATACCGTCACGCCACCATTCTCAGTGAATTTGATGGCATTGCTGACGAGATTGATCAGTACCTGATTGACTCGCAATTTGTCCCCAATCAACTCATCCGGTAGGTTCTTGTCAATTTTCGTGTCTAGTGCAAGTCCTCTACTTCCGGCACTGATGGACAAAGCTTTTACTGTATCCTTTACTTCCTTTATCAAGTTAAAGTTGACGTTTTCCAGTCGGATTTTTCCGGCCTTTATCTTACTAAAATCCAACACGTCGTTGAGCAAGGAGAGCAAATGCTGACTGGATATCTGGATGATGTCAAGGTTCTTCTTTTGTTTGTCCGTTGGCTCAGCGTGGATCAGCTGATCCGTCAATCCAATGATCGCATTCAGCGGTGTACGGATTTCATGGCTCATTGCGGCAAGGAACTGTTCCTTCGCTTTTCCTGCTTCTTCCGCCTCCAATAAGGCATTCCTCAGGTTAATCTCCTGTTCTTTCTTTTCAGAAACATCCTGCAAGGAACTGGAAATATAAGTTACCTGATTGAGCGTGTTTCTTTCGAACCGCGTCCTCATGTCGATGTACAAAGGTTCCTCCGTTTCCGAATTACCCTGAAACTCCATGCTCACCATTTGCTCTTTGCCCTTTAGTCCTTTATTCCAGGCCTCTTCCACCTCAGGTTGGTCTGTTACGGCCACCAACTCATTGGGTATCATTCCATCACTCTTACCCTGAAGCTTTCGGATACGTTCCGGGTTACTGATATTTAATGCGCGGAAGAAATTTTCAGAAAAATCAAAAGTTTTACTACCGCTATCGTAGCGCATGCTTCCGATTTTGGCCATCTCCTGCACTTTCACTAGTTCCTTTTTCGTTCGTTCTATTACCCGATTTTGTGCTTTGAATCGCCTGATAGTCCATAGAGCAAACATAAGAAGCATCGTGAGTCCCAGCAATGTGGTAATGATCAGGGTCATATGATCCTGAATTTGGGTAATCAACTGGTTCTTTTCCTGGATGGTCTGCTCTTTTTCGTGAAGCTTGTTTCTCATCTCCAGCACAAAAGCCATATTGATATCCCGGGTTTCATTGAATGCCCTGGACGTGGATTCAATAGACGCTACTAATTGCTTCAGTTGGGTAGTGAGTAGTTGATGGTCCTCTTTACTAAACTCAGTTACCTGAGAAAGCATGTCGTGGATTTCGTTGACTGTTTGATTGTGCGCTCTTAATTGGGCCTCCTGCTCCTCATAAAAGTTATGCATGTGCCCAATTCCATGACTTAGCTCTCCAGTGATCGTCACAGTCGTATCCTCCAGAGAAATAATGGCATGTGTGTCTCGCTGCGCCACTGGCTCATCTATCTGTACCGGTTTTGGCTTTTTTAGCACCACACTAATTGCCTGAGCAGCGTGATCAGTGTCCATGCTTTCTATTTCCATTCCGCCAAAGCTCCATTTAGCACCCGACAAGTCATTGGACGAAACTCGAAAGCTCCCGTCCTTCGAAGTGAAATAAGACTGCTTATCAATTTGAACCAACTGGTCCTTCATGGCCTTCCCGCTCATAGAAGAAACCTTAACCGTATATATCACTTCATCTTCGTCTTGCTCCTTCAGCGCAATTCTTATGATGTTGGTTTCCTTGTCTTCGGATAGGTTTGATATTGCGCAAGGTCTGCCTTCGAGATAAAACTCTGCTTTATTAAATGTCTCATCAAAAGGAAGTTTGAAAATAAAACTACCCTTATCATCTGTTTTCAAGGTCCTTTCATCCGACTTCCCTTTGTAGACGAGAGACTTGCCAACGATCGGCACTCCTTGAGCATTTTTGATTGATCCATGAATGAATTTGATGGTGGCTGTCCGCATATAAACATATACCTGGCCGTTGAGGTAGTTCCATGTAGAGAGCTCAAAGCCTTCCTTAAAGGCTACCAGCGATGCCGGCTTAACGTTCTTTTTAAGTCCTGACGCCACAAACTTGCCATCGGCATCAGAGTAAAAGGCTTTTGTATCATTTATCAATACTTTGACTTCATCGAGCGGCTCACCATCACCCAATGTGACGTTACCGACTAGGTCGCTGCTTTGTGCATAGACACCCAAAGGCGCCATCCATACCCACACCAACCCATACAATATTATCTTTCTCATATGCTAATAATTTATCTCCACCCTCCTGTTTTTGCTGTAGGCTTCCAATGTATGGGAAGGATCCAGCGGATCCGAAGATCCCACACCCTTAATCAAAAACTTATCTTTTTCTACACCTTTTTCTACCAGATAGCTTTCCACGGCCCGGGCTCGTTGTACTGACAACCGGGCATTGGTCAGATCACTTCCGATGGCATCTGTGTGCCCGATGATCTCGACATGTCCGTCATGAGACTGCAGACGGTCTGCTACTTTATCCAGTACTACCTTTGATTCATCGTTAAGCAAATAGCTGTTGGTTTCAAAATGGACGACGGACAAAACCTCTTCCTCCTTTTCCACTTGTTCCAGCCATTTCAATCGGCGCTGTTCGCTTTCCTTGTTCCTTATTTGTGCCCATTCGTACTCCCTCGGCCGTGATACAGTATCGATAATATTGTTTTGACTATAATCATTCCTGATAATAATCGGGATTTCGCTGGTGGTGGTAGCCTTTGATACGGCCTTGGTTTCTTCTTTGCTCGAGTAGTCTATCTGGAAATTGAATTCATTGTTGTTCATATCCTTGAAAAACACATTGACGATGTAGTCTCCCTCATACAGATTGAGAGAGTCTTTGACGAAAGTCACCTTCATGTGCTTATTGATAGGCACAAACATTTCATAGTTGCCATTGAAGTCCGTATAACTACGCAGGAAAATGGAATCATACTGCACATCAATGGTTACATCTGGGATCGGCTCTTGAGTAACTTGATCATAAAGTGTCCCATGGATTTTCACCTTGTTGAACAAGAAAATCCGATATAGATCAAGCGAGCCATAGCCACCCATCCTGGTGGAGCTAATGTAGCCGAGCTTGCCATCCGTAGTGTAGTAAATATCTTCTGAAACCGTATTGATCGGGTGACCAAGGTTTTCGGGGGCTGACCATATCCCCCGAGCTGAGTCATAGGTTGATTTGAAGACATCATAGCCACCGGTAGAGCCATGTCCCCTGGAGCTGAAGTAGAAAGTACCATCCTTCGCTACAAAGGGCGCATCTTCATCATACTCGGTATTGAATGCGGTCATGGGCTCCGGCTCGGTCCAATTTCCTTTTTCATCTTTTCGGGAAACGAACAAATCCAACTGTGCGCCATAGGATATATGGTCTGACGCAAAATAGATGGTCGATTCGTCCTCGGTGATAAAGCAGTGGGTGTCCCTGCCTTCTTCATTATGAATATCAAGCGTCCCATCCTTTTGCCATTCATTTCCTACCAGGGTGGACGTAAAAAGCTGGCCATCATGGTACGAGATCATTTTTTTGCCTTTTTGAAAAACCTGCACAGTGGCGTCATGTCTGCGATCCTGCTCCAACTTGATTTTGAGCGGTGATGCTTTTTTCCAGTTGTTGGTAGAGTCAATTGCTGTAGAATAAATGGTCTCATAGTCCAAACCGTCTCTATCTGTCCGGCTGCCTGTGGCCTTTCGAGAGGTGAACAATAGGGTATTAAAATCATTGTACATGACCGCACTGTATTCCCTGTCCACGCTATTGATCTCGGCTCCAAAGTTTTGGATCACATAGCCCTTGCTGCGCGAATAAGTACCACCCGACTGGGCCAGCATCTGTTTAAATCCTTCCACTTCAAAATTGGTCGTATCGTCAAACTCCTTAATCATAGCATCTGCCGTACTGAAATCTTCGGTAAAATAGTTGGCCAGGATCAACAGGTATTGGTTTTCGTCATTTGGGTCCTCCAGGTCCTCCAAAATGGACTTAGACTTTTCTGGCTGGTGCAACTCAAAATAGCACTGTGCCAAATAGGATGATACTTCGTTTACATTCCACCCTGAGTCCAGCAATGGATGTAGCTGCTCGCTGGCCTCTACATAATTGCCTTTCTCAAAAAACTGTATGGCCTTTTTGTAGGTTCGCTGTTCATTTTGAGCCACCACATCTGACAGGGCAAAAGACATACATATCAGCACCAATGCGCCGACCTGAATACGTATTCTCGGTTTCATTTTACTCAATTCGCTACTCGCTTTACGGGAAATAATACCTGAACCTCGGTCTGTACAAGCAACAGCCCTAAGCTCATTCTAACGTGGTGGTCTATGGAATATAACTCAGATGGGTATCCAAAGCTTTCGCTTTGTGACATATCAAATTTCTCGAAATTAAGCCTAAATACCTTTACACCAAAATTTTAGGCCTTTGAGGTTATAAATTTCATTCGATTGCTTAGGTAATTAACCTAACGAAGAGCGTTTTTGACAATATTTTCCCATGCTATTGGTTTAGATTAGCAGCACATTAGCCCAACAATGTAAATGCTGAAATACAGTCTCATAATCAGCTTTTTGTCGATTTTCTATTCGGCTGGAGCTCAGATTGGATTTACCAATGTCACCGATGAAAGTGGACTAACGGAATCCATCCCCGGAGACACCCACGGATCGGGCGTGTCAGCTGCTGACTTTGATGGAGATGGGGATGTGGATCTATACCTCTGTACCGAAGAAGGCCAATACGATCAACTGTACAGAAATGATGGTGCACAGTTCTCGCAACTTGATGCTGAATCCATCGGCATCACCTCCCTACTGAGAAGCCGAATGGCCCTTTGGATCGATATCAATTCAGATGCTCAACTGGATCTCATCGTATCAGGAGACTGCGACTATGGAGAAACGGACTGTCAAGACACAAACTACCTGAGAATGTACCTGCAAAACGAAGGCACATTCACGGATATAAGCGAAACTGCAGTACTCTATGGATTTGGCCCCGTCAGAAACAACCAAACCCTTGGCGGAATGGCCGCTGCTGACATCAACCTGGATGGAAAGATGGACTTTGTACAGGCCATACGGAATGGACGCCTGGAAGTCTTTATCAATCAGGGAGACAATACCTTTTCCGAATCAGGTTTGGAATTTGGATTTGACACGACAGAATACAAGTACTATCAGCCCATGTTTTACGATTTTGATCACAACGGATTGATCGATCTCTATTGCAATGTCGATTTTGATGAAAATCAAATGTGGCTTCAGGAGTCGCCGGGGACGTTTGTGAACCGAGCGAAAGGCACCAAAACCAATAGCCGGTTCAATGAGATGGGCATGGCGCTTGGAGATCATGATCGTGATGGGGATATAGATATTTATTCTACCAACATAGCCAACTATCTCGGCCAAAATGCACACAATCTCCTATTGAAAAACAACTTGAGTCTCACGGGGTACCTGGCATTTTCTGAAGAAGCCAGTGACCTGGGTGTAGGCCAAGGTGGCTGGGGATGGGGAGCCACGCTCTTTGATGCCAACAACGACGGGTGGCTCGATATAGCCACGACCAACGGATGGGATCTGCCCTTCGAAGTGATTGATACCTCAAAGTTTTGGGTTCGTCAGCCGTACTCCAGGTTTCACGATATTTCCGATAGTGTAGGATTCAATGACAATGAGAATGCAACGACACTCATCTCTTTTGATTGGGATCTCGATGGCTATTTAGATATGGCCCAGACTATTAAGGGGTTTACAGATGCACGCCAAGCGCTGAGACTTTTTAGAAATGAGCCGGACACATCCGTAGACGGAAACTACCTGGTGATCAAACCACGAATGACCGGCAAGAATGTCTTTGCCATAGGTGCAACGGTAAAAGTCCATACTGAAGAAGCAATACTCCTTCGTCCTATTCATGCCGGGACAAGCTTCTACGGGCAAGAGCCTGCTGAGGCCCATTTTGGGCTAAAAGACGCCCAAGCCGTATCAAAGGTGGAGATCGTATGGCCCGGCGGAGCTGTTTCGAGTTGGGACAACATTGACGCCAATCAGGTGATCACATTGATGGATACCGGAGTAATACATACCCCCTCCTATTTTACAGCAGTTGCAATGGTCTCAGCTGTGGAACTGACTTGGAATGATCTGTCCACCAACGAATCGGGTTTCGTTTTGGAGCGTTCGACTATGCCGCAGTTTAATGAGGTCATGCAATTCGAGCTGGAAGCTAATACAAAATCATTTGTTGACAGCCTGGTTAACCCCGGAGTGAGCTACTACTACCGTCTCAAGGCCGTCAGTGAAAACAAAGTAAGCCTTTACACAGAAACAGCAGACGCAGTACCCATTGTGCTAGGCACTCCTATTCTGAAAGACACGGGAATTACAATTTTCCCTAACCCGGTGCCAGCCAATTCTTCTGTCACCATCATGCATGGCAGGGCCATTGATCAAATTTCCTTGTATACATTGAGCGGCCGTTTGGTTGAGAATTTAAAAACCGAATCGCACACTAATCAAACGACCGTTGATCTCAGTTCAATTGATGCAGGCATTTATATACTGCGAATTAATGGAGCAGCTTATAAGCTAATAGTCGAATAAGATCAGTGCGCAATCATAAAAGAAATCCACGCACTAATCAGTATCCAAATTCCCTCAATAACCCCAAATAACACTGTCTTTTTCAGCGTGTTATGTTCTGTCAGATAAACCAAAAGAGGTAGAGACAATGAAATCAGTGCCTCACAGACAATGACGTAAATAGGCGCATTGAATAACATAGCCACATTGTCCTTGTACCACCACCATCCGGCATCCTTAGCCAGATGCTCGTAGATCGGAATATACATACCTCCGGCAATGCAAAGCACAACAGACGCAATCAACAGTCCCTTCTTATCCGTAAGGAGTACCCCAATAAAACTCAACTGCAGGATCACATTGGACCAGGCAAAAGGCATGTAGGCAGGTGAACTCCATATCATCAATTCATCACCGGGGTAGACCAGGCTGTTGATGGTCTCCACCAGGTAGTGGTCCGTCACCAGTTCTAAAATTCCGGCGACGGTTCCAAAAATCACCAATCTCTGGATCAGTGGGTTTTTGAAATACAAGGCATAAAACCAATAGAATAGATACAGTCCGTAGGTGATGATGCTAGCCGTGATGGGCCCCGCCTGCAGTTTTGAACTCATAAATGACCACCCCAGCAGTACTCCTGCGGTGGCCAGGATTGTGTAGGTCGTTTTCTTGTCAAGTCCTTTGATAGTTTCCATAGCTTAGATTATTTGATTTGATCGTTTCTTTTTGCCAGAC
The DNA here is from genome assembly GCA_965222305.1 of Reichenbachiella sp. GTDB lineage: Bacteria > Bacteroidota > Bacteroidia > Cytophagales > Cyclobacteriaceae > Reichenbachiella. The sequence continues at coordinate 1,260,941 of OZ244943.1, forward strand.
TAGCCTGTTGCCAAGAATATTGGGCGATACGGCCAGATAGTCTGACCAGGTATCCTGTAGCCCCCAATTCTTTTGTAGGGATGGAGGAATGCTGAAATGCACTTGCTTGTCGTCATTGTAGTGGTGGATGATCCCCTGCAAGAGCAATCTGTTGAACTTCTCACTTATAGCCTTGACCAACCCCCTTCCCTCCAGATGACTGATTTGCCCAATTACAAATTTTGTTACCGAAAGGATTATCCGGTCTTTCATATCTTCTTTTTGACTCAAGCCAATGCAGTGGCTTAGGTTTTTTCCGCTTGCCTGTGAGTACTCTTTCAGGAAAAAGCCCATAAAGAACCCGGGGATTTCATCGAACGCATTGCCAGGCACCATCGAATTGACAAATCGAATGCACGAAGCTGTCAACGCCTGACCCGCCTCAGACTCCTCGGCTTGATGTGCCAGAATCTTCGATGCCAATTCAAAACCGTCTTCAAATCGATCGGGTAAAAGCATGGGATCAATCCCCATCAAATGCCCCACAACTTTCCAGCAGTGCATGTAGGCGTCGATCTGATCATTAGTAAGTTCAACATTCAATTGCTTTAACCCGGAAATGATCACGGGACCAAAAGACATTAGGGTACCCGCTAGATCCTCTTGATTGATGGGCTCTCCGTAGGTGGTAACCTCCCAGGCCTCATGCTGATATTCACCTGCCTTGAGATAGTGGCGAATAGACGCATGAATAAGACGTACTTTTTGTAATGTCAGAATACCTTTTCCGGAAGGTAGCATACCTCCTTCTGACAATACATTAACCACCATCTGTGCAGTCTCCATAAGTCGTCGTGCCAGCGGATCGACATCCTTGCCACGAGAGAGCAACCGACCGGTATCGTACAGCACTTTTGCCCCCTTTCCACAAGAGTAGCACAGTGGCAAGGAGGCCATGTTGAGCAACATAAAAATCTCAGGACCATAGAGACTAAATACTTCCTCCCCTTTTTTGAGTTTGGCCGAATCTGCCCATGCAGGCAACTGGCCCGAGACTTCAAAATATCCATTCAGTATCTCAGACAATTCAGGACCCAGTGATGAAAAGGTATCGTTGGTAATACTTTCATTTTGCACCAAAAGCATGAATATACGGCTAATGTGCTCTTGCTGACCGGTTTCTATTATTTTGGACACAACCTGATCAGCCAATTGGTCGGTTTGGTGCCTGAATTGCTCTAGTCTTTCTTCGCTTAGGCTGGTGAGGTCAAAAGATTTCGACATGTGTAAGTTTTGGTCTGGCTATTATTTGGAAAATGATAAAAATAGAAAAAAATTCGAATCCTTTTCAATTCCATCCGTAAGTCAAACTGTCCGGAATTGATTAAATTTAGTAAAAGCAGAACTATGAGAACACTCACAGGAAAAACAGCACTCATCACAGGTGGATCAAAAGGAATTGGTTTTGGGATCGCAGAAGCCATGGTAAAAGAAGGCATCAACGTAGTGATCACCGGACGAAATAAAGCCTCAGTAGACGATGCAGTATTGAAACTTATTGACCATGAAAACGGAGAAGCCATAGGTTTTGAATCCGATGTGAGGGATTTGGCGTCTATTCAAGGTGTCGTAGATAAAGTGGTTTCCCAATGGGGTAAACTGGACGTTTTGATCGCCAATGCCGGCGTTGGACACTTCGGCTCGATCATGGACATGACTCCCGAGGTTTGGAACGAAACCATCGACACCAACCTCACAGGCGTTTTCAATAGTTGCAAAGCCTGCATCCCTGCGCTCAAAGAATCTCAAGGCTATATAATCACCATAGCAAGTCTGGCAGGCACCAACTTCTTTGCAGGAGGATCAGCCTACAATGCCAGCAAATTTGGTTTGGTAGGTTTTACGCAAGCCATGATGCTAGACCTGCGACATGAAGGCATCAATGTGAGCACCATCATGCCGGGATCTGTTTCTACTAATTTCAACAACCACACCCCTGGGGATGCCGATGCTTGGAAAATACAAATTGAGGATCTGGGTGAGATCGTAGTAGACGTACTCAAACTCGACCCGAGAACCCTGCCTTCTAAAATCGAAGTTCGGCCGAGTCAGCCACCGAGGAAGTAGTCCCGATCAATATTTCCTTTCAGCAAAGGGGTGAATAAAAAATTTGCTTTCCTTTGCTGCACTTCACCTGATGAGTACCGACCAACACATTCTTAGCCAACTGCGAAGTGGTGACCAACATGCCCTGAACTCATTATTTGATGAGTTCTTCACACCTCTCATGAGGAAGGCATATTCACTTACTGGAAATAGAGAACTCTCTGAAGAAATCGTACAGGATGTATTTGTATCGATCTGGAACGGTCGTGGAAAGCTGGAAATAAAGACTAGCTGGAAAAGCTATTTGTTTCAGGCCGTTCGCTATCGCTGTTATACCCATTTTAAGAAAGAGATTTCCAAACCCAAGGTCGAGTCGACGGAAGATTCATTCATGTATGCACACAGCGATGAAACAGATCATCCAATACAGTCTGAAGATTTGGAATCCATCATCGCTCAGGCTATTGCTGCCCTTCCCGAAAAGACTAGGGCAATTTTTCTATTGAGCCGAGAAGAAGATCTGAGCTATAAAGAAATCTCTGAACAGCTTGACACCTCCGTCAAAAATGTAGAGTACCATATGGGCAATGCGCTTAAGATACTACGCTCGTTTCTGGAGTCTCACGGCTACCTCTGGGCTGTGGCTTTTCTTGACCTCTAATTTTTTTTGAAAATTTTTCACTTTTCCACTAGGGTTCCTTCAAAATATCGGTACTCCCCTATTGAACGTCGAAATATTTTCAAATGGAACAAAAGAATTGGGAACTACTCGCAAAGCATCTCTCGGGAGACCTTGAGGAAGAAGAAAAATCAAACTTCAATGATTGGCTCATTGCCGACCCTGCTCATCAGGCATTAGTTGACAAGTGTGAGAAACTATGGAGTACAAGAAATCAGTACGATGACCTCACAGACGAGCAGTTTCTCAAAGCCATCGGTACGGATAAGCACAGAGTTTGGAACAACATTGAGCTGGCCATTTCTAGCGAAAATGCTAAAACGAGAATTATCCCGTGGTATTTAAAAGCAGCTGCTTCTGTCTTGATCGTTTTGGGTATCGGCTGGTTATTTTCATACAACTCTTCTCTGCAAAACATCTTCGGCAATTCCGAACTGGCTGTATCCGGTAACAAATCACAACAAATTCTTTTGGCTGATGGTACGACCGTCTGGCTCAACAAAAATTCCAGCCTCGAATACCCGAAATCATTCGGCTCTGCCGTCCGCGAGGTAATCTTAGAGGGTGAGGCCTATTTTGATGTGCAAAGAGATGAGGCTCACCCCTTCATCATCAAAACAGAGTTATCGGCTGTTGAGGTGCTCGGTACTTCCTTCAACGTGGAAGCCCCATCCAAAAAAGAAGATGTGGTGGTAACGGTGACCTCAGGAAAAGTAGCTCTGTATGAAAAATCAAATACACAAAACAAAGTCATTTTGACCCAGGGAGAATTGGGAAGGTTTGACCCGCTATTGGGCAGGGTGACCGAGCAAGAAAATCAAAACCTCAACTTCTTGGCATGGAAGACCGGAATATTGACCTTCAACAACGAAACCTTAGGGTCCGTGTTGACTGATTTATCCAAACACTATCAGAAGGGTTTTACAATCTCAAACGAGGCGATCGGTGACAAGAAGCTGACAGCTACTTTCGACAATCAAACACTCGAAGAAGTCCTGCATGTCATCTGTTCCGTGCATGACCTAAAATTCTCACAAAGCGACTCGAAAGTCACTTTGTCAGAAAGAAATTAACTCCAAGTCAAAACTCAAACAAACCAATGAATTATAAAGACCAACACCCACACAAATGGTGGCGAATTATGCTCATCATTCTGGGGCTCCTTGTAGCAATCAAGACACTCGCTCAACAACCGACCCATCTATCGAATCTGGTGGTATCCATCGACACCACTCAGAGAACGTCAGTCGGACACATACTGAATCAGCTCAACAGCATGCCCAACCTAAATTTTGCATTTGATGAGTCTGAGATCGACATGAATAAGAAAGTGTCCATCCCGGCCAATAAGGACCTGACCGTGGATGAGATCATGAAGATTGTTTCCTCTGCCACGGGCATGACCTATACCGTGGTAGGAAAACAAATCGTACTCAAAAAGGAAGAACCTACAGAGAAACAGAAATTCACCATCAGTGGTCAAATCCGCGATGCGGAGACCGGGGAAGACCTCATCGGAGCGACCATCAGAATCGAAGGTCAAACCATTGGTACGGTGAGCAATGTCTATGGATTTTACTCCCTCACCCTGGAGCAGGGTGAATACAATGTGGTGTACTCCTTTGTGGGATTTGACAGTAAAATAATAGCAATCGACTTATCTGGAAACGTATCTCAAAATGTGGAGCTGGGCACAGGTGAGCAGGTGCTAACCGAGGTAGTGGTCACCGCGGAGAAGGAGGCTGATTTTAACGTCACTTCCATGGAAATGAGTACCACCGACGTAAGCATTGAAACAGTCAAAAAGATGCCTGCTCTTTTCGGAGAAGTAGATATTATCAAGACCATTCAGCTCCTGCCCGGAGTAAAAACCGTCGGAGAAGGAAACTCAGGATTCTACGTACGAGGAGGAAATGTGGATCAAAACCTTGTCCTTCTTGATGAATCCCCCATTTACAATGCTTCCCACGTTCTGGGTTTCTTCTCGGCTTTCAATCCTGAAACGGTCAAAGACATGAAGCTGTATAAGGGAGCCATCCCGGCACTGTACGGGGGCCGTCTTTCTTCTGTTCTTGACATCCGGATGAAAGAAGGAAACTCGAAGAAATTTGAAGCTGCCGGCGGTATTGGCACCCTGATGACTCGGCTGGCGGTTCAGGCACCCTTGACGAAAAAAGGTTCTTTCATGATCGGAGGTCGGAGGTCTTACATAGACGTCATGGCCAAAACCGCCAATGCGATGAGAGGAAAAAAAACGAACGATGACGAACAGTTCTTCTTCTATGACCTAAACGCCAAGGCTAACTACCGAATCAACGACAAAAACAGATTCTTTGCTTCAGGATATTTTGGGCGTGATGTGCTGTCCTTTGAGGACAATACTGAAAAATTCAGAGTAGACTGGGGAAACTCAACCGCCACCCTTAGATGGAACCATGTCTTTTCGCCCCGACTGTTTTCAAACCTGACTTATTACTACTCCAACTACAACTATAACCTGGACTACAACGAAGATGTCTCCTTTCTGGAGTGGGATGCAAACCTTCAGGAACATAGTGTAAAAGCAGATCTGGGTGTATTCATCAATCCCCAGAACACAATGAAGTTTGGGGCAAGCACCATTTTTCACAAGATCCGGCCTGGAAACATGAAGTCTTTTCAGTCAGAAGGAAACAGTGTGGAACTCGATGTGCAAACGAACCGCTCATATGAAACGGCCTTCTACCTAAGCAATGAACAAAGCATCTCGCCCAGCCTGATGATAGAATACGGGATTCGTTACTCCGTATTTCAAAACGTGGGTCCCCAGGAAGTGATAGTTCTGGACGACAACTATGACCCTATAGATACGGTCAACCATCAGAAAGGAGTCTACAATAGCTGGGGTAACTTCGAACCAAGAGCAGGGCTTAGGTACCAGCTCAACAGCAGTTCATCCATTAAGGCCAGCTATAACAGAACTGCCCAGTACATCCAGTTGGCCTCCAATGGTAACTTCACCTCTCCTTTTGATGTTTGGTTTCCCAGTTCAGAGCAGATTAAGCCTCAGCTGGCAGATCAGTATGCAATCGGGTTCTTCAAAAATCTAAGAGACAATGCTATTGAACTCTCTGCGGAAGTCTATTACAAGGATTTTCAAAACTCTATTGATTTTAAGGATCACGCCGAACTCTTGCTAAACGAAAACCTGGAAGGAGACCTCAGGATCGGTGTGATGCGAGCCTATGGATTTGAGCTAATGGCCAAAAAGAACAGCGGACGCCTTACCGGTTGGGTCAGCTATTCGCTTTCTAAAGCTGAAAAGAAAATCGAGACGATAAACAACAATGATTGGTACAATGCAAAACACGACAAACCGCATGACGTTTCGGTTGTAGCTTCCTTCGAGCTCAATGACCGATGGACTTTCGGTGGAAATTTCGTCTACTCCACAGGTTCTCCCGTCACATTCCCCACAGGTAGATATGTGTTTCAGGGCGTGGCTGTTCCCGTCTATAGTGAAAGAAACAGCGAGCGACTACCTGATTATCACCGGATGGATATTTCGGCCACCTTACGAGGTAGGAAAAATGACTCCAGAAGACTACAGACCGAGTGGGTATTTAGCCTGTACAACGTCTACGGCCGGAAGAATGCATTCAACATCGCCTTCAAGCAGGAAGAAGCTAACCCTAATGTGACCTATGCGGAAAAGCAATCCATTTTCGGGATAGTACCCTCCATCACTTTTAATGCAAGATTCTAATTATAAAGACATGATACGAACAACTATATATCTATCTATAGCAGTCCTACTTTCCTCTTGTTTTACCGAAAGAATAGACCTGGATTTGAATGCAGAAAACCCAAAATTGGCGGTTGACGCATGGATTAAGGATTTTGATGAGCCACAGTTTATCACCCTTAGCCGCACAGTCAACTACCTGGGCGATCAACAAATTGACTATGTCACAGAAGCGGTAGTCACTCTATCCGATGACTCCACCAGCTATCAGCTTACTGAGGAAACTGATGGGCGCTATTACCTTCCTTCGAATTGGGTGCCACGTATTGGAGATATGTATGTACTGGACATTCTCTATGACGGGGATACCTACACGGCAGCTCAGCAATTGAGACCGTGTCCTGAACTGGAAAATCTCAAGTCCGACATATATCCCGAATCGGATTTGACCAATGAAAACGGACCTGACTATGAGGTATTCTTCTCCTTTCAGGAAAATGAAGGCCCGGGAGACGGGTACTTCTTCAAGGATTACAAGCAGGGTTCTCCTAGAGCCGATTCGGCAGTTTATGGGGGCTATACAGATGATGAATTCATTGATGGCTGGTACGTTGAGGATGTGACCATTACCGGAAACAACGGCTACCATTTACTTGGAGATACAGCGATGATCGAAATTCATTCCATAGGTTTTGAAGCAGCCGGATATATTGCGGAGATCGAAGCTGAGATTTTTCGAGAGAGTCCGTTCGAGGCTCCTCCGGCAAATGTGCGCACCAATATTAGCAACGGGGCTGTTGGGTATTTTATCATCTCAAGTTCCCGTAGAGAGGAAATCATCATAGGGCAAGAAGCGAGAGGTACCTTAATTCGAGCGAATTAAATAGAAAAAAGATTTCATGGTGCACGAGGGTTAAATCTTTCTATATTGAAAGCTAATCCAAAGCGCCATGAAATTAAACACGCCCACTCAATTCACCTGCATTTTCATTTTTTGCGCCACGTTATTCTCCTGTGAATCAGATTACCTGGGCTATACCGTCCACCAACCGATTACATTAGATTTTTCTGCAACGCCTACCTCAGAAACTGCTGCAGAGAATCCGTTTCTTGATTATAGACTCCAGGTGGAGTTTACAAACGGAGACAAGACCCTCTCCATCCCAGGGTTCTACGCCGCTGATGGCAATGCCGCAGAAACAGGTGCCAACACGGGAAGTATCTGGAGAGTGATATTCACTCCCAACGAACCAGGAAAATGGACATATAAGGCCTTTTTCAAAAAAGGAAAAGGAATCGCAGTGAGCGATGATCCATATGTTGGACTAGCCGTTGAGGGACAGGATGGAAAAACCGGATCTTTCCGAGTAGCACCAGCTTCAAATAATGCAACAGGCTTTGAAAAAAGTGGCCGGCTCACCTACAACGGTACCCGGTACTTACATACAGAGGACGGAAATGTTATTTTGAAACTAGGAGCCAATTCACCTGAAAACTACCTGGCTTGTGCCGATATCGATGGCACCTACAGCTATGACCCCAACAAGCAATTTATCAAGACATGGTCTGCGCATGAGCAAGATTGGAAACATGGCGATCCTACATGGCAAGGAGACAAGGGCAAGGGCATCATCGGTGCACTCAACTACCTGGCCTCTAAAAATATGAATGCGGTCTATGCTCTGACATTAAATATAGAAGGAGATGCACGCGATATCTGGCCATTCATCAGTCATGAGCGAAAGGACTTTCAGCGGTACGATGTGAGCAAGCTAGCCCAGTGGGACATCATCTTTTCGCATGCAGAAAAACTGGGTATCATCATGCACCTCATCACCCAGGAGAAGGAAAATGAGCTGATCCTTGATGACGGCAATACACAGGATACAAGGAAACTATACTACCGGGAATTGATCGCACGATTTGCCCATCATAAAAACATTATATGGAATATGGGTGAAGAAAACGGCCCTGCCCCCTCCTTCTGGCCTCAGGGGCAAAATGATCAACAGCGGTTTGCCATGATCCGATACGTAAAAGAGCATGATCCTTATAAAAACCCCGTGCTGATTCACACCATGTCGGAGCGTGATCATCGAAATCCAATAATCGAACCTCTACTTGGCTTTGACAAACTCGATGGTCTCTCGATGCAGGTATCAAACGTGTACAACATCCATGAAGACATCAAGTACTGGATTGACCTCTCTGCGGAGAAAAAGCGACCATGGATTGTCAGCATGGACGAGATCGGCCCATGGCATACCGGTACTAACACCGATCAGGATGACCCAAAACACGATACGCTCAGAGCTGAGGTACTATGGTCTACACTCATGGCCGGTGGAGCCGGTGTAGAGTGGTACTTTGGGTGGCTCAAACCCCACAACGACCTCAATGCAGAAGACTGGCGGACTAGGGAAAACGTATGGGAACAAACATCTTATGCAGCTGATTTCTTCAAGACGTTACCGTTGTCTGACATGAAGAGCACGGATCACCTCCTTTCAGCCCCTGACAATTACTGCCTTAGCAAAGCCGGAGAGGTATATGCAATATATCTTAAGAATGGTAGCCCTATTCATCTTGATTTGGGAGAGTATACCGGTACCTACGAAATCAAATGGTACAATCCTCGTTCCGGTGAATGGGTCAAGGGCTCTATAGCGTCTATTCAAGGGGGTGGTGTGGCAGACCTGGGCAATCCCGAAAGTGACAGAAGTTCGGATTGGGCAATTCGGGTCTCAAGGACTTCTCAATAATTGACTAAGTCTATTCAGAATCCCTGGTTTCATAGAGGATTAAAAATAATCGGTTATAATTGTTGACATCTTTCAGTATTAAACAATACATCCCAGGAAAGAATCAATTTTAATGATTTAAGAAAATCTTCATGGGGAACAAAAACCACCACCTAGACAAAGCCATACTTTTTTTTCTATTCTTTTTCGTTGTATCAATCGCTCAGGCCCAGGAAATGGTGGTACTGGAGAAACGGTGTAAATACTCGGTCAAGGTCATCTCGGGGAAGCTCAGCATCACCAATAACTATCAATCTGCCAAGCTCTTTTACAAAAACGCCAACCGACACTCTCGTGATTATGTCTTTTATTCTTCCCTGGCTCCTTTGGTGGAAATCGACGCTTATACCAAAGTACCTACCGACAAGGGGAAATACAAAACCTATAGACCCAAGGTCTACGAAACCAAGGATATAGTAGAGCCCGGAATTTTTTATGGTGGGCATAAGGTCAAGGAGTTCGTCTATCCAAATGTCATCCCAAACTCTATTGGGTATTTCTCTTACACCAAAACCATCAAAGACCCGCACATCATTGGTTCGTTCTATTTCGACGACCGATATGATGTTAAGGAATCTGAGTTTAGCGTCACTACTACGACAGACGTAAATCTCGAATTTGACCTATTCAATACCGAGGGATACGTGATTGAATACAAAAAAGAGGAGATCAAAAATGAGATCGTCCATACCTGGACTGGAAAAGATTTGAAAAAAGCGATCAAAGATGATCAGGGTCCCTCCAGAACATATCACTCGCCCCACATCATCATGAGAGTGAAAAACTACAAAAGTGGCAATGACGTCAAAAGTGTAGCGGACGATGTAGAGGATCTTTACAATTGGTACAACTCACTGCTTGCCAGAATGCCAAAAAGTGATGAGGCAGCCCTAGAGTCGTTTGTCAAAGAACTAACAGATAGCCTTGACAGCCCGGAACAAAAAATTGAGTACCTCTATAGCTGGGTACAGTCAAACATCAAATATGTCGCCTTTGAAGATGGGATGGCAGGATTTATTCCCAGGGCTGCAGGAGATGTGTATGCCAAGAAATACGGAGACTGCAAAGACATGGCTAACCTCCTGAAAACAATGCTGGACATGGCTGACATCCCTGCTTATCTTACCTGGGTAGGCACCAATTCAAAGCCCTACTCATATATCGATGTGCCCTGCACGCTGACAGACAATCATATGATCTGCGCTACCTTCATTTATGGGGACTATTCCTACCTCGATCCCACCAACCCTCACCTGCAGTTTAAGATGACACCAAAGCTAATACAGGGCAAAGAGGCGCTGATAAAAACTGGTGAGAAAACGTATGTAGTCGACACCATACCCATCACAGATCAGAGCAAAAACACCAGGCTAGACAAGCTGCAGTTGAAAATAGAGGACGATGCGTTGGTTGGTGAAGTGGAGACCCGACTCACAGGATACCTGATAGAAGACATCAAATACAACCTGATCAAAGACGAATATAAGAACCGTCCGAACAGCATCCAGGAGTATCTGAGCATTGGAACGAAAACCACTTCTGTAAACTCCATCGAATCAGAATCACAAAAGAGCGAATACAATTTAAAATTCAACGCACGGTTCGAAAACGAGCTCATCAAGGCCGGTAACAAGATGTACGTAAATATGAACCTCGATCCGTCCGACGAACAATTTCAAATCAAGGACATCGATACCAGGTCACAGGAGATTCAGAGCAACTTCAAGTTCAACTACGTCTTCCAAAGTCAGCTGCAAATTCCATCCGGGTACTCCATAGACTATATTCCGGAGGATCAGACCTATGAAAATGAGAAATTCTCGATGAACGTCAGTTACGTCAAAAATGGGAATTCAATTGAGTTCAACAAAACCATTGTATCCAATTATCTGATGTTGGAGCCAGCCTATTTTGAAGAATACAAAGAGTTTTACTCTGAGATATTGAAGTCCAAAAAACAAAAAGTAACCTTAATTAAATCAGAATGAAAAAAGCCCTAACCGCACTATCATTAATTCTTACCCTTGTACTCACCGCTGACGCTCAGAAAACCCTCAGGCACCAAAAAGTCACCTGGGTAGGAAAGCCACAGATTCACGCCATAGATTCTGCATATCTGGACGAATCGGCTGTAGTGATTCAAGACTATAGATACATTCAATCCGTACTGACCTACCCCTACTCTACCTACTATACCATTCACAGGATCATCAAAGTGATGAGCGACGCTGGCATTGAGAAATTCAACAAAGTATACGTTCCTCTTTATAACAATGAAAGCCTCATCGATGTAAGGGTAAGAACCATCTCAGAAGATGGAGCGGTTAAAAACTTTGACGAGAGAAACCTCAAGCAGCTCTCAAACCCTGATGGTTTCCGCAACTATAAAATCTTCGCTGTAGAGGGTGCGGTTAAGGGAAGTGAAATTGAATACATCTATACCATCAAGCAAAGCATCAAATCCTATGACCGGGAGGTCATACAGAGGGATGTGCCAATCCTGGATGCCTATATAGAAATGCTTGCGCCTAAGGGCTATGAGTACAAAACTCGCTGCTATAATGGATTGCCTGCGACCAAGCACCTATATGACAAATGGATCGTAGAAGCGAAAAACATCCCAGCCATGTCTGATGAGGGCTATTCTTCTTATCGATCCAAGCTGATGCGAATGGATTATAAGATTCGGAGTACCAGCTACAGCGCAGTGGACAACTTCACCTGGAAGAAAATATCGGAGAATCTGTTTGAAACACTCTATAGAAACAAAGGGGCTGCACAGGCGAGCAAACTTATCAAAAGCATCCGCAAAGAGGGTCAATCCGAACTGGACGAATTGATCGCCGTAGAAAAATATTTCAAGCAAAACGTGACAATCAAAAACAGTGGAAACGAAGAATACCGAATGGCCAATTTGGTGTTGAAAAACAAAGTCGGCAATCGCATCGGTGTTGCCAGAGCGTACATCAAAGCCCTTGAATACATGGATGCAAAATTTGACATAATAATGACCTGCAGCCGTTTCGAAGGTGAGATAGACGAAAGCTTCGCGACGAGCCTGGATTTGAGGGAGGTACTTTTCTATTTTCCTAAGTACGACAAATACATATCACCCTTTTCAAGACATTTAAGGCTGGGGCCGGCACCGGACGTACTGCAAGGCAATACTGGATTGTTTATACACACTTCCATTGGTGAATCAGGCTACTTGCGTTACAAGGGCCAATCAACGAAGCAGATAAACGTTCTGGCCCCGGAATACAACAATATGGGTATGAATGCTGAAATCAGCTTAACAGCTGACGTTGATGCTGCCGAGCTATCTCTTGAACGCTTCGTCCAAGGACAACAAGCCTTTTCCCTGCGATCCTTTTATGACAATGCGAAGACAGATCGATTGGATGATTTTCAAAACCAGGTATTGGTGTCTGATATAGAAGATGCTCAGATCTCAGAGTTTAGAGTAGAAAACGAAAACATGGATCTATCCGCCGATCCAGAAGAGTATTTCAGAGTCTTTGGAAAGGTCAAATCTGAGTCGATGGTACAGCAGGCGGGACAAGATATACTATTGTCCATAGGAAAAGTGATTGGCAAGCAGATGGAACTATACGAGGAAAAAAACCGCACTAATGATGTCATTTTCTACTCCTACAAGAGGTATCTGCACACCATCACATTCAACATTCCTGAAGGGTATGAATGTACAGGTCTTGACCAACTCGATCACCAGTATATTGTAGAAAAAGAGGGTGATACGCTGATGCAATTCATATCCACCTATCGCCAGGAAGGAAACAAATTGACCATAGAAGTGGTGGAAGACTACAACGTACTGGAACTGGACAACACGATGTACTCGGACTACAGAGAAGTGGTGAACTCCGCAGCTAATTTCAACAAAATTGTATTGGTGCTGGTACCGGCTGACGCGAATTAGGAACAATAAGTAAACAGGTTACTTGAAGTAGCCTGTTTACTCTCCTCGCCTTTCTTTAGTCTCAACCTCACAACTCCCTCCGTAGCAGTTGCCAGCGGCACAGCCAAAGGCAAATACACCCATGGAGGCGAAGTACCCTCCTATCAAAACTCCGGGCCAGTTTTTACTCATCAATCCTTCGATCATGAGACCGACACCTACCACAGCGTACAGACCTCTTGCGAAGGTCCAGTTTGTTAATACTCTTTCCTTCATGGGTTAGTTAGTAATTCTGCCGGTGAGGCAGCTATTGATACTTCTTACCTTCGTCAACAATCCATTTTGCTCAGTGGTCTCAGGGTATCCGATAGCACGGAGTAAATCCGTCAAATCATTCCTCTCCACAGCATCATCACAACGAACAGACACCTTGCTGTCATCAAGGCTTACCATTACGTTATCCACTCCATCTAATGATGTCAGCTTCCGGGTGATCGTGTTCACACATCCGTTGCAGCTAAGATTTGCTATTACTATTTCTTCTGATTTCATATTCTTCAATTGATTATGCTTGCAATTTGGATATCCTATGCGGAAAAAACTGTGACTTTGGTTACACAAGGAACACTGATCTAGGGGTTTTTTTAGCGGAAAACAGAACAATAACTATTTTAGCGCAAAACCCTGATCTATGACCTACTACGACATCCTGGAGACCTCCTCATCTGCTCCCTTTCGGGAAATACGGAGCAACTATCGTCGACTGGTAAAAACATATCACCCTGACTTAAATCCTTCGCCACTGGCTGCCGAAAAGATCGTGAAGATCACAGAAGCCTACGAAGTTCTATCTGACAACTACGCACGACAGAAATATGACGCAGTGCTACAATTCGGTTTTACCTCAGCAGCGGATACCCCATCTCCGCAACCCGACAAGCGAGAACAATACCGACAAGACTACATTCGTCGAAAGAGAGCCCAGGAGCAACAGAGCTGGGAACAACTGTTTCATCTAAAGGTGAAGTTCTATAAAGCACAGAGGGCAGCATGTCTCTTTTTTCTACTCGTCGCCCTTGTGTATTCTTACGACTATTATTTCACCCTCGGAAAGGAGACCTTTGAAGCCACGGGTATTGGACTCGATCATGTCGGAGATTGCCGTATAGAGCTGGAAAACAGGGCGTACTATACGGAGAAGCAGCTGTGTGATGATTATACAGAATTATGGGGTCATGAAGCCCAAATCCATTACTCAAGGTTGCATGGCATTCCTGTAGGTATTAGTATGCCCAATGAAAGCTACTACACCATCAACGGTACGCTCCATTCGTATCACAATTTCTTTTCATACTTCATTGGGATCATATCCCTTCTCCTGCTACTCTATCACCGGTACCAAGATTGGCTGCTAACGCTGGGGTTGGTGCCTATATTTTTTGTAGCATTTCTTTTGATGACTACTTATTCGACCATTATGGGTAACTGAGGTGCATCAACCAATAATTCAGGTTGTAGCAACAGCTTCTTGTTTTCCAATGTAGTGGCGTTTTTAACCTCGATCAAATCTCTTGTCTTCTTTCCTATATCAATCCTCTGTAGCCTGATTTGAATTTCCTTCTCTGTTTCACTTTTGATCACCGCCACAATGTATCCATCTCCTGTTTCCATGACAGCTCGGATCGGTACTGCAAAAAGGCTATCCTGTCCTACCTCGATCTCAGCCTCTACAAACATGCCGTGCATAAAAGCGGATGATGTATCTCCCACATGCCCATGTACGTCTACAGACCGGTCTTCACCAGAGACTGTTTTACTGACCAAATAGACTAACCCCTCTCGAATCTCATTGCCTGACTCGGGCACTCGATATCGTATGGGCTGTCCTTCCCTAACCTTGAGTATGTCTTTTTCAAATACGGTTAAATCCAAATGAATATGATCTGTATTGATGATTTCAAGGGCGACATCTTCGGGCTGTAGAAAACTTCCTAGGTTTACCATTGCTTGGCTCACAAAGCCACTAATCGGAGCACTAATCTCAACACGACTAACAATTTCCCCACGCTCTACTTTCGACGGATCAATATGTGCCATTTTCAATTCCTGTAATGAGCCCTGCAGGTTGGTTTTCGCTACCATGTATTCTGATTGTGACCTGTTAAAATCCCTTTCCGGAATAACCTTTTCGTCATACAACTGTTGCTGCCTTTTGATCTCCAGTTCCTGATACTTTAGAACCTGTAGTGCTTCCATATATTCCTGCTGAAGCTCTACGAACGCAGGATTTCGAAGTACAAAAAGCACTTCACCTTTCTTTACCCTCTGACCAGGAAGGATATTGATGTTGTCAATATATCCACCAAAATAGGAACTCACTGAAGCCCTGGATGCCGGAGGTACATCTATGATCCCTCGCACGTTGAGCCATTCTGAAAAGGGTTGTTTTCTTACTTCAGTAAACTCTATCGCATTCTGTTCGATATTCTCTTTTGTCAGAATGATCAAATCTGATTCAGGACTATTTATTGACCTATTGTTTTCTGTGTTTCCTGTAGTGCAGGAAACAAAAGCCATGATCGTTATTATGATAGAAAGTGTTTTCATGATCTCTTTTTCAAAGTGCTCGACGCGTTAGCACCGAATATTGAATATAGAATGGGCAATACGACAAGTGTCAGAATGGTGCTGGTGGCAAGTCCTCCGATCACCACAGTGGCCAGGGGCCTTTGTACCTCGGCACCTGCTGATGTGGATAAGGCCATGGGCAAGAATCCTAATGCTGCAGCCGAAGCAGTCAGTAGCACTGGTCTTAGTCTTTGCATTGCACCTGCAATGATCAACTCCTTCAATCCCATTGAATTTTCATTTTTCAGGGTTTTGAAATGATCAACAAGAACAATTCCATTGAGTACGGCTATTCCGAAAAGTGCAATAAACCCTACTCCCGCTGAAATGCTAAACGGCATATCCCTGAGCCATAACAGCCAAACCCCACCAACGGATGCCAAAGGAATCGCACTGTACACGATCAGGGTATCCTTAATTGACCTGAATGCAAAATGAAGCAGGATAAAGATGAGTAAAAGGGATATGGGGACAGCAACAGCTAATCGGGATCGAGCATTTTGAAGGTTTTCAAACTGCCCACCATATCGTATAGAATAACCGGGAGGCAGTTGAATATGCTCTTCAATCAATGCACGGCATTCATCCACAACGCTCTCCAGATCCCGGTCACGTACGTTGATCCCGACGACCACTCTCCTTTTGGTATCATCCCTGGAAATCTTAGCAGGCCCCTCAGTGTAGCTTACTTCGGCTATCACATCCAACGGAACTTCACCTCCATTTGCCAGGGGAACATAGATTTGACTCAAATCTTCTATTCCCTGACTGTGGGCTTCGTCAAAGCGCACCACCAAATCAAACCTCTTTTCCCCTTCGAAAATCACCCCTGACTTTGATCCTCCGAAACCCATTGAAACGATCTCATTAACATCAGCGATGTTCAGACCGTATCTGGCGATCATCGCACGATCGTACTTGACCAACATCTGTGGAAGCCCTTCGGTTTTTTCTACAGTGATATCCGCAGCACCAGGTACACTTTGGATCAGTTCACTTATGTCCTCTGCTTTGTTTTGCAGGACTGACATATCTTCACCAAACACCTTGATCGCCAGATCCGCTCGCACTCCTGTGATCAGCTCATTGAAACGCATCTCTATTGGCTGGGTAAACTCAAACTCCATTTCTGGAAACTCGACAAGCAAGGCCTCTTTGATTTTGGAAGCCAACTCATCTTTTGATTCTGCAGTTTCCCATCTGGATTTTTCAAACAGTGTGATGATTACGTCGGTTTCTTCCATCGACATGGGATCAGTAGGCACCTCAGCCGCTCCAATCCGAGTGGCAATTTGATCCACTTCAGGAAACTCCTTGATTATCTGCTCTATCCGGGTACTTATTTCTACTGTTTCAGAAAGGGAGGTTCCGGTAGGTAGTACAGGTTGGATCACAAAATCCCCTTCGTCAAGGGTGGGGACAAATTCCCCTCCCATTCTGGAAAAGAGGTAAAAAGCGCTAATCAATAAAACCAAAGCAAAACCCAGAACTGTTTTTCTTTGATTGAGTGACCAAAGGAGCACCGGTCTGTATAGTTTTTCGATCTTATTCATGAGGACTTGCGAGATTTTCAAGTCCTTGTGTTTTGGGTTGATCAAAAGGCTAGAAACAACTGGCACATATGTGAATCCCAGGATCATCGCTCCTATGAGCGCAAAACAAAAGGTCAGTGCCATGGGTATGAACATCTTCCCTTCGACATTGCTCAGAGATAGAATAGGTATAAACACAATGATTATGATCAATTGGCCAAAGAGGGCGGACCGGGTCATTTTATGGGAACTTTCAAAAGTAATCGTATCAATAACATCACGGAGATTTTCTTCTTTGAGAAAGTCAATCTCCTTACTTCGTTTCATGATCTGAAAAGTGGTAAACTCCACTATGATCACCGCTCCATCAATGATGATCCCAAAGTCTATGGCCCCAAGGCTCATGAGATTTGCATCAATGCCGAATAGGTACATGTGCGAAATCGCAAAGAATAGAGACAAGGGAATGACCGAGGCTACAATCATCCCTGATCGGACATTACCGAGAAGCAGGACGACGATAAACACCACAATCAAACAGCCTAAGACCAGGTTCTCCACAATAGTCTCAGTGGTGCGGCTAATGAGTCCACTCCGCTCCACGATTGGGTTGATATTCACACCGGATGGCAGTGTACTGCTCACCTGCTCTATTCGCTCTTTCACTGCCTTAATCACCTGATTGGAGTTGGCATCTTTGAGCATCATGATCTGCCCAAACACTTTTTCACCCTCCCCATTGCTCGTCACCGCTCCAAACCTCGTCGCATATCCAAAGCCTACTTTTGCTATATCCCTGATATACACCGGAACCCCGTTCCTCGTCTCAATTACAATATTCTCAATATCGTCGATGGATTGAGCCAGCCCTTCGCCTCTGATGAAATAGCTGGTTTTGCTCTTTTCTATATAACCACCGCCAGCCAGTGAGTTGTTTTGCTCCAGGGCATCCATTATTTGCGAGGTAGTGATCTTCATCGCTTGTAAATGATCCGGGTCAAGAGCCACTTTATATTGCTTGAGAAAGCCACCCCAGGTGTTGACTTCCACCACTCCAGGGATTCCTGCCAGTTGCCTTTTGACAATCCAATCCTGGATCGTTCTCAGATCCATTGGAGAATACAAGGCCTGATATGCCGGAGTAACCTCAAGGGTGTACTGATAAACCTCTCCTAGCCCGGTGGTAATCGGTCCCATTTCAGGTTGACCGAATTCTTCAGGAATCTCGTCTGAAAGAGCCTGAATTTTCTCTGCAATTAGTTGCCTTGGCAGATAGGTACCCATATCGTCCTCAAAGACTATCGTCACCACCGACAGTCCAAACTTGGAAATCGACCGAATTTCCTTCACTCCTGGTAGATTGGCCATTTCCAGCTCTACAGGATAGGTAATAAACTGCTCCACATCCTGCGTCGATAGGTTGCGAGAAGTAGTGATTACCTGCACCTGATTGTTGGTGATATCCGGAACAGCACCAATTGGAATTTGGGTCATAGAATAAATCCCAAACCCCAAAATGGTGATGGTAAACAACAGGACAATCAGCTTGTTTTTCAAGCTGTAACCAATGATAAATTTTAACATGAATTGTTCTTTAGAGGTTGAATTGAATAGAGCCGGGGCTCAGGAAATTCAAGTCAATTGTGGTGGTCCTCTAAAGTCCAGGGCTGATATGGGCGCAGGCTTGGGTGGTAGAAATGATTGTTTTGTCGGCTGAGTCGGCTCGATCGCTACCGATTGAATAGGCATGATCAAGTGATCTACCCTATCAAAGTAGATCTCGGAGTGAAAGGAGCTATTGGCTTTCTGAAAATCTTCAAGATGGTTTTCCGAGGGACTGAGATGGAACGCCAGTTGGAGGAGATCAATCAATGTTTCGGCCTGGGAATGTTCGATGGCATGCTCTTGAGCACTGAGCTCGCTATGGTGCTCATGGGGCATCGTAGAATGCATCAGCAATATGCTGATTGCCAAAAACATCGATATTTTTCCTACGAGCTTCACTAATCCAAAAATACGAAATATACTAAACCGCGTTTAAGTCCTACGTCATCTAGCCACTTGATATTGGGCATATTTTAGCTGTGACTGGATTTCTCTAACTGAACCTCCAAATCCGGAATAATGACGGTAAAATGAGCGCCTTTTTTTGGGGCAGAATTGAGTTTTATTTCTCCTTTCATTTTCTCAATTATTTCTGCGACGATGTAGAGTCCTATACCTGTCCCTTCCGTACGGGATGTGGCCCTGTAAAACATCTTGAAGATTTGATCCTGGTCTTGCTTTTCTATGCCCGGCCCGTTGTCCTTTACTTCAATCTTCGCCTTCCCGCCCTGGCTTGATAGCAAAACCTTTACGAACGGGTTTTCAACCTCGTCAGGCGCATGATGTTTGAAGGCATTGGTGATGAGATTACCGAGGGCGATCTTCAATCGACTCCTATCATTAAACAATGTCTTATTCACATTGTCGGACAACTCAAATTCAATTTTGTTGAAATTCTCAATATGGCCAATATCATTGACTATGTCGGAAATCATTTCCGGTAGGTTGATTTCTTCAATATGTAATTCCTGCCTGCTGTTTTTTGAATAGTCAATGATATCATGAATCAACATATCCAGTCTTTTCACGCTCTTTTCGATATAATCGAAATATTGAATTTTATCCCCCTCTGTATCGTGTCGGGCTACGTTGATCAACCCCATGATGGAGCTTAAAGGAGATCTAAGCTCGTGTGATGCACTATACACAAAACGATCAAGCTCGGCATTCACCTTTTTCAGTTCAACATTTCTTCTATTGATGAAGGACACACGCCATTTGTACACTCCAAAAAGTATAGCAATAACTGTAAGAGTCAGAAGGATATAGAACCAAGGCGTCTGGTAAAAAAATGGTTCGACTGTAAAGGAATAGGTAGCAGGAACACTCGTCCAAACTCCATTTTCATTACAGCCGTTTACTTCAAATGTGTACTTACCGGGACGCAGGTTAGTGTATTCTATCTGGCTGTTGTAGCTTGCTTCGCTCCATTTCTTTTCAAATCCCTTCAATCGATAGCTGTATTGATTGAAACCCGAACCTGAATAGCTCAACAGGCTGAAGTAAAACGAAAACCTCCGGGCTCCTGCCGGAACAGATGCCAACTCGTCATAGACGTTGTATTGGGCATTGTCAATGACAACCTTTCTCAAGACCACCTTAGATTCTTCCTTATTGGAAATCAATCGATCCGGATCCACTACACATACCCCTCCCAGGGTAGGAAACATAATATTTCCGTCTGACAGCAAAGTAGATCGCGTAGCGCCTGTGCACTCAGGGTTATTCATGCCCTGGTTGTCATCGAGTACCGCATAGGACACTTCACCCTGCTCTCCCTTTAGAAATGCATCCCAATCCGCACTCAGCACTCTGAGCACCCCCAGATTGGTCGTGATCCATATCGTTCCCTGATTGTCATCTACAATATCGAAATAGGTCTTGCTCCTAAAATCTGACTTCAGGGTAATCACTTTCAGTTGTTGGCCGTCAAAATTGATCGGCCCCGTATTGGCGGTAATCTTAGCCGTCCCATCAGGGTTTAGATCAATATTGAATAGCAGCAGCCCGGAATCATCCTCTTTTAAGTGATAGGTTCGGGTTTGATCATTTTCGTCAATGATGGTCATACCCCCACTGTGCGTACCCACATAGATTTTTCCCTCCTCCGATTCACTGACGGCCAGGACGAAATTCGATTCCAGGCCCTTTTGAGAGGAAAAGACTTTTATGATTTCTCCATCTTTAAACTTGACCAGCCCTCCGGATCGGGATCCAAACCAGAAGTAGCCCCGGCTGTCTTTATGGACAGTTCTGAAATTATTCGCGGGCATTCCTGACTCTATAGAATAGACTGTCTCCTTTCCCTTATCCCAATGGATGATGCCGACATAGGTGGCGAGCCATAGAGACCCGTCATCGTCTTCGTATATATCCCGCACGCCATTGCCTTTCAGGTCTGTTTTCAGGCGAATAGGCCGGCCACATTTCAGGCCTTCACATATATCGATAGTGTTTTGATCCGTCCCGATGTAAAACTTATTACCGGCTTCTTTTACGATATACACACGATTGCTGGAAAGTTCAGGGGCCATTAGATTGGAAACCTGGCTCTCCTTGATTTGAATCAACCCGGACCTATTGGACGAGAGCCATATGTTTTTTTCCTGATCAAGGATCATTCCACTGATTCTGACAAAATCAAGACCTTTTTTCTTCGATAGCCATTCGAGACTTCCTGTCGCTTCATCCCATCGTCCCACACCATTTTCACCTCCAAGCCAGAGCAACTGATCATCGTCCAGCAGCATCCTGTTGATGTAAGCCTTGCTGACTGCATCTACCTGACTTAGATCGCCTTTGGCATTCATTATTTGCAAGCCATTGTCAGTACCAATGAAAAGTCTGTTTTGATCATCGTACAATAAAGAGGTGATGTTATTACTTACCAAACCATTGGATAAATCCAGTTTGGAAAATACGCTTTTGTCATATTTGAATAACCCCTGCCCCTCCGTTGCAATCCAAATTCCATCTGAAGAATCGGAGACTATTGAAACAATCGTACTTTGATTAATAGATGGA
Organism: Reichenbachiella sp.; assembly: GCA_965222305.1. GTDB lineage: Bacteria > Bacteroidota > Bacteroidia > Cytophagales > Cyclobacteriaceae > Reichenbachiella. The sequence continues at coordinate 1,282,938 of OZ244943.1, forward strand.
TAATCAATTTTGGATGAAACTCCATTTGAGACTTGGTACAGTCCCCGATTTGATGTGCCGATATACATCACTCCCTCTTCCGGCATGTGTATGGTTCTGACTGATTTTGGTATCGTCTCTCCTTTGCTTTCGAATCTGGAGAATTCGCCTTGCTCATACTTAAGTATACCGCTTCCCTGAGTGGCAATGTAGATTACACCATCGGGTCCTTCTATGGTACTATACACCCCATCTGTATCCAAAATATCCAGGTTGCTCACATCATATATCTCAAACCGCTCACCATCATAAACCATAAGTCCATTGAATGACGTAATCCAGATCAGACCCTGCGAATCCTGAAATACACTGGTGATATTGTTGGACGACAAGCCATCACCTGCGGTCCATTGATTTACACTTATGTTTTCGATAGGGTTTATTTCTCCTGAGGTCAAACCCAATACTGATGAATGAAAGCAAACTATCAGAAACAATAGAGTAAGAGATGCTTTGGTCATTTTCATTGTCAAAATAACTGCTACAATTTTTGCTTAAAATGAATTTAAACAGAATGACCTCTAACTTATCAAAATCAGCAAAAGAATTTCTTATTTAGAATGAACTAACAGAAGGGACGGATGAAAAAAGTCATCCTCACAGCACCATTGGAAAGAGCGTTTACTAGATTCCTCTCTAACCGATTTTCAAGAACGGTTTATTATTAGTACTTTCATTTCTCTTAAACAGAGGATCCTCAAAAGGAGCCGGCTTCAATACACTTTTTCTAAATTTTTTACCAAATCATAATCCAACCTATGACCCACATCAAATTTCTGGTTTTAGCAGCAGCGTGTCTGTTCATGCTATTCTCCTGTGACATAACCAATACGGGAGACCTTAAAATCACCTGCTATGACGACAATGGAGATCGTCTCTCTGGTGCCGAAGTATTTATATTTTATAGTCAGGAAGATTTGGACGATTCCAGAAGTTTTGACAGCCGCGTGTCCAATGAGCAAGGAGAAGTTTTTTTCAGCAATCTGGAACCCGGTACTTACTATTTCGATTACATCTATATAAATAATAACGCAGTGTTGACAACACAGGGAAGTGCAACGGTATCGGCCAATAGAACAAAAGAGGCGAGTTTAAGACCATAGTTATTCCTTGTAGCACATTAAAAAAGCCATCCTGATTGCTCAGGATGGCTTTCAGTTCGTATACGAACTACTATTAAATATTCTTAGCCAACCAGTCTCCTACTTCAGAGGTTTTGTATGATTTTCCGTCACCGGCGATATCTACGGTTACATAGCCTTCTTCGATAGACTTGTTTACTACGTCTCTCACTGCTTTCGCTTCTTCCATCAAGTCAAGAGACTCCAAAAGCATAGCTGCTGAAAGTACAGTCGCCAATGGATTGGCAATATCTTTTCCTGCTGCCTGAGGGTATGACCCATGAATAGGCTCGAATACCGAAGTTTCCTTTCCTACTGATGCTGAAGGAAGGAGACCCATGGAACCTGTAATTACAGAAGCCTCGTCAGACAGGATGTCACCGAACATATTCTCAGTCACCATCACGTCGAATTTCTTAGGCCATTGGATCAACTGCATCGCAGCATTGTCCACTAGCATGTAATCAGTCTCAATATCCGTGTATTCTTTCTCTACTCTCTGAGCCACTTCTCTCCAAAGTCTTGAAGAAGCAAGCACATTGGCTTTGTCTACTACAGTTACTTTGCCGTTTCTTTTGCCAGCATATTGGTACGCCAATTTTAGGATTCTTTCGATCTCTTCTACTGTGTACACACAAGTATCGAAGGCTGAAGTCAAATCCTCAGAACGTCCTCTCGCACCAAAGTAGATACCACCTGTCAACTCACGAATAACCACCAAATCAACATCCTCTACGATCTCTTGCTTCAAAGGTGACTTACCGATCAAAGAAGGGAAAGTAGCCACAGGCCTGATGTTGGCATAAAGCCCTAATTTCTTTCTCATACCCAAAAGACCTTGCTCAGGTCTTACTTTGGCAGCCGGGTTATTGTCATACTTAGGATCTCCGATGGCTCCGAATAGAACCGCATCAGAATCCAAGCAAACCTGGTGTGTAGCATCCGGGTAAGGGTCGCCCGCTTCATCAATTGCAATGGCTCCCACCAATGCCTCTGAATAGTTGAAATTATGTCCAAACTTAGTAGCCACAGCGTCCATTACTTTGATTGCTTGCTCTACTATTTCAGGTCCGATACCGTCACCTGCTAATACACCAATTTTAAAATCCATTATATATCGTTTTCTAATATGTTCAACATTTTGATGGTCGCTTTGATGGCCGCCACCGTCTGGTCAGAATCCAACCCACGTGTCTTGAATCGGTGACCATTTTCCCAACTGATGGTAGTAATCACCAAAGCATCCGTTTCTCCTCCCGGAGGAATGTGCACCTCATAATCCACCAATCGTGGAAGTTCTTTATCCAAATCCTTATAGATCAGGTTCAGTGCATTCATGAAAGCATCATACTGACCATCACCAGAAGCTGTCTTTTCATGATCCTCTCCATTCACCTCTATACATAGAGTTGCCATAGACCTAAGTCCTTGAGCTACAGATAGTGAGTAGTTCTTTATCTTAATTGAAGGTTCAACTACCTGAGTACCTAAAACATCCTTAATAATGAAAGGCAAATCCTCTTTTGAGATAGACTCCTTCTTGTCGCCAAGCTCAATGATCTTAGCTGTTACCTTTTTTGTATCCTCAGGGCTCAATGATATGCCCAGTTCATCGAGGTTCTTTTTGATGCTCGCCTTACCGGACATCTTCCCAAGCGCGTAAGAATAGGTTCTTCCAAATCGCTCAGGGTTAATACTATTATGATAAAGGTTGTCCTTGTTATCCCCATCGGCGTGAATACCGGAGGTTTGAGTAAATACGAACTCTCCGATCAACGGTTTATTCGCAGGGATACGAATGCCGCTGTACGATTCTACCAGTTTACAGGTCTTGTACAGTTTGGTTTCATCGATATTCAGGTCATAGCCTAAATGATCCTTCACCATGCCTATCACACTGGATAGAGGTACATTTCCAGCTCTTTCTCCTAGACCATTCAATGTGGTATGCACACCAGTAAAACCGCACTCAAGAGCCTCATATACATTGGCTACAGATAGGTCATAATCATTGTGTGCATGGAAGTCAAACTTCATCTCCGAGAACGAAGACGTCATATCTGTACAGTACTCGCGGGTCTGCTTGTGATTGAGCATCCCTAATGTATCCGGTAGCATGATTCTGTTGACTTTCAACCTGGAAAGACCCTGTACCATATCATGTACATACTCTTTTGAGTCTTTTATGCCGTTAGACCAATCCTCCAGGTAGACATTGACTATAATACCCATCTCATTGGCGATATTCACGGTTTTTGTGATGTCAGCAAGGTGTTCCTCCAGGGACTTTTTTAGCTGCTTTTCGCAATGCTTTTTAGATCCCTTGCAGAGAAGATTGATTACCTGTCCTCCAGCGTCTTTGATCCACTTGAGGGAAATATCACCATCGACGAACCCAAGAATCTCCACCGCATGACCATAGCCATTAGCATTGGCCCAATCAAGGATCTTCTTTGCTGAGCGAAACTCACCATCTGATACCCTGGCTGAAGCTACTTCAATTCTATCGACCTTAAGTTCCCCAAGTAGAACCTGAGCAATCTGAAGCTTCTCTCCTTCGGTAAACGAAACACCTGAGGTCTGTTCACCATCGCGAAGCGTAGTGTCTAATATTTCTACTTTTCTAGACAAGGGAAATTATAGAGGCAAATTAGCAGCGAACTCTTTAATGTCTCCTTTAATGTTTTGTAAGTAGTCGATATCATCAAACCCATTGAGCATATTGCCCTTCTTGTACGAGTTGATATCAAAACCTTCTGACTCACCTGTCGCAACCAGAGTAACCGTTTGTGCAGGAAGATCCACTTTGATCTCGGTATTTGGGTCAGACTCGATAGCTGTAAAGATCTTATCAGCAAATTCAGCACTCACCTGCACAGGCAGAACACCAATATTCAAACAGTTGTTCTTAAAGATATCAGCAAAGAAACTAGAGATCACACATCTGAATCCATAATCATAGATCGCCCAGGCAGCGTGCTCACGAGAAGACCCGGATCCGAAGTTCTTTCCTCCTACCAGGATTTTTCCTGAATAAGTTGAGTTGTTAAGTATGAAATCCTCCTTAGGAGAATCGTCATTGTTGTATCTCCAATCCCTGAAGAGATTGTCCCCGAATCCTTTTCTTTCAGTTGCTTTAAGGAATCTTGCAGGTATGATCTGGTCTGTATCTACGTTCTCGATGGGAAGAGGAACTGCAGTGCTGGTTAGTATTTCAAATTTATCGTATGCCATTTTATTAGCTTTCAGTCATCAGTCGACCGTTGACAGTCGACTATCGACAGTTTAAGGTTTTACAAATTTTTATTAAGCTTCGATCAATTCACGTGGATCTGATACGACACCATTAATCGCTGAGGCTGCCGCTACTAACGGACTCGCCAAAAGCGTCCTAGATCCAGGCCCCTGTCTTCCTTCGAAGTTTCTGTTTGACGTACTTACTGCCAATTTACCTGCAGGCACTTTGTCATCGTTCATCGCCAAACAGGCTGAACATCCAGGCTCTCTTAGTTCAAAGCCAGCTTCGGTGATAATATCCAAAATCCCTTCTTCTTTAATGGCGGCCTCTACCTTATGAGAACCAGGCACCAACCAAGCCGTCACATGATCTGCTTTCTTCTTTCCTTTTACGATGGAAGCAAAAGCTCTGAAGTCCTCGATTCTACCATTGGTGCAGCTACCCAGGAATACATAATCGATTTTCTTGCCGATCATTGAATCCCCTTCGTTGAAAGCCATATAAGAAAGTGACTTTTCATAGCTGGCCTTTCCTCCATCAATCTGATCAGCAGTAGGAATGCTATTGCTGATGCCCATACCCAATCCAGGGTTCGTACCGTAAGTGATCATCGGCTCGATGCTCGCTCCGTCAAAAGTCAATTCTTTGTCAAACTCAGCACCATCTTCTGTGTAAAGCGTTTGCCAGTAATCCATGGCTTTGTCCCAATCTGCTCCACTTGGAGTGAACTCACGTCCCTTCACATATTCGAAGGTCTTTTCATCAGGAGCGATCATACCGCCTCGTGCACCCATCTCGATACTGAGGTTACAAACGGTCATTCGACCCTCCATTGACATGTTTTCAAATACATTTCCTGCGTACTCTACAAAGTACCCTGTAGCACCCGAAGTGGTCAATTGAGAAATAATGAACAAAGCCACATCTTTAGGAGTCACTCCTTTTTGTAAATCCCCGTTGATGGTGATTCTCATTTTCTTTGGTTTGGGCTGCATGATGCACTGTGAAGAAAGCACCATCTCTACTTCCGAGGTACCGATACCAAAAGCGATCGCGCCAAAAGCTCCGTGTGTCGATGTATGAGAGTCACCACACACCATAGTCACACCGGGAAGTGTGATACCGTATTCCGGACCAACCACGTGGACAATACCGTTCTTCTCATGTCCAAGCCCCCAGTGAGAAATACCATGTTCTTTGGCGTTCTCTTCCAGTGCTTTCAGCTGTGATGCTGACAATGGGTCAGCTACTGGCAGGTGCTGATTAATGGTCGGTGTATTGTGGTCAGCTGTAGCGAAAGTCTTTTCAGGGTGCATCACCTTGAGCCCTCTGTTCTTTAGGCCCAAGAAAGCCACAGGACTCGTCACCTCATGCACCATATGACGGTCTATAAACAAAACATCCGGTCCGCCTTCTATGCTTCTGACGGTATGTGCATCCCACACTTTATCAAACAAGGTCTTTGCCATATTCTAATTTGTTATCGCAGTTTTAATATCTGTTGGAGGGTATTGTTGTCGCCCAATTCGAAAATTGAAGCGCAAAAATAAGAAATTAAGATCAATTCCCGAACCCTATTGACAGACATTCAAAACAATCATCACTTAATGACATTAGAAATATTCCTAAAATATTTAAGTAATTGACCTATATGGATTTAGGAGAGCTTCGGTAGGATTAATATTTGTAAATCCGTATCTTACTAAAGTGTAATTGATCATTTTGAGATAGCAATGCAGCTGCTCCTCAAGGTGTTCTTCCTGAACGTTGTCCCGTATATAAGCCACCTCAAAGTGCTTTAAACTTTAAGGAAGATTGACGATTGAGAAAGTTAGTAGAAACAACAGTTAACCTGGGGGTGGTACCCTCTCTCGACATGATCGAGCAGAGAAGAGTGCGTTTAGTCAATACTTTTTCGCTGATAATGTTGGTATTAGCGATAATGTATGCCTTAAGTAATTTTTTGACAGGTAGCTATCGGCACACACTACTTGTATTGTCCTGCATCCCACTCTGGATCGCCCCAACGTTTCTCTTAAATTTTATTGGTAAAACACGAAAAGCAAGGCATTTCTTCATCTTTTCTTCTTACCTATTAATGAACATTATTGCTTTCAGCGCAATCGTCAACTTTCCTACTGAAAACAGAGCCAATGAAGTATTCATTATTGGATTTTCGGCAATAGTGGTTATCCTACTAGACAACCCCCTGAAGGTTATTATGTATGTGGCATACGTCTGTTCAGCCATGCTCATGATGGCCGCCAGGCAACATTTTGCTGACCTGCCATTCGATGAAGGGTTCATTTTAGCCGAAATCAATATTTTATCCGCCGGAATGTGCATTTACTTTTTCACCTCTATTTTTCAAAAGGACCTTTCGGAAAGCAATAAAATGCTGGAAAAATCATCGATCGACGCAGAAACTAATCAACAAAAAATCATCACGCAGCATCACGAATTGATGATGAACCGATTATTTATGAGATCCCTCATAGACAATCTTCCGGTATATCTCTCAATGATTGACACAGATGGTAGATTGCTTGTGGTCAACAACATGTATGCAGATTCATTTAACATGAAGGTCTCAGACCTGGAAGGGCAAATCTATCACGAGGTAGTGCCCTCGTCCTATATTGACGACAAGGTTGAGTTGGTGGATAGATGTTTGAAAGGTGAAACCATCGAAATAGATGAAGAGCTTGAAATTCATCACAAGAAAGTAGATGTATTTGGGAAGTATATGCCTCTCTATGATCATGACCACCGTATAATAGGTGCATTCGCTTATGCTTTTGATGTGACAAAACTGAAGGCAATAGAAAAGGAACTCAAAGTACACAACAAGACCAAAGACAAGCTCCTGAGCATCGTATCGCATGACTTTAGGACTCCACTCAATAGCCTAAAGGAAGTGCTAAAACTGGCAGATCATATGAATCCCGAGGAAATGGAGATGATCATTCACAAAATCTCTTCTCAAGTAAATACGGTCTCTTCTACACTAGACAACCTCCTTAATTGGGTGAAAACTCAATTTGAGGGATTTAGCGCCAAACCATCGCGGATCAATGTTGCTGATTTAATTGAAGAAAGCATTTCTTTATACAGACTCCCCATCAACAACAAGTCCATTGAAGTGGTAAATCACCTCGATACTGAATCCTATGTAACCGCGGACCCTGATCATTTACTATTGGTTTTCAGAAACCTAATAAGCAACTCAATAAAGTTTACCCCTCAAGGCGGTCATATCACCTTTGATTTTGAAAACACCAATGGTCACTCATTGATTAGAATGAAAGACAGTGGAATAGGCATGGATGACCTCAGACTCGCCGAAGTGCTCAATGGTCAAAAAATAGTCAGATCACGCCCGGGAACCAATGGAGAAAAGGGCACCGGCCTTGGGCTGGCCTTTTGCAAGGATCTCTTGGCACTCAATCATGTCGCCATGGACATCACAAGTGAAATAAATCAGGGCACAGAGATTGAGATGACTTTTGAAAAATGATGTTGGCGAATTTCTAATACAACGATTTTATTATTTGAAAATAACTCAAATTTTGAGCAAGGCTGTATATACTGACAAAACAGCAGAGTACATGGATGGGACCATATTTAATTGATTTCCTTTATTAATAAGTCGTTTTTTCATATTTTTATATAAGCTCAAAAGGCAATCTATTTCTGTAAATTGTATGTGGTTAGAGAAATGTATTTATTTGCCGATTAGAAGAATTTATTTTTAACCCGATCCACCCAGATTAGATTATGATAGCAGCATGGAATCGGTTGGTGGATTTCTTCATCAATAAGTGGTACTACAGGGATCAGACCAAGCTTAGGCAGGCCCGATTACTCGTCAAGGCTAGTTTGCTTACAAGCCTTTTTTCCAATTCATACGTTTGGCTCAGTGTTCTTTTTGAATACGACAAGGGTGTATATCTAATGATATTTAACGTAGTGGGGTTCCTTCTACTCCCCCTCCTGGTCAGAACCAGAATCAATATCAACTGGATAGGCAATCTATATGTGCTGATCGGTGCTATGGCCGTATTTGTCCTAACCTACTTTTCGGGAGGCATCTGGTCAGGCATCTATCCCTGGATTATTTCGGTACCCATTCTAGCCATGCTGGTGGTCAGTCGTAGCTCATCCATAGTATGGGCCGTCATATCGTTAGGTGTCATGCTTTGGTTTGGTTGGCTGGCCTACAGTGGTATTTCGCTTCCCGAGGAGTATAACATAGACCAAAGGGTTGTATGGTACATCACCATTTTGACTGGACTCCTTATGATCATATTCGTGATCACCCTTGTCTTTGAAGTGAGTCGTACCAGTGCGGTGAAGATGCTTGAAGACAAGAACAAGATCCTGGTCGCCCAAAAAGAAAAAATCGCTGAGCAAAGCGACGTACTGAAAAGCTACCTGGAAGAAAGGGAATACATGATGCAGATATTGGCACATGACCTAAAAAACCCGGTCGCAAACATCACCAGTGTCACTAGCCTCCTGCTCATGGAAAATCCTAGCGAAGAGACTAAGTCCAATGTAAAAATGATTCTGGACTCTACAGAAAAGGCTGAAAACATCATTCACAAAGTGTTGAAAATGGATGTGCAGACCAAAACACTTAACGTCTCCCTAGACGAAGTAAACCTTGCTGATTTCGTAGAAAAGATTATTTCAGGGCACGGTGTAGCCGCTGAAAACAAAAAAATTAATCTGACCTTTGGCAAGGGGCCCGCGGATACTTCTATCCTGGCAGACACCACTTATCTATCCCAGATTTTTGATAACCTGGTATCAAATGCTTTGAAGTTTTCCGATCCTGGGGCAAAAGTGGAAGCTCATGTCAACAGCAACGAAGGCTCGGTCTATGCATTGATAAAAGACGAAGGCCCGGGGTTCACCAAAGAAGATCAAAAAAAGCTATTTGGTAAGTTTACCCGACTTACTGCCAAGCCTACCGCCGGTGAGGATTCCACAGGGTTGGGCCTATCGATAGTCAAAAGATTTACGGAGCTACTGAGCGGAAAAGTGACCTGCGAAAGCGTACCCGGAAACGGAGCAACTTTCAGGGTCGAATTTCCACGAATCAATTTCGATTAATTGCTGATTACACTTCTTCTATTTCTTTGATCTGCGCTTTGGCGGACAGTACGAACTTCCCTACTTTCTCGCTCAGTTCATCTGCGATTTCGGACACCCGTTTACTTTTATCAGTATAGTTGACCATACCGGCCGACAGTTGATTGGACGAAGCGGCTGTCTCTTCGGTACCGGCGGCTGTCTCCTCTGCAATGACCACTACCCCGTTGATAATATTCACTACGTCTCCTATGTCAGAAGTTTGCTGTTTGGTGGCAGTCAGTATTTGTTCTGACAAGGCGAGCGTTTCAGAGTAGTATTTGCTGATCTCAACAAAGGCCTTCTTGGATTGCTCTGTTGCTTGTTCACCCAACTGGATCCTTGAGTCCATCTGGGACATGAGCTCAGCAGTGGATGAAGTGTAATCCTGCACACCTTTCACGAGCTCTTCTATCTCTCCCGCAGATTTCTTTGAGTCTTCGGCTAGCTTTCTGATCTCTTCTGCCACTACAGCAAAACCACGACCGGATTCACCTGCCTGAGCCGCTTCTATGGCAGCGTTAAGCGCAAGTAGGTTTGTTTGCGAAGCGATATCTTTGATGATCCTGAGCACCGTACTGATCTCTTCTGACCTTTTGGTCAATGCCAACACCGACTCGTTAGTTTTTGCAGAAAAGTCCAGGATGTCTTTCATACTCATATCGAGTTCATCCATTGAGCCCTTTCCTTCCTCACTTTTTTCAACACCCAATTTTGCCGTGCTGTTGATCGAAACTGCCTGATCACCCATTTCACCTGAAGATTTGAGCACTCCTTCGATCAGATTGGAAGATTCATCTACTTTGGCGACCTGCTCCTGCGCCCCTTTGCTCATCTCAGAGATTGATGAAGCTATCTCACCCGTACTGGAATTCATCTCAACACTACTCGATAGCATCTCGTTGGATGACGACTTAAGATCGTCTGCGTATAAAGTGATCTCACCTACCAACTGAGTCAGGTTTTCGATGGCTAGATTCAGATTGTCTGTCACTTGCCCGATCTCTCCTCTGGCCTCCCCTCTAAAGCGCTCTGTCAGATCTCCTTTGGCTAGCCGGGTGACTATCTGATTAATGGAACTAAAAGGAAGGGATACCGACTCAAACAGTTGGTTTATAGACTCTCCTAGCGACTTCCACTCTCCTGTTTTAGAATCTGTATCAATCCTTGCATTGAAGTTTCCGGATTCCACAGCTTCCTTCACAACATGATTTGTTTCCTCTATCGCCAGCTGCAAACTCTCGCTATGCCCTTCTAGTTCTGCGTTTCGTTGCTCAACCTGTTTTGTGGCTTCATTGATTCTCATTTTGAGGATTTCCTGAGCATTCTTATTTTGGATGGACTTGCTTCTTTGATACCAAAATATCAAGCCCACCACTGCTAATCCTGCTGCAATTCTAAACCACCAGGTAGACCACAATGGAGGTGTAATTTCAATCCTGATTTCTGCATTTTTTTCACTCCACTTACCGTCGTTATTAGAAGCCTTCACCTTGAAGGTATATTCTCCCGGCTCCACATTTGTATAGGAGACCGTACGCAATTTTTCAGAGTCAATCCAATCATCCTCAAATCCCTCCAAATAATACTGGTATTCGTTCTTTTCCGTCTGGCGGTAGTTTAATCCTATGAATTCAAAAGAGAAATAGTTTTGATTATAGTCAAGTGTAATATCATTAGTATAGATAATGTTTTGATTCAAAACCCCTTTCTCAACGATCTCAACCTTTTCGTTATAGAGCTTAAAGTTTGTCACATACACCGCAGGTGGCACCACATTTTCCTGCAGATCATCGGGGTGAAAGACGTTGAATCCCTTGCTACCACCAAATGCCATTTCACCACTATTGAGTTTAAAAAAGGCCCACCGGTTAAACTCGTTGCTTTGCAAACCATCACTCTTATCGTAATTTTTGAAAGTCATTTCCTCTGGATTAAATCTGGACAAACCATGATTGGTACTTATCCATAATACCCCTTCATCGTCTTCGAGTATGCCGTTGATTACATCGTTTGGCAGGCCATCGCTCCTTCGTATTACAGAGAAGCTGTCTCCTTCCCGGTTGTACAAGTTGAGACCGCCTCCATTAGTTCCGACCCAGAGTCTTTCTTTAGAGTCTTCGAATATACAGTTGACCACATTCTCTGATATACTGCCCTCTCCATCTCCGGAAGTATAGTGTCTCACTTTTTCTGTCGTTGGATCAAAGACATCCAGGCCGGTCTCTCCAGTAGCTAACCAGATATGCCCGAGGTGATCAATATGCATATAGATAATGGCGTTTTCAGCGATGGTCGAGGGATTATTAGGGTCGTGATTGTAGGTTGAAAACGTCTTTGACTGCCTGTCAAACTTCCCCAATCCATTGCCATAAGTGGCAAACCAGATGTCACCATTGTTGTCGGTAGTGATATCAAACACACGGTTGTCTCCTATACTGGTAGGATCCTCAGGGTCATGAAGATACCGGGTAAACCTTCTCATGTTTGGATCATAACTATTGAGCCCCCCATTCCACATTCCGATCCACAAGATTCCCTCATCATCCAGCTTGGCCGCCAGGAGTTTGTCGTTGGTAATGCTATTGGTATTGTTTGGATCACTCACATAGCCTGTAAACTCTCCAGTTCTACGATTAAAATAATTAAGTCCTCCTCCATCGGTAGCTACCCATAGATTCCCCTTTGCATCCTCGGCAAAATCAGTCACATTGTTATGATTCAATGATTTTGGATTACTCGCGTCCCGCTTATAATGTTTGAAACCATACTTGCCAGGGTCATAAGTGTTGATCCCCCCGTACATAGTACCTATCCACACCCTCTCATCAGAATCGATGAAAACATCAAGAACAATACTGCTGCTAAGTGCATGATCGTCATCCGAGTTGGCAAAATATTTCTCAATCCGACCATCGGCACCCAGCACGTTTAGACCAACATCTGTCCCAATCCAAATGCGTCCGTTAGCATCCTGCGTAATGGTCTGTACCTGTCGATTGGAGATGGCCTTGTCGCTATTTGGGTCTACCCCATACCGTGTCACAAACCTGCGACCATCATCCAGCCTATTGATGCCGTTATCGTAGGTACCAATCCAAAGATTGTTTAAATCATCAACATACAATGCATAGACATCGTTGCTGCTTAGAGTATTTGCATCATTCTCATCGAAGGAGTATTTAATAAACGAACGAGCGTTTTTCTCAAATCGAAACAGACCATTACCTGTGCCTAGCCACAGAATACCGTCCTGATCTTGAGTGATGCATTTAACATTATCATTCGTATAAATGTTGGACTCTGTCCTGTGAACATATCGCTCAAAGCTGTCGCTCTCCGTCTCATATCTGCACAAGCCATTGGCTGTACCGACCCAAATCTCCCCTTCTGTATCTATCAGCAGAGAAATGATGTTGTCATTAGGGAGTGAGCTTTGAAAGTCCGGATCGTGATAGTAGCGCTTGAAGGAATCCTTAGCCCTGTTGTAATAGTTCAAGCCATTGAGTGTGCCAATCCAGAAGTTTCCTTTCTGATCCTCTACAATACACCTGATGTAGTTATTGGTGATGGTAGTAGAATCCTCAGGATCGTTTCTGAAAATTTCAAAATCATAACCATTGTAGAGGTTGAGACCATCTCGGGTACCCATCCACATAAAGCCCAATCGATCCTGAGTGATCACATTGACGTTGCCTTGTGACAAGCCATCATCAACAGTGAGATGGTCAAGTTTTATGTTTCTTTGGCCAAACGCCAAACCATAAAACAAGGTGAAAAAAATAAGGAATGGCGGTCTGAGTACATGATAAGAATAGTTCAATTTCCAGCTGATTTTTTATAAACAAATACATGTATAATGTATTAAAATCTCAGCGAGAATCAAACTATCTACGTAGGAATCATTCTCTCCGAATGTTATAAATCGGTCATTTCTTCTTCCTGCTTTTTCAAAACGAATCGCCCAACTTTGGTTCTTAGTTCATCAGCAATTTCTGAGAATCGCTGGCTTTTTTCCGCATAGTTGGTCATCCCCACGGAGAGTTCCGAAGACGAGCTGGCCGTTTGCTCAGTGCCAGCAGCCGTCTGCTCTGCAATAACCACCACAGCATTGATCATATTGACCACATTGCCAATGTCTTCGGTTTGTCTTTTGGTAGAGCTCAGAATCCTTTCAGACTTTTCAAGTGTCTCCGAGTAATATTTGGTGATTTCCTCAAAAGCCGTACGTGACAGTACAGTCGCATCCTCACCTTCCTTGATGCTGGCACCCATTTCTGAGATCATGGCTGCAGTTGCTGTGGTATCTACCTGGACCCCGGCGATTAGCTCCTCGATTTCACCCGCTGACTTTTTAGAATCCTCAGCCAGCTTACGAATCTCCTCGGCAACCACAGCAAAGCCCCTACCCGCATCACCTGCCTGTGCAGCTTCTATGGCTGCATTCAATGCAAGCAGATTAGTTTGTGATGCGATGTCCTTGATGATTCTGACGACTCCATTGATCTCTTCAGAGCGCTTGGTCAGCGCCTCAATGGACGCATTGGTTTTGGCCGAATGTTCAAGAATTTTCCTCATTCCTGCATCCAATCGTTCGATATGCTGCATACCGTCATTACTCTTGTTGACCCCAAGCTCTGCAGTGCCATTGATAGACTCGGCCTGATCTCCCATGTCGGAAGAGGATCTAAGTATTCCCTCAATTAAGTTGGAAGCCTCATCCACCTTCATCACCTGTTCTTGAGCTCCCTTGCTCATCTCGCCAATTGAAGAAGCAATTTCCCCGGTGCTAGAAGTCATCTCCTGGCTGCTCACAAGCATATCTTCGGATGAACTTCCAATTTCATCCGCCTGGTTGGTGATTTGCGCTATGAGTTCGGTCATGTTTTCCATGGCCTTGTTGAGGTTTTGGGCCAGCAGCAAGATATCTCCCTTAGCATCATCAGTATAGCGCTCTGTGAGATCCCCTTCAGCCATCCGATTGACAATCCTGTTGACAGTTTCAAAAGGCTTCCAGACCGATTCAAAGAGCTGATTGATTGAGTCACCCAGATCCTTCCAATCACCCGTTTTGGTGTCCGTATCTATTCGGGCCTTGAAGTTCCCCGATTCTATCGCCTCCTTCAATACAGTGTTTGTATCCCTAATGGCAGCCTTCAGACTATCCTTTTGTAGTTGGAGTTCATCCTCCTGGCTCTTTACTTGAGCGGTAGCTTCAGCTATTTTCCGTTCGAGTATTTCCTGATTTTTTTGCACTCTATTAATACGGTATCTATAAAAAGAATAGATACCATAAATCACTAACAACGCTGCAATGATCCTAAACCACCATTGACCCCAGATCGGTGGAATGATGGTAATCTTTATTTCTCGCGGTTCTTCATTTGAATAGCCATCATTATTAAAGGCCTTTAACCTAAACACATAATCACCCGGTTCTAGATTGGTAAACGAAACGGATCGTTGAGTTCCCTGATCAATCCATTCGTTCTGCAAACCTTCCATGTAGTAGCTGTACCGATTCTTATCCGTATGTCTATAGCTCAAACCCACGTACTCAAAAGTCAGGAAGTTCTCCTTATAGCTTAATACGAGCTCATAAGCATATAAAATACTCTTTTTCAACACTTTATCATCGCCAACTTCTACAGATTTGTTGGATATTTTCAAATCTGTAATGTGCACAGTCGGAGGCTCAGTGTTCTCTTTCAAATCGCTGGGATTAAAGAGGTTAAAACCTGAGTTTCCACCAAACAGCAGTTCGCCGGTTGATAGCTTCAAACTGTTGCGTGGCATAAATTGGTTTGCCTGAAGTCCGTCCGTCTTTGTGTAGTTCTTAAACTCTTTGGTCTCGGGATTGTACCTACTCATTCCATTGTTGGTACTCATCCAGATCAGTCCATTGTCATCCTCCAATATTCCCGTCACTCCGTCATTCACAAGGCCGTCTGTCTCCCTAATCACCTCAATAGTACTCATATCTGTATCGATGATATTTGCTCCAGCCCCATTCGTTCCTAGCCAAATTCTACCCTTAGAATCTTCTATCATACTAAACAGGTAATTCGAAGAAATCCCATTTTCGTCACTGGAATAATAACTTCGCATGCTTCTATCATTAGGATTGTAAACATGAGCTCCATTGGCTTCAGATGCCATCCAAATCAACCCGTTTCTATCTTCGACCATTTTATTGATGGAAAACAACTCCGCATTGATTTGAGCATTCAGCTCGGGGAAATTATCAAAATCATCAGTTGCCCAATTGTACTTACAAAACCCCTTTCCCCAGGTCCCTACCCATATATCACCCCTGCTGTCCTTAAACAAATCGAATATATTATCACCGCGTAGGCTTGTGCTATCCTGAGGGTCATTTTTGTATCGCGTGATTCGACCTGTACTTAGTTCAATCCGGTTTACTCCACCGCTCCACATCCCTATCCACAGACCGCCTCGGTTGTCATACTCAAGGGCGAGAACTTTATCACTGGAGATAGAATTATCATTATTAGGATCATGTCTCAGGTGAGAGAATTTTCCTGTTTTTCTGTTGTAAAAATTTACACCTCCACCGTCTGCCGCTACAGCAAAATTTCCATTTTTTCCCTCTGCAAATCCGGCAGTTACATCACTGGACAAACTATTGGGGTCTACGGGATTGTTGGCAAAGTGCTGGAATCCGTATTTCTCTTTATCATAGACATTCACCCCCGCCAGTCGGGTTCCCACCCAAAGACGATCAGAAGAGTCCAACATAAAACATCTGATGATATCACCACTGATTGAATACTTGTCCTTGGTATTGTGAATGATTCGTTCGAATGAGCCATCCTGATTCATGGTATTTAATCCATGATCCGTCGCTATCCATAAAGTGCCATTTTCATCTTCGATGAATTTCTGCACAAAATTGTCAGATAGAGAGTTAGGATCATTGGCGCTAAATCGATAGAAAGAACTCTGACCGGTATTCAGGTCCATCATACTCATACCAGTATCGAAGTATCCAATCCATAGTCTGTTTTGATCGTCACAGTAAATGGAAATTACGTTATCGCTACTAATCTGTCCAGAACTCCATTTTGAGTAGTTCTCAAATGATTCATCCACAGGATTGAATTTACTCACTCCCCTGTTGGTAGCAAGCCATAGGTTTCCATCCCGATCTTCAGCGATACCTGTGATGTTGTTGCTAGGAAGTGCATCTCGTTTATTTTCGACTGCCGCAAAATGCTTAAAACCTCCAGTTTCATAGTCAAATTTGGATAGGCCTCCGCCTGTAGCCACCCAGAGAGACCCATTGGAATGTTCGTATACAACGGTTACTCCCTCTCCCGTTAATGAATTGGGGTCAGCGGGATCAAACTGATACCGAATGAATGAATTAGTATTTCTGTCAAATCGATTGAGTTGAGTGTTCGTTCCGACCCAAAGATTACCTTTAGAATCCTCGCATAAACTAAGCACTCTGCTATCATCGATTGAGGTTGTGTCATCAGGTGACGTTCTAAACACCTGGAATTCATAACCATTGTATAGATTAAGACCATCTTCCGTTGCAATCCAAACGAAGCCCAGGTGATCCTGGACTATAGCGGTAACATTGCCATGAGAAAGCCCTTCATCAGTACCAATACGATCAAATTTGATATTACCGTGCTGAGCCAGGCCCATGTTATTGAACCCGGAGATTAAGGTTAGGCACAATACGGCCAGTACACTTCTTATCATTCTCTTTTGCTGCTGTTAAACCTTTTAGGGATAAGGTCACGTGGAAGTGTAAGCAAAAATACTCATTATGAGGCAATTGCTAAAATTACCCTCCTTTAAATCAAATAGGTTATTTACCTAATTTTATGGCAATACAGTACTATAAGAAAGAATTTGACCTGTAAAGATGGAAAAATCCCGAATATTTTAGTGACAATTAGAATTCCACAATAACAAACTCCGTCCTTCTGTTTGCCTTACGGCCTTCCGCCGTGCTGTTGTCCGCAATTGGGGTTGATTCTCCATATCCCTTTGCCTGTAAACGAGCCGATTCTATTCCGGACAACTCCAAATACCCTTTCACCGCCTCTGCTCTTTTTTGAGAAAGTGCGAGATTGGCCGCATCACTTCCCAGGTTGTCAGTGTGACCCCCAATCTCGATAACCATGGTAGCGTTTTGCTCCATGAGCTTCACCGCTTTGCTGAGCTCTACATAGGATATGGGCTTGAGTTCTGCTCTACCCGATTCGAAGAAAATATTGTTCAGTACTACCTTAGTTCCTTTTGTAATAGGTTCCAGTAGGATATCTGCAGTCATTTCCAGCACCAATGTATCCTTGGGAAGATCGAAATTGGTGGAATAGAAAAAGTACCCATCTTTAGTAGCCGATACGCTGTAGTTTCTCCCTACCGGCAATACCGCCACATACTCTCCTGACTCAGAGTTACTTTTGTTTATCGCAAGTATTTCGCCGCTTTCCAAATCCTCAACCATTACCAGCGCATCCACAGGGGCTGATGTACTGGCATTGGTGACCTTACCCTGCACGACCAAGGAAGGTTTTGGCTTAAGGAAGTCAGGAAGCTCCACTTCAAAAATGTTTAGTGTCTCGCCATCCAAACGTGACGAAGCAAAGAAGGCCTTACCGGCTGCAGAAGTAGTGAAGTTCTTATCGTCCCCTGTAGAGTTTATGGGGGCACCCAGGTTGAGCGGCTTTGTCCATCGACCATTGTCAAACAATGAATAAAATATATCCTGACCTCCAAGTCCCGGATGTCCTTCTGATGCGTAGTACAGTGACTTTCCGTCCGGTGCGAGATAAGGCGAGCTATCCTTGTAAGGGGTATTTACTATTCCTCCCAGGTTTTGAGGGATTCCCCACTCGCCCAAATGATTCTTTTCTGTAATGTAAAGGTCAATCCCACCGTATCCACCGTCTCGGGTCGATGCGAAAACGATTTTCGAGCCATCCGAACTTATGGAAGGTTGAGAATCCCAACCTTCGCTGTTGACCACATTACCCATGTTTACCGGCTCCGTCCATTTCTTTCCTTCTACGGTGGCGATATACAGGTCACATCCACCGACACTTTCTTCTTCCCCGCATCGCACATACACCATGGTCTGGGCATCTCCGGTAAAGGAAGCTCCAAAGTCATCATTCATAGAATTGATCGGCTCAGGCATGAGTTTAGGTGTAGACCAACCCTCATACACATCGAAAGAGTAATAAATATCCTGCCCAAAATCGTTGACACGACTGGGATCTTTCATATGATCAAATCCACCTTTTCTATTACTGGTAAAATAGAGTCGATTTCCCAATGGGCTAATCTGCGGAGTAAACTCATCAGATATGCTATTGATCTGCTCAACCGGAGTTGGCTCAGTAGTCGTATTATCTTTGGCCCGCATTTTAGGGCTTTCGGAGATATAGTATAGCCTGTTGAGGGCCATATGACGCAGTTTGGTATTTTTCGGAATGTCGGGTGTCCGGTCGATGAACTTATCAAAGGCATTTTTGGCAGAGTTGAATTTGTTCATATTGACATACATCTCGCCGGCCTCTAGAAGGTACCGCGCATTGAAGTCCGGGTTAATACTATTCAGTCGTTGAAACGCCCTGTCGGCCTCAGTATACTGCTCAAGGTTTTTATAGGACATAGCTAGCAGAAACCAGGCGTGATCCTTCGAACCATCCTCCTGTATTGCTTGCTTCAGCAATGCAACAGCATCATCGTAAGCGTGCCTATTGTACGCTCTTACCCCATCCCTGTAAGGATTTTTGGATTGAGAGAAAGCCACTAGGGCATAAAAAAACAAAGAAATGAAAATGGCGCTGGTCTTGAGTGAATTCATAGCAGATTTAGTTGAGTACAGTTCTAAATTACGCATTTAATGTTAGAATGTAAATATTGAATAATTTTCAGAAAAGTACTATTATCTCGTACAATAATCCAATTTCAACTCTACTGAGTTTTGTTCAATTGCTAAGATGCTCTTGAACTTTGGAGATTCAATTACCAATGGTGATTGGAAGAGGCTCTGGCTAAACCGGGGTTGCAAACTTGATTTTCTTAGTAATGTAAAACCGTCCAAGCGGCTTTTGTCTGGTTACGTTTTTCAAATCATTCAATAGCTATTTAGACAGTCACCGAGTAACTGTTTAAAATAGTCCCGGGCAAAGAGCTCATTTACCCCTTCTAACACCAAACCCTCTCCGGGTGTGCTTTAGCTCACCATGGGATGCTTCCTGAGGATTGCCCTCCATCGAACTGTGGCCCATGAAATGATTGGGATCGATATAATGACCAATGCCTTCTTTGATCAATTTGAAGGTCGAGTTTCTAAATTTTCTAAGTGACATGACATTGCGATTTATCACCAATAATGTACCCCCACTCAATGAAAAATAATATGGCAATGATCAGCGTCCTGAATGATTATCATCAGACTAATCGATGAAGTCCAAGTCGCGATAGGAAGACTTCTCTACACCATATTCCTCCAACTTAGTGTCCAGGTCATAGCCCATCAAAACATCAAACTCCAGCTGTCTTGTATCATAGTATCCTGGGTTGATACCATGCGTCCTTTCACATGCTCCATACTCTGCATCTGAGAGAGCCGATCTGTCCCCAAGGTGCAACATAAACTCTATGGAATATTCCTGATCGTCAATCTCTCCCTGAAAGTGCTTCAATAAGAAATCATATTGACGCTGACTAGGCTGCCCATAGATCACATCACATAGGTAATCCGGATATTTGAGTCCTCTCTTTCGTGCAAAGCGCTTTCTTTTTTTATCTGCGAGCATATCAATGTTGAAGATATTCAGCTCCAACCCCCTTTTCAATACAGGTGCCAGCTCAAGGCGGTTTCTGTCATAGTCATCCACCATTGCCAGGCTGCTACTCCAGGCATTAAGGCTGCGCATGGGGATGCCAAGGCCGGCAAGAATTTTGACCTGCTTGTAGTAGTACTGAAGTTCGAAATTGCTCAGGTTATGATGCACCGTGACATGGTCTATTTGGTCATAAGTGCCCAATACACCCTTGATCTTGTCAAGTTGACGAACGAGCTCCCGACCAATTTCCCTTGACTTGGCAGACACAGGCCTGTATCGATAGTCCTGAGCAAGCTGGAAGAAAACTCCCTCTTGGTTCTCTTTGTCCGTCAACACAGAAGGCAGACCATTCACCGGAGTGCCGGAGGTAAAGCTAAAATGAAGACCGATTCCAAGATCCGGGAATTGGCTTTTCAAATCGCTGATCCGATCGAGAGAATCCGGATGAGTAACAAAGGCAGATACACTGCTTACTTTTTCTACAGTTACAGCTTTGATAATTGCGTGATCTATGAAATCATTTGCTCCGAAATCATCGGCATTGAGCAGAATGTGCTTTTCCATGAGTTGTTAGGTTGTGTTTATGAACAAATTTACTATTTAGATGGTAAATCGACCGTTCGTGTAGTATGTAATTAGCCGACTTTTTATTCCTGTTCACAAGAGTAACTTTACGGCTCGTTACGGCATAAACTCAATCAACATCGCACAGATTTACAAAGCGGCTTTCATATCGGTATTTTTATTCTTAGCCGTACTTCATATTTCAAAAGCTCAAAACATTGAGGATATCATCCTTGGCTCTAATCAAAAGGGGGCGTCCATGCAAGAGCTAATTGAAGGATTGGAAGATAAGTACAATCTCGAATTCAGATATATTGATCAATGGTTGGCAAACATCAAACTTGAAAAAGATTATGCAAACACTAAGCTTGATCATGCTCTCAATGACATTCTACTTGATACGGAGATTTCGTACGTGATTTTTTACAACTACTACATCATCCTCTATAAAAACCCTCAAGCCGATATTGAAAAACAGAAGATCCGTCAGTTCCTATCAGAATCTCAAAGCACTAATGCCACAGTCATTGGTTCTGTCGAGCATTTTGAACTCGGAAAGCAGGCTAAGCTCAATGGAACTATCCGAGATATTAAAACTGGTGATGTCATCATCGGGGCATCGGTGATTATTGAAGAACTGGGAACAGGGACAGTATCGGATATCAATGGAAAATTCAGTATTGCTGTCAGTCCGGGCAAGTACAATGTAATAGTAAAGTATGTCAACTATGACACTGAGCAAATATCCCTGAATATTGTTTCTGATGGACGATACGATGTTGAACTGTTTGAAAGTTCCATCACCCTTGAGGATGTGACCATATACAGTGAAGCTGAGGACAGCAATGTATCCTCTACCCAATCAGGCACCGAAATGATGTCCATTGAAGCCATCAAAGAACTCCCGACCTTCCTTGGAGAAGTGGATGTAATAAAGTCTATACAGCTGCTCCCTGGTGTAACCTCCGTAGGGGAAGGTGCTACCGGTTTCAATGTGAGAGGCGGAAGCGTTGATCAAAACCTGGTCATGCTAGAAGGCACACAGGTTTTCAACTATTCGCACCTTCTGGGTTTCTTCTCGGCATTTAATCCGGCAACTGTTGATGATATCACACTTTACCGAGGAGGTATACCCGCCAAGTATGGGCAAAGATTGTCATCAATTCTAGATGTAAGCATGAAGGATGGCAACAGAGACACATATGCAGTTAACGGCGGTATTGGGATGGTCTCAAGTCATTTAATGGTCGAAGGACCCATTATGAAAGACAAAAGTTCATTCTTTGTAGCCGGCCGATCGACGTATAGCGATTGGGTTTTGAATCAAATCAATGATGTGAATGTCAGAAACAGTTCCGCCACTTTTTATGATTTGACAGGCAGGGTGACACAACGAATCGGTGAGCGAGGTAAATTGGAATTGAACGCCTATTCCAGTAGGGATCAATTCAACCTTGCCAATGACACCACTTATACTTGGGCAACCCACCTTCTCTCATCAAGGTACAACCACCTCTTCAACCCGACTTTGGTTGGAAATATTAACATTGGAATGGGTTCGTATGAATATGGGGTACATGAACCTGATCAAACCGTCTCATTTGACTTAAGTTTTAAGATCAGGTACCAACAATTTGATTTCAATCTAGAAAAATTGCTCGGTAAGAATAGATTGGAAG